>JBEIGA010000200.1:0-7680 GCA_040382135.1 Acidimicrobiales bacterium
CCGACGAGGACCTGCGCCCTGCGCTCGGGACGCTCGGGATCCGCACCACGATCGACCTGCGCGGCGCCCACGAACGGGAGCGCCAGGGTCGGATCGCGGACGACGTCCCGGGCCGGCACCTGCACATCTCGGCCACGGACCGCGCCGCCAACGCCGCCGCGCCCGTCGTCGCCGTGTCCGCGTCCCGCGACATCGGCGAGCTGTACCTCTCGATGGTCCGCGGCGGTGCCGACGCCTACGCACGCTGCATCGAGGTGATCGCCGACGCGGACGGCCACGCCGTCGCCTTCTTCTGCTCCGCCGGCAAGGACCGCACCGGCGTGCTGGCGGCCATGGTGCTGGGTCTGCTCGGGGTGCCCGACGACGACATCGTCGCCGACTACGCGATCACCGAGCTCGTCGCCGACCTGATCGAGGCCCGCTCGATCGCCGAGGACCCGCACATCGTCGAGGCGATCTGGTCCAAGCTCCCGCCGGGCGTGTCCCGCGCCTGGCCCTCGAGCATGGAGCGCTTCCTCGAGCTGGTCCGGGCCGAACACGGTGGGATGGACGGTCTGGTCCGGTCCCTCGGGGTCACCGACGCC
The DNA here is from genome assembly GCA_040382135.1 of Acidimicrobiales bacterium. Lineage (GTDB taxonomy): Bacteria > Actinomycetota > Acidimicrobiia > Acidimicrobiales > JBEIGA01 > JBEIGA01. The sequence continues at coordinate 585 of JBEIGA010000200.1, forward strand.
ACCATCGACGTGCTGCGCGGTTCCCTCCTCGTCTGATCCTCTCCGCAGCCCCCGCCCGTGCGGGTACGTTCTGGGGGACGTCCGTCCCACCGGGGGGTGCTGTGACCGCAGCCGATGAGCAGACCATGCGCGCGGTCGTGCTGGAGGAGAAGGGCGGCCCGGAGGTCCTGCAGGTCCGCGAGGTCCCGGCGCCCCGTCCCGGCCCCGAGGAGGTCGTGGTCGAGGTCGTGTCCACGGCGCTCAACCGCGCCGACCTGCTCCAGCGTCGGGGGTTCTACCCCGGGCCCCCCATGGCGTACGAGATCCCGGGTCTCGAGCTCGCCGGCCGGGTCGCCGAGCTCGGCGAGCGGGTCGGCGCCTGGTCGGTCGGCGACCCGGTCATGGGGATCGTCGGCGGCGGTGGGTACGCGGAGCGGATCGCCGTCCACGAACGGCAGCTGCTGGCCGTGCCGCCGTCGGTCCCGCTCGCCGACGCCGGCGGGATCCCCGAGGTGTTCATCACGGCCTGGGACGCCCTGGTCCTGCAGGGCGGGCTCACCAGCGGCCGGTGGGCGCTCGTGCACGCCGGCGCCTCCGGCGTGGGCACGGCCGCCATCCAGCTCGCCAAGGCGCTCGGCGCGTCCGTCGCCGTGACCGCCTCCGCCGGCAAGGTCGCTGCGTGCCGGTCGCTCGGCGCCGACCTGGTGGTCGACTACACGACCGAGGACTGGGTCGCCGCGACGAGGTCCGCCACCGGTGGCCGGGGGGTCGACGTCGTGCTCGACGTCATCGGCGGCGAGTACCTCCAGCGCAACCTCGACGCCCTCGCCGTGGGCGGCTGCATCGTGCAGGTCGGGGTCATGGGCGGCGGGAAGGCCACCTTCGAGCTCGGCGCCCTGCTGCCGAAGCGGGCCACGATCACCGGCACCGTCCTGCGGGGCCGGCCGATCGAGGAGAAGATCGCCGTGACCCAGCGCTTCGGTCGCGAGGTGCTGCCCCTGTTCGCCGACGGGCGCCTGCGGGTGCCGGTCGACCGGCGCTACCCGCTCGAGCGGATCGCGGAGGCGCACGCGTACATGGAGACCAACGCCAACGTCGGGAAGATCCTCGTCGACATCCGGGAGCACTGATGCCGAACCACCCCACCCGCACCGACATCGACCTGCTCGACGGCCGCTGGTACGCCGGCGAGCCGCACGACACCTGGACGTGGATGCGCGCGAACGCGCCCGTGTACCACGACGAGGCGAACGACGTCTGGGCCATCACGAAGTACGACGACATCCTCCGGATCTCGAAGGACCAGGCCACGTTCTCGAGCCACCGCAGCCCCCGCCCCCACGGCGACCCGTTGCCGATGATGATCTCGATGGACGACCCCGACCACGTCCGTCGGCGCAAGCTCGTCAACCGCGGCTTCACCCCCAAGCGGGTGCGGGACAAGGAGTCGGAGATCCGGGCGATCTGCGACGCCATCATCGACCGCGTCTGCGAGCGCGGCGAGTGCGACTTCGTCTGGGACATCGCCGCGCCCCTGCCCCTGCTGCTGATCGGCGACATGCTCGGGTTCCCCCGTGAGCGCTACGACGACCTGCTGCGGTGGAGCGACGACATGATCCGCGGCACCACGGCCACCGACGACGAGGCCCGGCTCCTCGCCATGCACGCCGGCATCGAGTTCCGGGCGTTCCAGCTCGAGGTGATCAAGGACCGCCGTTCCCGTCCGCCGGCGGACGACCTCGTCAGCATCCTCTGCCACGCCGAGGTCGACGGTGAGCGCCTCGACGACGAGTCCGTGGTGCAGGAGAGCCTGCTCATCCTCATCGGCGGCGACGAGACCACCCGCCACGTCATCACCGGCGGCATGCTCGCCCTGCTCGCCCACCCCGAGGAGCAGGCCAGGCTGGCGGCCGACGTGCCGGGGCGCATCGAGGCCGCCGTCGAGGAGATGCTCCGCTGGGTCACGCCCATCAAGAACATGTCCCGCACGGCGACCCGCGACGTCGAGGTCCGCGGCCAGACCCTTCGGGCAGGCGACCAGCTGATCATGCTGTACCCCTCGGCGAACCGGGACGAGGACGTGTTCCCCGACCCGTTCCGGTTCGACATCGAGCGCCACCCGAACAACCACCTGGCGTTCGGGTTCGGCACCCACTTCTGCCTCGGGTCGTCGCTCGCCCGCCTCGAGCTGCGGATCATGTTCGAGCGCCTGCTGACGCGCCTGCCCGACCTCCACCTGGCGGTGGACGAGCGACCGCCCTACCGGGCGTCGAACTTCATCTCGGGTCCGGAGGAGATGCCGGTGCGGTTCACGCCGACCGCCCCGGTCGGCGTGTCGTGACCGCTGGGGTCAGCGCTGCGCGATCGGGGTGTAGTCCCGCACAGCGGGGCCCACGTACAGCTGCCGCGGGCGGGCGATGCGGGCGTTCTGCCCCATCATCTCGTTCCAGTGGGCGAGCCAGCCCGCCGTGCGGGCGATGGCGAACAGCACTGTGAAGATCTCGGTGGGGAAGCCCATCGACTGGTAGATGAGGCCCGAGTAGAAGTCGACGTTCGGGTAGAGGCGCCGGCTGACGAAGTACTCGTCGGCGAGCGCCACCTCCTCGAGCTTCATGGCGATGTCGAGCTTCGGGTTGGTGCCCGTGACCTTGAAGACCTCGTCGGCGGTCTGCTTGATGATGCGGGCCCGCGGGTCGTAGCTCTTGTAGACGCGGTGGCCGAAGCCCATGAGCTTGGCCTCGCCCCGCTTCACGCCGGCGATGAAGTCGTCGATGCGGTCGTAGCTGCCGATCTCGTCGAGCATCGAGAGCACGGCCTCGTTGGCGCCGCCGTGGCGGGGGCCGTAGAGGGCCGCACACGCTGCTGAGACCGCCGAGTACGGATCGGCGTGGGAGCTGCCCACGACCCGGGCGGCCGTGGTGGAGCAGTTCTGCTCGTGGTCGGCGTGGAGGATGAACAGGATGTCGAGCGCGCGGCGGAGCACGGGGTCCGGCTCGTACTTCGGCTGCGCCATCCGGAACATCATCGAGAGGAAGTTGCCGGCGTAGTCGAGGTCGTTGTCCGGGTACACGAAGGGCATGCCCATGCTGTACCGGTAGGCGCCGGCGGCGAGCGTGGGCATCTTGGCGATGAGCCGGACGATCTGGCGCATCCGGACCTCGGGGTCCTCGATCTCCTTGGCCTCCGGGTAGAAGGTCGAGAGACCGGCCACGGTGGACACCAGCATCCCCATGGGGTGGGCGTCGTAGTGGAACGCGTCGAACATCCGCTTGCGGAAGTTCTCGTGGATGAAGGTGTGGTGCGTGATCTCGTGCACCCATGCGTCGAGCACGTCCTGGGTAGGGAGCTCGCCGTGGATGAGCAGGTAGGCGACCTCGAGGAAGGTGGACTGCTCGGCCAGCTGCTCGATGGGGTACCCGCGGTGGCGAAGGACGCCGGCCTCGCCGTCGAGCTCGGTGATGCCCGACGCGGCTGCGGCGGTGGTGCCATAGGACGGGTCGAAGAACCACAGACCGGGCAGGTTCTTGGACCAGGCGGTGGAGTCGACCCCGCCGTCGACGATCGGCACCTCGAAGCTCGCGCCGGTGCGGTTGTCGGTGATCGTGATGCTCTCGGTCACTCCAGGTCCTTGTCCTCGGCTTCCCCGGCCCGATCGTAGTGGGCGCCGGAGGGGGTACTGCACGTCCGCCGCGGGGCGGCCTCAGAGGGGTCCGTTGTCGTGCCGACGGTGGGGCAGGCGTTCGCGCTTGTCGAGCAGCATCTCGAAGGCGGCGGCGACCTCGCGTCGGGTGTCCGCCGGATCGATGACGGCGTCGACCGAGCCACGTTCGGCGGCGATGTAGGGGTTCAGGAGCCGGTCCTCGTAGGCCCGTTCGAGCTCGGCGCGCTCCTCGGGCGTGTTCCGCCGGTGCAGGATCTCCACGGCGCCCTTGGCCCCCATGACCGCGATCTCCGCCGAGGGCCATGCGAGCATCACGTCGTTGCCCATGTACTTGGAGTCCATGACGATGTAGGCGCCGCCGTAGGACTTGCGGAGCGTGACGCAGACCCGTGGCACCGTGGCGCGGGCGTACGCGAAGGCCAGCTGGGCGCCATAGCGGATCATCCCGCGCCACTCGAGGTCCTTGCCCGGGTAGAAGCCCGAGGTGTCGACCAGCGTGAGGATCGGGAGGTTGAAGGCATCGCAGGTGGCGACGAAGCGCCCGCCCTTCTGGGACGCGGCGATGTCGAGCGTGCCGGCCACGGTCTGGGGCTGGTTGGCGACGACGCCGACCGGACGCCCGCCGATGCGGGCGAACCCGGTGACGAGGTTCGCGGCCCATGCCGCGCGCACCTCGGTGAAATCGGCGTCGTCGACGACCATGGCGATGACGTCGCGCACGTCGTAGCTGCCCGTCGGCGAGGCGGGGAGGACGTCGGCGGCGTCGGGGAGGGGCCGGTCGACGGGGTCGAGGCAGGGCGTCACCGGCGGCGCCTGGTCGTTGTGCGACGGGAGGAACGACAGCAGGTGCGTGATCGCCTCCATCGCCGCGTCCTCGTCCGGCACGACCATGCTCGTGACGCCGGAGGTCCGGTGGTGCATGCCGGGCCCGCCGAGCCGCTCGTTGGTGAGCACCTCGCCGGTGAACTGCTGCACCATCGCCGGGCCGCTGACGAAGGCGTAGGCCTCGTCGGTCATCACCACGAGGTCGGCCAACCCGATCAGGAGCGCCGGCCCCGAGACCGCCGGGCCCGTGACCGCGAACACGAGCGGCACCACCCCTGAGCAGCGGGTGATGGCGCGCGCCGCCTTCCCCCACCCGGACAGGGCGCTCACCCCTTCGAGGATGTCGGCGCCGCTCGAGGCGATGGTGCAGACGAGGGGCAACCGCTTCTCGAGCGCCAGGTTCGCCGCCTCGGTGATGGTCTCGCCGTCGAGCGCGGAGAGGGCGCCGAGCTTGATGGAGCCGTCGATCCGGACGATGACCGCAGGCCGGCCGCCAAGGACGCGGACCCGTGCCGTCACGCACCCGGGCGCCCGCGCCCGGATCTCGGTCTCCGCGACGGTGGTCGGGGCGGCGGCAGGGGATGGGCTGCTCATGGTCGGGTCCACTCTTGCACGCGCATGCGACCCGATCCCGCTCGGCGGCGCGCGGGGCGCACGCGGCCTCAGGAGGTCCGGACGTGGATGCCCGGCTGCTGCGGGCCGGTCTCCGCGACGACCTCCCGCAACGTCTGCAGGACCGAGCGCGCCGGCGCGGACAGCGTGGTGCGTCGGCTCCGGATCACCCCGACGCTGCGGCGGCTGAGCTCGGGGACACGGACCCGGTGCCAGGAGGCGGTCGAGTACGCGGCCGGGAGGGCGCTCGCGGGGAGGAGGGCCGGGCCGAAGCCCTGGAACGCGAGCGTGGCCAGCAGCCGCATGCCGTCCACCTCGGCGAGGGGTTGGAGCACCACACCATGGGCACCGGCGTCCGCATCGACGGCGTCGCGGAACACGGTGCCGGGGGGCGTCATGAGGATGGTGTGGCCGGCGAGCTCGGTGATGGACACCTCGTCGTACCCGGCGAGGGGGTGACCTTCGGGGGCCACCACGATCCGCTCCTCGTCGAAGAGGATCTCCATCTCGACGTCGGGGTCGGCGAAGGGCGTGTTGACGATCGCCAGGTCGAGCCCACCGGTGACGACCTGGGGGACGAGCGACGTGGTGGTGGCATCGACGATCACCAGCCGGACGTTGGGCAGCCGATCGGCGATCGCCCGCAGCAGGGCCGGTGCCAGCCACCGCCCCGTGGTGCCGATCACCCCGACCCGTACCGACCCCCGGACCTCGTCGCGGAGGGCGACGACGTCGTCGACGATGGCCTGAAGCTCCGACACGATACGGCGGGAACGGGCGGCGACGGCCTCGCCCTCGGGCGTGAGGTCCATCGTGCGACGATCGACGAGGACCACCTGCAGCTCACGCTCGAGGCGGGCGACGTGGGTGGAGACGTTGGACTGCACCGTGTGCAGCGCCCTCGCCGCGGCCGAGAAGCTGTGGTGTTCGGCGACGGCGAGGAGGTGTTGGAGTTGGCGGAGGTCCATCGCCAGAGATGATGCCAAATATCTGTGCGATGCGCTGGACAGATCTCGTGCAATGGTTCACAATGATGCTCGCAACGAACGAACCGATGACTCGATCCCCCCTCGAGCGGTTCGTCTGAGGCCCGGACTCGATCCCCCCCGATGAGTCTGAGCGGCCGTGAGAGAGGGTCGGCTCCCCCCGCCGGCCCTCTCTCGTTTTTCCGGTTCGACTGCTGTGCGGATGGGCAACCACCGGTCCGGGCCTGCGGCGATCTAGCGTGTGTCCCCGCATGGGACTGCACCTCGGCATCGACATCGGCAGCGAGCGGACGGTTGCGGCCGTCGAGCGCGACGGCACCCCGGGGGTCCTGCGCCTCGGGACGGAGGCGGCCATGCCGTCAGTGGCCCACGTCGCCACCGACGGCTCGGTCACGGTGGGGGAGGCCGCGTTCGAACGGGCGCGCACCGAACCAGCGGGTCTGGTCCCCGACGTCGCCGGCCGACTCGGTGCAGGCACCTTCACGGTGCAGGGGCTCGAGGTGGACGGCGGCCTGCTCGTGGGTCACCTGCTCGCCGACATCGTGGCGCGGGTCGTGGCCCGGCACGGTCGCCGACCCGACGCCGTGCTGCTCGTCCACCCCGACGGCTGGACCCTGGCCCAGGTGGACGCCCTGCTCGCCGCGGCCGACGACGCGGGGCTGGGCGCCGTCTCGGCCGTCGGCGTCAGCGAGGCCCGCACGGCGCTGCGCTCCCGACGCCTGGCTGCGGGCGAACCCGACCACGAAGCAGCCGTCGGTGCCGCGGTCGTCGCAGCATCGGCCGCGATCGGGCCCACGACCGGCCCTCCTCCGGGCATCGTGACCCGGGAGGACCTCGAGGGTCCCGCGCCGGCCCCTCCGGCCCGGCCCCTGCCCCGCTACGAGGCCGACGGTCCCCGCTCGGTGTTCGACACGCAGGTCGCCGGAGCAGCCGGTGTCCCTCCCACCGCAGCGATCCCGACGGTGGCTGCCGGCGGCGGCGGCGGCTGGCCCGACGACCCGTACGGGGGCGGCGGTGACGACGACGACGACGG
>JBEIGA010000201.1:0-7678 GCA_040382135.1 Acidimicrobiales bacterium
GCCTGCCCAACCTCGGCGTCACCCTGCTCGGCCCCACGGTCGTCGCCTACGGCACCGAGGAGCAGAAGAAGCGGTTCGTGCCGCCCATCCTGCGCAGCGAGGAGCTGTGGTGCCAGGGCTACTCCGAGCCCAACGCCGGCTCGGACCTCGCCAACGTCGCCACGAAGGCCCGCCTCGACGGCGAGGAGTGGGTCATCAACGGCCAGAAGGTCTGGACCTCGCTGGCGCAGTACTCGCAGTGGTGCTTCGTCGTGGCCCGCACCGACCCCGAGTCGGACCGCCACCGCGGCCTCTCGTACCTGCTCGTCGAGATGGACCAGCCCGGCATCGAGATCCGCCCGATCGTCCAGATCACCGGCGGCACCGAGTTCAACGAGGTGTTCTTCACCGACGCCCGCACGAGCGTCGAGAACGTGGTCGGCGGCGTGGGGCGGGGCTGGGAGGTCGCCATGGGCACGCTCGGCTTCGAGCGCGGCGCCTCCACCCTCGGTCAGCAGCTCTCGTTCCGTCGTGAGCTCGACGACCTGCTCGCGCTGGCCAAGGCGAACGGCACGGCGGACGATCCCGTGGTTCGCCAGAAGCTCGCCCAGGCCTACTCCACCCTCGAGATCATGCGGTACAACAACCTCCGCATGCTCACGGTGGTGGACTCGGGCGGCGTGCCCGGCCCCGAGATGTCGATCGGCAAGCTCTACTGGGCCAACTGGCACCGCGACCTCGGCGAGCTGATGATGCTGGTGCGGGGCACGTCGGCGCTCGCCGCCGGCGAGGGCGCCCTCGGCGAGGAGTACCTCCTCGACGCCATGCAGCGGACCTTCCTCTACAGCCGCTCGCACACCATCTACGCCGGCTCGAACGAGGTCCAGCGCAACGTGCTCGGCGAGCGCGTCCTCGGCCTCCCCCGCGAACCCCGCTGACCCCAGTTCGGTCTTCGGGGTCCGACGCGGCAGACTGGCGGGCGTCGGTCCCGAGGAGGTCCCCATGGCTGAGGCGTACATCATCGACGCGGTCCGGTCGCCGGTCGGTCGGCGCGGCGGCGGTCTTGCACCGGTGCACCCCGCGGACCTCGGAGCCCACGCCATCAAGGCGCTGGTCGAGCGCACGGGTATCGACCCGATGGCGGTCGACGACGTGATCTACGGCTGCGTCGACGCGATCGGCCCGCAGGCCGGCGACATCGCCCGCACCGCCTGGCTGGTGGCGGGCTTCCCCGAGGCGATCCCCGGCACCACGGTCGACCGGCAGTGCGGTTCCGGCCAGCAGGCGGTGAGCTTCGCCGCCATGGGCGTCATGGCCGGCGTGCAGGACCTCGTCGTCGCCGGCGGCGTGCAGAACATGTCGCAGATCCCCATCTCCTCGGCGATGCTCGCGGCCGAAGCCATGGGGCTCCCGTTCCCGGATCCCTTCTCCACCTCCGAGGGCTGGGTCGCCCGCTACGGCACCCAGGAGGTCTCCCAGTTCCGCGGCGCCGAGATGATCGCCGAGAGGTGGGAGATCACCCGCGACGAGATGGAGGCCTTCGCCTTCGAGAGCCACCAGCGGGCGATCCGGGCCATCGACGAGGGCCGGTTCGAGCGGGAGATCGAGCCGCTCAACGGGGTGGTCCACGACGAGGGGCCGCGCCGGGAGACCACCCGCGAGAAGATGGCGTCGCTGCGGACCCTCGTGGAGGGCGGGCGGCTCACCGCCGCGGTCGCCAGCCAGATCTCCGACGGGTCCGCCGCCCTGCTCGTCGCGTCGGAGCGGGCCGTCGCGGAGCACGGCCTGAAGCCCCGGGCCCGGATCCACCACATCTCGGTCCGTGGTGACGACCCGATCTACATGCTGACCGGCCCGATCCCGGCCACGCGCTACGCCTTCGAGAAGACGGGCATGACCGTCGACGACATCGACGTCTTCGAGTGCAACGAGGCCTTCGCCTCCGTGCCGCTCGCGTGGATGAAGGAGCTCGGCATCCCGCACGAGAAGGTCAACGTGAACGGCGGCGCCATCGCCCTCGGGCACCCGCTCGGCTGCACCGGTGCCCGCCTGATGACCACGATGCTCCACGAGCTCGAGCGCACCGGTGGCCGCTACGGCCTCCAGACCATGTGCGAGGGTGGCGGCCAGGCCAACGTCACCATCATCGAGCGCCTGTAGCGGCCCCGTCGCCGCTCAGGCGGCCCGCCGCGGTCGTGCCACGAGCTCGCCGCCGCAGTTCGGGCAGCGGTGGTCCAGCACCCCTCCGCACGGTGTGCAGAAGGTGCACTCGTAGCTGCAGATCACGGCCGCCCCGTCCACGGCGAGCACGGTGTCGCATCGTTCGCATCGGGCGCGCATCTCGAGCATCGCCGTCCCCTTGGTCCGTCGCCGCGCGGCTGGTCGCGCGCGTGCGCTTCGCACGGTACGACAGAGGTTCAACCTCTGTCTAGACTGGGGCTCGTGCCTGGTCCCTCAGCTGCTGCACCCGTCACCCACGAACAGCGCCTGACCCGATCGTCGATCGAGCTCGGGCCTGCGCTTCCCGCCTTCGGCCAGTACGTGCCGGCCGTGCTCCACGGCTCCCACCTCTGGGTGGGCGGGCACTTCGGCACCGGGCCCGACGGCTCGATCCTGGCCGGCCGCTGCGGCAGCGACGTCACCACGGCCGCGGCGCGCGCCGCGGCCCGGTCCGCCGCGGTGCACCTGCTGGCCACGGTGCGCGAGACGCTCGGTTCGCTCGACCGGGTGGTGCAGGTGGCGCACGTGTTCGGCGTGGTCAACGCGACCCCCGAGTTCGTCGAGCACACCACGGTCATCGACGCCGCCTCCGACGTGTTCGTCGAGGTGTTCGGTGACGCCGGTCGACATGCACGTCTCGCCGTCGGGGTGTCGTCGCTCCCTGCGAACCTCGTCCTCGAGATCCAGGCGACCCTCGTCGTCGCACCCTGACCTCCCGGTCCTCGTGCCCGCACCACCGGATCCCGTCACCTTCGGCTTCGGCGGACGCCGCTCGCTGGACCTCACCTGGACGCTCCGCTATCGGGCCGTCCGGCCGACCGAGTTGCTCGCCGAACCCGTCGACCTCGCCCGATGGCTCGAGGCGGTGGGCCTCCCGGCGCCCGACACACCCACACACCGCGACCTCCTCGCCGCCCGCGCCCTGCGCGAGGCCGTCCATCGTGCGGCGACGGCCCTGATCGACGGCGGGCCGATCGACCCCGACGACCGAGCGCTCCTCAACCGCCGGGCTGCGGAACCCGCGCCCGTCCCGGTCCTCGCCGAGGACGGCACCTGTGCCTTCGTCGCCCCCCGGGGAGGAGCGGTCGCCGCCTCGCTCAGCGCGCTCGCCCGAGACGCGATCGACCTGTTCGCGACCGCCGGAGACGGTCGCCTGCGCCGTTGCTGCGGTCCCCGTTGCAGCCTGCTGTTCCACGACGACTCTCGGCCGGGGACACGGCGCTGGTGCGACACCGCGAGGTGCGGCAACCGGACCAACACCAAGGCCTACCGCGAGCGCCGGCGTTCCGCCGGGTGAGGATGCGATCCCCGCTCGCGTCGTGCATCCCGCCTCAGCCCTCGACGGTGTCGACGAGGCCCCAGGCGAGCGCCGTGGCGGCGTCGATGCGTTCGCCGGTCAGCATGAGCCGGGCGGCGCGGTGGCGGCCGATGCGGCGGGCGACGCTGACCGTGCCGCCCGCGCCGGGGACGAGACCCATCGCCACCTCGGGCAGCGAGAAGACGGTGTCGGGCGCGGCGACGACGTGACGACAGAAGGCGGGGAGCTCCACGCCGGCCCCGACGCAGGCCCCGTGCACGTGGGCGGTGACCCGGTCGGCGAGGCGGATCAGCCACGGGGCGACGTTTGCGGCCGACCGGATCTGGTGGGCGGTGGCCGGATCGCCGACGGTGCCGAACTCGGCGAGGTCGCCGCCCACGCTAAAGGCGGGCCCGTTCGCCCGCAGGTGCACGTGGGGCCGGTCCGGGTCCGCGGCCGCGGCGCGGAGCGCATCGACCAGCGCGTCACGCAGCTCGGCCGACAGCGGGTTGCGGAGGCGCGGGCGGTTCAAGGTGAGCACGAGCTCCCCGGGTCGCTGCTCCACGAGCACGGGTGGCGACGGGTCGGCCGGCCGGACCCGTCGGCCCAGACCGGCCAGGAACCGGGCGTGCTCCGGCCCGCCCTGGAGCGCGGCGTAGGCGAGGGACTCGGCGACCACGGCGTCGAGGCGGCCGAGCCGCTCCTGCAGTCGCAACAGCTGCACCAGCGTGACCGCGGCCATCGGGTTCGCCGCCGACGCCGCGGCGATGGGCGCTGCCGTCTCCGGGTCGGGGACCACGACGTCGAAGGCGTCGAGATCGGCCCGGTCGGTGGGGGCGATGGCGACGGCGACGACCGGCAGCGTGGCCAGCCGTTCGAGCTCGGGATGCGCCGGGGCGTCGCCGAGGTCCACGACCACGACGGGTGTGCCGTGGAGCGGGGAGAGCTCCAGGTCGACGACGGGTGAGGCCAGCCGCTCCACCGCCTCGGCGAGCGACCAGACCTCCCCGGTCATCGGACGGGCGAGCTCACGGGAACAGCGGGCCTCACAGGGTGGAGCCGTCCCCGAGGTGGGCGAGGTCCTCGCGGATCACCCGGCGCAGCAGCTTGCCGGTCTCGTTGTACGGCAGCTCGGGCTTGAACTCGATGTGCTCGGGCGTGCGGGACGAGCGCAGGTAGGTCTTCACGAACTCCTGCAGCTCCTCCTGGGTGACGTCGCTGCCCTCGTGCAGCACGATGGCGGCCACGACCCGCTCGCCCCAGTGGGCGTCGGGGACGCCGATGGCGCAGGCGTCGGCAACGGCGGGGTGCTCCATGAGCACGTCCTCGATCTCACCCGGGCTGATGTTCTCGCCGCCGCGGATGATGATGTCGTCGACGCGACCGGAGATGTAGAGGAAGCCGGCGCCGTCCATCCAGCCGCCGTCCTTGGTGCAGAACCAGCCGTCGGCGTTGAGCTGGCTGCCCCGGCCGAGGTACTCGCCGGAGACCTGCTCGCCGCGGACCCAGATCTCGCCGGTCTCGAACGGCTCGACCTCGTTGCCCTGCTCGTCGCGGATCGAGACCTCGATCGACGGGAGGGGCCGCCCGACCGAGGACAGCCGCTGCCGGACGGCGGGGTCGTCGTTGCGGTGCGCCTCACGGTGGTCCTCGGGGCCAAGGAGGCAGATGGTGGAGCTGGTCTCGGTGAGGCCGTACGCGTTCACGAAGTTCGTGTGCGGCAGCAGGTACAGCGCCTCGTCGATGACCGGGTGCGGCATCTTCCCGCCGCCGTAGCTGAGGTGCCGCAGCGACGGGATCGTGGCGTTGCGCTCGGCGAGCACCTCGACGATGCGGGCCAGCATCGTCGGCACCACCATCGCGTGGGTCACCTCCTCCCGGATGGCGATGTCGACCCACTCGTCGGCGCTGAAGTTCGGGAGCTGGACGATGCGCCGGCCGGCGTACACCGAGCTGAGGATCGCGGCCATGCCGGCGATGTGGTACGGCGGCACCGACATCAGGGTGGCCTCGTCCTCGCCGGCGCCCATGAACTCCACGGAGCCGAAGATGTACGAGACGAGGTGCTTGTGCCGCAGCACCGCCGCCTTGGGCACGCCGGTGGTGCCGGAGGTGAACAGCAGGATCGCGATGTCCTCGGCGTCCATGCCCCACTCGGGCGCCGCCGGCGCACGGGAGGCGAGGTCGGCCAGGTAGTCGGGCCGGGTCACGGTGGACACCCCGTCGACGCCTTGCACCCGGGACTCCGCAGCGGGGTCGCAGATCACCGTGCCGGGCGAGACGCGGGCCACGAGGGCGCGCAGCTCGTCGTCGGCGAGGCGGTAGTTGATCGGCACGAAGGGCAGCCCGGCCCAGGCGGCGCCGAACAGGCTGATGGGCAGCGCCTCGGACGCGACGTCGACCATGGCCACGTGCTCGATGGGCTCGGAGCGGAAGCGGTCGGCGGCCGCCCCGGCCCGGTCGAACAGCTGCTGGTAGGTGAGCCCGCCCTCGCGGTTGCCGACGGCGACGCGGTCACCGAAGCCGCTGGCCGCCATCTCGAGCAGCATCATGATGTTCACGGCGCGGGCGTCCCGGTCAGTCGGAGGCGGGGAGGGGCTTGGACTCCTTGAGCGCCAGCGGCGTGTCGCCGATGCCCAGGGTGCCGTCGCCGGCCTTCGTGCAGAGCAGCTCCGCGGTCTCCTCGGCGTCGACGTAGCGCTTGCCCAGGGCGGTGCCGTCGGCGAGGCCGTCGGCGGGGCTGCCGCTCACCTCGGTGCCCGGCTCGCCCATCGGGACGCCGCCGCAACGGAGGTCGACGTCGCCTCCCGGCGACTTCACGACGATCACCTCGGTGGTGCACACCGCGCTCTTCCAGCGCGAGCCCGGCTTGAGCTCCGGCATGGATTCCCCTCCCAGTGCTGGGTCGTAGATGACGTGATTGTTCCACCTGGTCCAGGCGTGACCCAAGGCGGCCGTACGCTCGGCCCCATGTCCACTCCGTGGCCCGACGCCCTCCCCCCGGTCGTGGTGGCCGGCGAGGGCCCGGTCGTCGACGCCGCGGCCCGCGTCCTGGAGGACCTCGGCCTCCAGGTGGTCCGGGAGTCGGCGTCGGGCCCCGCCCCGGCGGCCGACCTCGGGCTCGCCTGGTCCGACGGCGGGTCGCCGGTCGGGATCGACGACGGGCCGGCGGCGGCGGCGTGGGCGTGGTCGGGGGCGATGGCCCTGACGGGGGAGGCCGATGGCGCTCCCGAGCTGGTGCCGTCGGCGACCGTCGACGCCGTCCGGGTGCTCGGCCCGGTGCTCTCGGCCCTCACGGATCGGCTCGCCGTCTCCGGGTGGGGTCGACGGGTCGACGTGGATGCGCTCGCCCTCCTGGGGGAGCGGGCGGCCATCGCCGGCTTCGGTCGGGGCGGGGCGACGTCGGTCGGCGGGAACGCCCACCTGCTGGCGGCCGCCGACGGTTGGCTCGCGCTGAACCTCGGCCGCCCGGAGGACCTCGCCCTCCTGCCGGCCTGGCTCGAGGCGCCGCTCGATCCCGCCGACTGGCGGGCGGTCACCGCGGCGGTCGCCGTCCGTCCGGTGGAGGCGCTCGTGGAGCAGGCGGCGTTGCTCGGTCTCCCGGTCGGCGCGGTGCCCGCGGGGAGGCGGGACGCGCAGCTGGTGGTCCGTCACGCCGACCGGCGCGTCCGGCCGGCCGTCGTCACCCCCGGCGGCCCGGCGCGCCACGGCGGCGCCCCGCTGGTCGTCGACCTGTCGTCGCTGTGGGCCGGACCCCTCTGTACCCGGCTCCTCGCCGCCGCCGGGGCGCGGGTCGTCAAGGTCGAGGGGGCTCGCCGCACCGACGGTGCCCGCCGCGGTCCGGCGGCGTTCTTCGACCTCCTGCACGCGGGCAAGGAGGCGGTCGCCGTCGACTTCGCCGACCCGGACGACCTGCGGTTCCTCCGTGCGCTCGTCAGCCGGGCCGACGTCGTCGTGGAGGCGTCGCGCCCCCGGGTGCTCGACGCGCTCGGTTTCGATCCCTCGGCGGCGGCCGACGCGGGCACGGTGTGGTTCTCCGTCACCGGGTACGGGCGCTCCGGGCCCTGGGCCAACCGGGTCGCGTTCGGTGACGACGCGGCGGTGGCCGGCGGCCTGGTGCTGCCCGCCGCTGCGGGACGGGCGCCGCGCGTCGTCGGCGCCCCCCCTGCCCTGCCCCCGGCC
>JBEIGA010000202.1:0-7677 GCA_040382135.1 Acidimicrobiales bacterium
CGCTGGGTGTAGCGGGCGCCGCCGCGGAGCAGGCGTTCGACCGCGATGAGCAGCACGGCCGCACCGATGAGGAGCGTCGCGAGCTCGGCCGCGGCGTTGCGGTCGCCCGTGCCGAACCAGACCCGGAGCACGCCGTCGGCGATGGTGCTGACGTTGAAGAGCCGGACCGTGCCGACGTCGGTCAGGACCTCCATGGCCACGAGCGCCGCTCCGGCGGCGATCGACGGACGGGCCATCGGCAGGGTGACTCGCCACCACGCCTGCCACGGCGTGCAGCCGAGGCTGCGGGCCACGGCCAGGGCGTCGGCCGACTGGGTGCGGAACGCCGCCCTGGCGAGGAGGTACACGTAGGGGTACAGGGCCATGGTGAGCACCGCGGCACACAGCCAGATGCTGCGGACCCCGCGGGCGCCGAGGGGCCCCTGCAACGTGTCGAGCCACACGATCCCGAGCACGTAGCCGGGTACGGCCAGGGGCGTCACCAGCGCCCATTCGAGCACCCGCCGGCCCGGGAACCGGTGCGCCGTGACGAGCCAGGCCAGGCCCGTCCCGAGCACGGTCGCGCCCACCACCACGGTGACCAGGAGGGTCACGGTGTCGCGGATCATCCCGGGCAGCCGGGTCCGCCAGAGCTCCCGCCAGACCTCGGTGCTGGGCTCGAGCAGCGAAGCGACGATCACGACCACGGGCGCGGCGACGACTGCGGCGACCGCGACGATCGCCGCCCATCCGGGCAGCGATCGGGCGCGTCGCCGCAGTGCCCCTGAGGAGGGCAGGGTCGTCGCCGACCCCCGTGGGAGGCCGAGCGTCACTCGTAACCGGCGGCGCTCAGCACGCTCACGGCGGCCGGGTTCAGGGCGCCGAGCTCCCGCACGACCGCGAGGTCGGCGATGAACTCACCCCAGGAGGCCACCAGCTCGTTCGTCGGCACGGTCGGGTCGGCGGGATACTCGAAGTTGGCGTCGGCGAACTCCTGCTGCCCGTCGGTGGCGAGCCACTCGAGCAGGGCCTTCGCGCCTTCCGGGTTCGGGGCGTTCGCCGTGACGGCGCCTGCGCTCACGTTCACATGGGCGCCGCGACCGTCCTGTTCGGGCCAGGCGATGGCGACGGGGAAGGCCGGATCCTCGGTCTGGAGCCGACCGAGGTAGTAGGAGTTGGCGATGGCGACGTCGCAGTCACCTGCGGCGACCGCCTTGTAGATGTCGGTGTCGCTGTTGATGTAGAGCGGGTCGTTGGCCACCCACGAGGCCACGATCTCCGCGGCCCGCTCCTCCCCCTCCGCAGCGATGATGCTGGCGACGAGCGACTGGGTGTACGGGTGGGTGCTGGGCCGCAGGCACACCCGGCCGGCCCACTGCGGGTCGCCGACCGCTGCGTACGTGGTGGGAGGTTCCGTGACCCGCTCGGTGCTGTGGATCACGACACGGGCCCGACGGCTGAGCGCGAACCACAGGTCGTCCGGGCTCCGCAGCTCCTCCGGGATGGCCGCGGCGAGCGCCTCGCTCTCGATCGGGGCGAGGATGCCCTCCTGGGCGGCGAGCTCGATGTTGGCGGCGTCGGCGGTGAGCACGACGTCGGCGGGCGTGTTCGCACCCTCGGCGATCAGCCGCTCACGGAGCTCCGGGTCCCCGCCGCTGGTGAAGCGGACCTCGATGCCGGTGGCCTCCGTGAACGACGCGAACACCGGCTCGATGCCGTACTGGCGGCCGATGTACACGGTCACGGTCCCGCCGGGCTCCCCTGGTTCGGCCTCCGCGACGTCGGTGGTGTCGTCGGATCCGCAGGCGGCAGCGAACGCGGCGAGCGCGACCGCTGCAGCGACGAGACGGGGATTGGCATGCATGATCCTCATGGTTAGAGGACCCTAATTAGGGATGACTAACTCCGCAACCCCGGGGGGCCGGACCGCAACCGGTCCCGGAGGGCCTGCTTGTCGGGCTTGCCCGCAGGGAGCAGGGGCAGCTCGGCCACCACCTCCACCCGCTCCGGCCACATGAAGCGGGTGAGCCCCTCGGCCTCGCACCAGCGCCGGCACTCGGCGAGGTCGAACGGGCCGGTGGCGACCACGAAGGCGCAGACCCGCTCGCCGAGGCGTTCGTCGGGCTCCCCCACGCAGACGGCCTGGCTCACCGACGGGTGGGCCTCGAGGACGGCCTCCACCGCCGGCGCCGCGATGTTCTCGCCGGCGCGGATGATGACGTCCTTGATCCGTCCGACGATCGTGAGCCAGCCGTCGGCATCGAGGGTGGCGAGGTCGCCCGTGCGGAACCAGCCGTCGACGAAGGCGGCCTCGGTCTGGGCAGGGTCGAGGTAGCCGCGGCACAGCTCGGGCCCCTGCACCAGCAGCTCTCCCGGCTCGCCCGGTGCACGGTCGGCCAGGCTGACCGGGTCGACCACCCGGAACCGGGCGTCGCCGACGGCGTGGCCGTCGGTGGTGGCGCAGCGCTCGGGGTCGTCACCGGCGACGGTGGTGGCGACCGTGGGTGCCTCGGTGGACCCGTACGTCCGCTTCACCACCGCCCCCAGGGCCTCGGTGGCCCGCCGCACGAACGCCGGGGAGACGCCTGCGCCGCCGCTCGAGACGAGGCGGAGGCTCGCGACCCGTTCCGGCGCGAAGCCGGGATCGTCGAGCATGCCCACGAAGAACGTGGGTGGCCCCACCATGAACGTGATCCGCTCGCGCTCGAGCAGCTCGAGCCCGAGCGCCGGCGACCAGCGGAGCACGAGCACGGTCTTCATCCCCGCCGTGCCCGGCGCGAGCAGGCCGTTCAGCAGGCCCGACGAGTGGGCGAGCGGCGCCGGCATCAGCACGGCGTCCGCAGGGGTGAGGTCGTGGATGGCGACGCTCCCCCGCCCCTTGTACGCGCACGAGCCGTGGGTGTGCACCACGCCCTTGGGCGCACCCGTGGAGCCCGAGGTGAACAGGATGACGGCGACGTCGTCGTCGGTCGCCCGCACGGGGGACGCCGGGGCGTCGGCCGACCCGACGAGCTCCGGCCACGCGTCGTCGCCGCCGCGCACCCGGAGTACCCCTGCCCGGGACGCCAGCGGGAAGCCGTCCGCGGCCAACAGGACCCGGGGCGACACCTGACCGAGACAGGCGTCGAGCTGGGCGTCGGCCGCCAGGTGGTGCAGGGCGACCGCCACCGCGCCGAGCCGCCAGACCGCCCGGTACAGGACGTAGGCCTCCCACCAGTTCGGCAGCTGGAACGCCACCTGGTCGCCACGACCGACGCCCGACGCAGCGAGCCCTCCGGCGAGCCGGCCGACGAGCTCCTCCACCTCGGCGCTCGAGAACCGGCGGTCGCCCTCGACGAGCAGCTCGGCCCGCGGCGGGGCGGCGGCGAGCTGGGCGTCGAGGGTCACCGCGTCACCGTGTCCCCCAGCACCCTCGGGTCAGTCGACCCGGTAGCGCTCGAGCAGCTTGCGGGCGATCACCATCTTCTGGATCTCGCTCGTGCCCTCACCGATGATCATCAGCGGCGTGTCCCGGAAGTAGCGCTCGACGTCGTACTCCTGGGTGAAGCCGTTGCCGCCGTGGATGCGCACGGCATCGGTGGCGATCTCGAATGCGGCCTCCGAGGCGAACAGCTTCGCCATGCCCGCCTCGAGGTCGATGCGCTCCCCCGAGTCGAACTTCCGGGCCGCGTCGTAGGTCATCAGCCGGGCCGCCTGCAGCTTGGTGGCCACCTCGGCGAGCTTGAACTGGATGGCCTGGTGCTCGAAGATCGGCTTGCCGAAGGTCTCGCGCTCCTGGGCGTACTTCATGGCCGCTTCGAACGCCGCCTGCGCGACGCCGACGGCCCGGGCCGCGATGTTGATGCGGCCGAGCTCGAGGGCGGACAGGGCGTACTTCTGGCCGTGCCCGATGCCGGCCTCGCCCCCGAGCACCGAGCCCCTGGGGATGCGGTGGTCGGTGTAGGCCATCTCGACGGTCTCGAGGCCCTTGTAGCCGAGCTTCTTGATGGTCTTGGAGACCGAGATGCCCTGGTAGTCACCGCCCGGCTCCTTCTCCACGAGGAAGCAGGTGATGCGGCCGTCGGGGGTGCGGGCCAGCAGCATGACGAGCGACGCGCGCACGCCGTTGGTGACCCACATCTTCGTGCCGTTGATCACCCACTCGTCGCCGTCGGGCTCCGCCTTGCACCGCAGCCGGCCCGAGTCGGAGCCGGCGTCCGGCTCGGAGAGGGAGACCGCGGCCCGGAAGCTGCCGTCGATCATCCGCGGCAGCAACGCCTGCTTCTGCTCCTCGGTGCCGAAGCGGTGGATCATCGTGGCGGCGATCTTGTGGGTGTTGAGGATGCCGGCGAGCGACATCCAGCCCCGCGAGAGCTCCTCCACGATCCGGGCGTAGGTGGTGGCGTCGAGGCCGAGGCCGCCGTACTCCTCGGGGATGGTGGCGCCGAACAGCCCGAACTCGCACATCTGCTCGAACATCGCCTGCGGGAACTCGTCGGCGTGCTCGAACTCCGCCGCGTTCGGGATCACCTCCTTGTCCACCCACTGGCGGACGGTGGCGATGATCTCGTCGGCGAGCTCCTGGTCGGTGGGCATGCGCGGGTGCTCCTGGGGAGGTGCGGTCGGTCGGGTCAGAGACGTTCGATGATGGTGCCGGTGCCGAGCCCGCCGCCGCAGCACATGGTGATCAACCCGTAGCGGGCGTCGGTGCGCTCCAGCTCGTGGAGCGCCTTCGTGGTGAGGATGCAGCCCGTGCCGCCCAGCGGGTGGCCGAGCGCGATGGCGCCCCCGTTCGGGTTGACCTTCGCCATGTCGGCGCCGACGGCCTTGGCCCACGCCAGCACGACCGACGCGAACGCCTCGTTGATCTCGACGACGTCGATGTCGTCCATGGTGAGGCCGGTCTCGGCGAGCATCTTCTCGGTCGCCGGGATCGGGCCTTCGAGCATGAGGACCGGGTCGCAGCCGACGAGCACCGCGGAGCGGATGGCCGCCCGCGCCTTCACGCCGAGCTCGGCGGCCTTCTCGGCGCTCATCAGCAGGACGGCGGCGGCGCCGTCGGCGATCTGGCTGGAGCTGCCGGCGGTGTGGACGCCGTCCTCGCGGGCGACCGGCTTCAGGTTCGCCAGCGCCTCGAGGCTCGTGTCCCGCAGCACCTCGTCGACCGAGAAGACCTTCGTCTCACCGGTCTTCTCGCCGCTCTCGTCGACGACCATGGCCTCGATCGGGAGGATCTGGGTCTCGAAGCGCCCCTCGTCGACCGCGACCCGGGCCCGCCGCTGCGACTCGAGGCCGAGGCCGTCGGTGTCGGCGCGGGAGATGCCGTACTTGGTGGCGATCCGCTCGGCGCCCTCGAACTGGGACGTGAACTCGTGCTGCTCCCAGTACTTCCGGGTGACCGGCTTGCCGTGACCGGCCTTCGCGCCGTCGGCGGCGTTGGCGCCGATGGGCACCATGCTCATGTTCTCGACGCCGCAGGCGAGCACGATGTCCTCGGCACCCGAGGCGATGAGGTTGTAGGCGAGGGTGACGGCCTGCTGCGACGAACCGCACTGGACGTCGATGGTCATGGCGGGGGTGGCGATGTCGCCCCCGTAGGTGAGCCAACTGGTGCGGGTCACGTTCGCGGCCTGGGCACCGACCTGGTCGATGCAGCCACCGACGACCTGGCCCACGTCCGAGGGCGTGATGCCGGCGCGCCGCACCGCCTCCATCTGCACCGGACCCAACAGGTCCGTCGGGTGGGTGTGGGCCAGTGACCCGTTCCGCTTGCCGACCGCGGTCCGCACCGCCTCGACGATCACGACCTCACGCATGTGCTGCTCCCTCTGTCCCCCCGGACCGTGGGGCCCCGGATCCCACCGGAGATTGTCGCAGGTCGGTCGCCCGGCGCCGCAACCGTGCGACGGTTGCCCCCGACGCTGGTGGGCGTACCCCGCCGGCAGTGGTCCCCGAGCGACACGTCGGGAACACGGCCGCGTGTGCATGCCGACGCCGTTCGTCGTCAAAGATGGCGAACGACCTCGGCGCTCCGCGTCGTGGCGGGCGGTCGTCGGGACCGTCGGGCCGACGGAGACCCCGGCTCGGCGCCATGGAGGGGGGAGGCGAGGTGACGACACGACATCCGACGTTCAGGACGGCTCCCGTGAGCGGTGTGCGGAGCGAGACCGTGCGGTCGGCGAACCTCGCCACGATCGTGCGCGCGCTCCACCTCCGTGGCCCCGCGTCCCGCTCCGAGCTCGTCGCCCGCACGGGCCTCACCCGTTCGGCGATCGGCGCGCTGATCGGCGAGCTCGTCAAGGCCGACCTCGTGACCGAGCACCGGGCGACCTCCGACGGCAACCCCGGTCGGCCCTCCCCCGTCGTCGCTCCCGTCGCGGAGCGCACCGTCGCCCTCGCCGCCGAGGTGGGCGTCGACTCGCTCGCCGTCGCTGCGGTTGGCCTCGGGGGCGTCGTGCTGTCGCACGAACGGATCGATCGGCCACGGGCCCGCATGGCGGTCGACGCCACGATCGACGACGTCGCCTCGATGCTCGACCGGGTCCGAGCCGAGCTCCGGCCCGACGCCCGGGTCGTCGGGATCGGCGTCGGGGTCGGTGGTCTGGTGAACCGGACCGACAACCGGATCGCGATCGCTCCGAACCTCGGCTGGCGCGACGTGGCGTTCGGCGATCGCCTGCGTGCGGCGCTCGGGGGCGGCGAGCGTGTCCTCGTCTCCAACGACGCCGACGTCGCAGCCCTCGCCGAGGTCCGCCGAGGGATCGCTGCAGGCGTGGACGAGGTGCTCTACGTCTGGGGCGAGGTCGGCGTCGGCGGCGGGCTCATCAGCCGCGGCGAACCGATCACGGGCGCCGCCGGGTTCGCCGGCGAGATCGGCCACGTCACCGTCAACCCCGAAGGTCGCCCGTGCCAGTGCGGCAGCATCGGCTGCTGGGAGACCGAGGTCGGCGAGGGCGCACTGCTCGCGCGTAGCGGTCGCTCGCCCGATGGCGGCCGGGGCGCGGTGGAAGCGCTCCTCGTCGACGCCGACGCCGGCGTCGAGTCCGCCCTGTCCGCCTTGGCGGCCGAGGCACGGTGGCTCGGGATTGGCCTCGCCGGCCTGATCAACGTGATGAACCCCTCGATGGTGGTACTCGGCGGGCTGCTCGGGCGGGTGTACCCGCACCTCAGCACCGCGGTCGACGCCGAGCTCGCCCGTCGCGCCCTGCCGTCGACCCGCGAAGGCCTGTCCGTCGTGGTTTCGGCCCTGGGCGTGGACGCTCCGTTGCTCGGTGCCGCAGAGCTCGCGTTCGAAGCGGTCCTGACCGACCCGCTCGGATCCGTTCGCGCCGTCGCCGCAGGATGATGCCTCTGCGTTGACAGGGAGCGGCGTTTGTCACAGACTTTGACAAATCCCGACCCGGAGGCGTCCGTCCCGGCTCGCGGTCATGGTCCGTCCACCGTGGGCGGACCCACTCTGGAGGGGGTGGACAAACCTATGCAGAACAAGTCCTGGTTCACGCGCGGCGTCCTGCTGTTCGGTGCACGGTCGCTCGTCGCGGCCGCGTGCGGCGACGACGACGAGGGCGGCGGCGACGGCTCCGAGGAGTCCTCCGACGGCGGCGGCGAGGCCGCCGGCGGCAAGGTCGGCTTCATCCTCCCCGACTCGGCCTCGTCGGCCCGCTGGGAGAGCTTCGACCGGCCCCTCATCGAGGAGGCCTGCGCCGAGGCCGGTCTCGA
>JBEIGA010000203.1:0-7676 GCA_040382135.1 Acidimicrobiales bacterium
CCACCACGTCCACGGGGCCGGTCCGGCTCGCCCCGAAGGTGCTCGCGTCGAGCTCTGCGGACCTGGCCCGCACCATCACCTATGCACATGCGCTCGTCGGCCAGCAGATCGGTGGCGCCGCAGCCGGTCTGGATGCGGCAGCCGACGACCGCGACGGCGCTCTGACGGCGTTCCTCGAGGAGGTCCGGCCGCTGGTGGAGGCGGGCACCTTCCTGCCCGATCCCGGCCGTGGGGTGGGCGAGGCCGATCTCGGACCGCTCCGTGCCCTCGACCGCCGGACGGCGGACTGCTGGGCCGGCCCCGTGGACGGGAGCACGCCCCGCGACCGGGCCGTCGCCGCAGGCGCAGCAGCGTGCGCCGCGGCGGCGACCGGCGGGCTCGAGGGTCGCTCGGTCGCCCTGGACGGGCTGAGCGGGGCGGCGCTCGCGTTCGCCGAGCTCGTCGTCGCTGCAGGTGCCCGCATCGTCACCGTCACCGTCACCGTCAAGGAGGGCAGCGTCCGCGACGACGCCGGGCTCGACCCCGCAGCGCTGCGCGCTGCGTTCACCGACGGGGGTGGGGTGGCGGTCACCGCCATCGGTCCCGCCTCGGAGATCCCCGCGGTGGGGAGCGGCGCGGACATCCTGGCCGCCACCGTCCCGGTCGGCGCCTACGACCACACCGCAGCGGCCGGGATCGCCGCCGGGGTGCTCGTCCCCCTCGCGCCGCTCGTGTGCACCGCCCGAGGCATGGCCGTCCTCGGCCGTGCCGGCACTGCGGTCCTCCCGGACTTCCTCACGATGGCAGGCGACGCCCTCGGCGCCACCGCTCCGGCGCTCGACGACGCCGGGATCGGTGCGATCGGCGAGCGCGTGCGCACCATCGCCGACGAGCTCGCCGCCAATCCTTCGGGCTGGTTCCTCGCCGCCTCGAGCCGAGCCGAGGCCTTCCTGGCAACGTGGCAGGAGACCCTCCCCTTCGGGCGACCGCTGGCCCCCTGAGGTCGGGTCCGGGGGACCACCGGCCCTACGATGGGCCCGTCGGGGCTGTAGCTCAGCTGGCTAGAGCGTCTGGTTTGCATCCAGAAGGCCGTGGGTTCGAGTCCCATCAGCTCCACCGACCCCGCCCCACCGCCGATGTGCGGCGCATGTGACCGCCACGACGGCCCTCGCCTAGTCTCCAGTCGCCCGTTGCGGGTAGGCGACAGGCAGGAGGGGCACACGTGGGCGCCGACATGGACGCGATCAACCTGGGCTTGTTCGGGATCCGGCTGATCCTGGGCGTGGTGATGCTGGCACACGGCATCAACCACGTGTTCCGGGGCGGGAAGATCCCCGGGACGGCCCGCTGGTTCGAGAGCCTCGGCATGCGGCCCGGCGTGCTCCACGCCTGGCTGGCCTCGCTCACCGAGATCGGCGCGGGCGCCATGCTGATCCTCGGCCTGCTCACCCCGCTCGCCGCCGGCGGTGTCGTGGGCGTGATGCTCGTCGCCCTGATCACCAACCACCTGAAGAACGGCTTCTTCATCTTCCGGCCGGGCGAGGGGTACGAGTACGTGCTCACCCTGCTCGTGGTCGCCCTCTGCCTCGCCCCGCTCGGCGCCGGCGAGTGGTCGGTGGACAACGCGCTCGAGCTCACCTGGACCGCCGGGTGGAGCGGCCTGCTGTGGGCCGCCATCCCGGGGCTCGGCGGCGGTGCCGCGCTGCTCGCCGTCTTCTGGCGTCCGAAGAAGGCGTGATCCGCTCGTAGGCTCGGGGACGTGCTCAACGTCCTCATCCGTGTGGCGATCGCGATCGCCGTGATGATGATCATCCTGCGCGTGGGGATCGCCATGCTGCGGGGGCTGGCGACCCCCCTCCCCGAGCCACCTCCGCCGGGCGAGCTGCGCAAGGTGAAGCTGCTCTACCGGTGCAGCATCTGCGGCACCGAGGTGCGGATGACCACGGCCAACGACGAGGTCCCGGAACCGCCCCGGCACTGCCTCGAGGACATGGACCTGGTCGCACCCGTCGAGTGACGGGGCCATCGCAGACCGTTGTCCACAGACTGTGGACGACCTTGTGCAAATTGCAGCAGTGTGATTTCCCCGACGAGGGTCAGCGGTACTGCGTGGCGGTGATCAGGCCACCGAGGATGAGGCCCAGCCCGCCGAGCGTGTAGAGGTTGTCGGTCGCACCGGGCAACCAGCCCACGTAGTTGAGGAAGATCACCAGCACGCCCAGGCCGAAGAGGGTGAACATCAGGATCGGGACCCACTGCGGGCTCGGCATGTCCTTGCTGTGGTCCTCCGGCGGGGTGTACCGGCCCGACGTGGGAGCCGTGCTCCCGCCCGGACGGCCTCCGCCCTTCGCCGTGACCCGGCCGCCCTCGACCTTGCGCTTCTGCGGCGACTTGCGCGGCGGTGTCGGCTTCGAGGGGGTCGACTCGGTCATGGCCGCAGGATAGGCCTGCGACGCCCCCGGGGACAGCCGCAGGGCACCCGCCCGGTAGCCTCGGGGCGTCATGGGTGCACGCGTCCTCGTCATCGACAACTACGACTCGTTCGTCTACATCCTCGTGCAGTACCTCGGGGAGCTCGGCGCCGAGCCGATCGTGCACCGCCACGACGCCATCGACCTCGACGACGTCGAGCGTCTGCGACCCGACGGCATCCTCATCAGCCGGGGCCCGGGCCGACCCGAGGACGCCGGCCTGTCGAACGAGGTCCTGGCGCACTGGGCCGGCCGCGTGCCCATCTTCGGCGTCTGCCTCGGCCTGCAGTGCATGGGGCAGGTCTTCGGCGGCGAGGTGGTCCGGGCTCCCGAGGTGATGCACGGGAAGACCTCGTTCATCGAGCACGACGGCAGAGGCGTGTTCAGCGGCTGCCCGAACCCACTCGAGGCCACCCGGTACCACTCGTTGATCGTCGCCCGGGACACCGTGCCCGACGTGCTCGAGATCTCCGCCACCAGCGCGGACGGCCTCGTGATGGGGCTCCGCCACCGGGAGCACGACATCGAGGGCGTGCAGTTCCACCCGGAGTCGATCCTCACCGTCGACGGGCACCGGCTCGTGGGCAACTTCCTCGCCCGGGCCACGGCCCACGCCGCGCAGACCCCCCGCTGAACCCGCGCCACGGGCGCGCCGAGCCGGGCGGCGTCAGCCGGTCGGCACCGTCGTGGTGGTCGTGGTCGTGGTCGTGGTCGTCGTGGTGTCGGCGGTGCGGCCCACGACGATGGTGACGGCGGCGCCGAGCTCGAGCTCCACGTCCGCCACCGGGTTCTGGGAGATCACGCGGCCGTTGTCCGGGCTACCGGCCGGGACCGACTGGAACACCGGGTTCGGCACGAAGCCCCGGTTGCGGAGCTCGCTGATGGCGGTGTCGGCGAGGATCCCCACGACCGCCGGGACGCGGGCGGTGGGACGGCCCGACGAGATGAAGATCATGACGGTCTCGCCGCCGCGGAGCTGGGTGAGCCCAGGCGGGTCGGTGCGGATGACCTTGCCCTCGTCGACGTCCTCGGCCGCCTCCTGCGTGGTCTCGTACTCGAAGCCGGCGCGCACGAGGGCGGCGACGGCCTCGGCCTCGGTCTTGCCGCGCAGGTCCGGCACCTCGATCAACCCGGGACCGCTGGAGACGAGCAGGTTCACCACCTGACCACGCTCGAACGGCGTGCCCGCGGTCGGATCCTGGGAGATGACGTCGTCCACCTCGACATCGGCGTTCTCCGCATAGGTGATGGCGACCTCGAACCCGGCGGCGCGCAACTCCGCCTCGGCGTCGGCCACCGGGTCCCCGACGACGTTCGGCACGGTCAGGGGACCCTCGCCCTCGCTCACGGTGAGCCTGACCACGGAGCCGGCCTCGACCTTCACCCCGGCGAGCGGGTCCTGGGCGAACACGACGTTCTCCGGGACGGCCTCGTTCGGGAGCGTCTCGACGGCGAAGGTGAGCCCGAGGTCGGTCAGCTTCTGCTGGGCCACCTCGAGCGGGTCGTTGAGGACGCTCGGCACCTCCACGGTCGTGGTCTCCACCTCCTCGTCGTCGCCGCCGAAGCCGAGGGCGTCGCCGAGCGCGAACACGAGGGCGACGAGGAGGCCGAGGAGGACCAGCAGCGCAACGACGGCGAACACCGTGCGGCGGGCACCGTCCCCACGCCCGGCCGGCGGCACGTACGCGGGCTGGGCCTGCTGCACCATGGTGGCGGTGGCCGCACCCTGGTTGTAGGCCGCGACCGCAGGGCCGACCTGGGTGGCATTCGCTGCAGCCGCCGCTGCGGCAGCAGCCTCCCGGGCCCCGAGTGAGTGGGCGCCCTCGCGGTACCTGCGGAGATCGCTGCGCAGGTCCTCGGCCGAGGGATAGCGGTTGGCAGGGTTCTTGGCGAGCAGCTTGAGGGTGATGGCCTCGAGCGACTCCGCAACCCGCACCCCGAGCTGTCGGGGGGCGACCGGCTGGTCCTGGACGTGCTGGTACGCGATGGCGATGGAGTTGTCGCCGCTGAAAGGCGGCGCGCCGACCAGCATCTCGTAGAGGACCACGCCGAGCGAGTAGAGGTCGCTGCGGGGGTCGACGGGCCGGCCCTGGGCCTGCTCCGGGGAGAAGTAGGTGGCCGTGCCCATGACCGTGCCGGCCTGGGTGAGCTGGGCCTCCTCGCCGGCGACGACGGTGGCGATGCCGAAGTCGGCGACCTTCACCTGCCCGCCCGGGGAGACGAGCACGTTGCCCGGCTTGATGTCCCGGTGCACGAGGCCGGTGCGGTGGGCGAAGCTCAGCGCCGCGGCGATGTCCGACGCGATGGCGGCAGCACGATCGGGATCGAGGGCGCCGTCCGTGCGGAGGATGTCCGCCAGCGTCGGCCCCTCCACGTACTCCATGACGATGAAGTACGTGTTGTGCTCCTCGCCCCAGTCGTAGACGTTGACGATGTTGGGGTGACTGAGGTTGGCGGCCGCCTGGGCCTCACGCCGGAACCGCTCCACGAAGGACGGGTCGCGGGCGAGCTCGGGAGCGAGCACCTTCACCGCCACGGGACGGTCGAGGAGCTGGTCGCGGGCGAGGAAGACCTCGGCCATGCCGCCGCGCCCGAGCCGTCGCTGCAGCTCGTAGCGCCCGGAGAAGACGGTGGGACCCTGGCCGGACATGCGGAGCGAGTCTAGGCACCCGGATCCGGCGTCGCGGTGTCAGGGCGACGGGCGGCGGCGACTACACCACGCAGCGTGAGACGGCCTGGCGAGGTCGCCACCTCAGGGCACGGCCGTCGTGCTCGGGACACCGGTGCCGGGCGTGCCTGCGGACGCGGCGACGGGCTGGAGCGCAGCCGCCAGCACCGCCTGGGCGATCGGGGCCGCGACCCGACCACCGGTCTGCTCGCTCACCCCGTCCTGAGCCTCCACGATGACGGCGACGGCGACCTCCGCGGGCTGGCCCGGCAGGCCGGCGAACCCGATGATCCAGGCGTGGGCCTGCTCACCGGTGGGGCCGGTCTGCGCGGTGCCGGTCTTCCCGCCGACCTCGAACCCGGGGACGGCGAGGCGCGAGGCGGTCCCGTCGGTCACGACGCCGACCATCGCCGCCCGCAGCAGCGCCGCCGTCGCCGGGCTCACCGCCTGACGCC
The DNA here is from genome assembly GCA_040382135.1 of Acidimicrobiales bacterium. Classification (GTDB taxonomy): domain Bacteria; phylum Actinomycetota; class Acidimicrobiia; order Acidimicrobiales; family JBEIGA01; genus JBEIGA01. The sequence continues at coordinate 5,574 of JBEIGA010000203.1, forward strand.
AGACGGAGGGCTCCCAGCGCTCCACGGTGTCACCGGTGCGGTCCCGGATGTGGTCCATCACGTGGGGCCGCATGATCAGCCCCTGGTTCCCGATCGCCGCAGCCACCAGCGCCATCTGCAGGGGCGTGGCGGCGACGTCGTTCTGTCCGATCGAGACCTGGGCGAGCTTGGGGTTGTCCTCGTACACCCACACCTCCTCCGGAGGAGCCGTCGTCGGCGCGGCCGGGTCGGCCGGCGCGGTCGATGCCGTCGTCTCGGGTTTGTAGGTGGAGAGCGGGGCGATGGGCGCGCCGTAGTCGGTGGGCATCCGGCTGGTGGCGGACCGCGGCAGATCGATCGGGGGCGCGGTGTTGAACCCGAACGACTCGGCGCCATCGACGAGCACGTCGGGCCCCAGGTCCTCGGCGCCCATCTGCGCGAACGAGCTGTTGCACGAGACCGCGAGGATCTCGAACAGCGTCCCGCCGCAGGTGTTGCCGTCGAAGTTCCGCAGCGGCCGGTCGGTGAGCAGCGGGGTGTACGAGGAGGCCTGCGGGTAGACGGGCGCGTCCTGGGTCACCCGGCCCGACTCCACGCCGGCTGCGGCGGTCACCACCTTGAAGGTGGATCCCGGTGCGTAGGTCTCGCGGTAGGTCCTCGCCAGCATCGGGTTCGTGGGCAGGTCCCGCAGCAGCTCCCACGCGGCCGAGGCGACCTGGAGGTCGGTGGCGCTGAGGAAGTTCGGGTCGAAGCCCGGGTTGCTGTACATGGCGAGGACGGCGCCCGAGCGCGGGTCGAGCGCCACCACCGACCCCGGCCGACCGCCGAGCTGATCACGGGCGACCTGCTGCACGTCGGCGCGAATGGTGGCCACGAGGTCGCCGGTGGTGTCGCGGTCGGCGAACAGGTCGTCGAGGTCGCCGTAGCGCAGCGCGCCCTCCTGTCCCGAGAGCCAGTCGTTGTAGGAGTCCTCGAGGCCTGCAGCGCCGTAGTTGAACGAGATGTACCCGGTGACGTGGCCGTACAACTCGCCCTCGGGATATCGACGCTCGTACTCGAAGGCCTGCCCGGGATCGAGCTTCACCGAGCGGGCGATGACCGTCCCGTCGATCGTGGTGATCGTGCCGCGGGGACGGTCGAAGTCGCGGATGATGGGGCGGGTGTTCGCCTCGTGCTGGTTGAGACGATCAGCGCCGAAGAACTGCAGGTTGTTCAGCTGCGCGAACAGGGCCACGTAGAGGGCGAGGAGGCCGACGGCGAGACGCCGGATCTGCGTGTTCACGCCCTGACCGGCTGAGCCGCGGGCGTCGCCGCCTCGAGATCGAGCGCCGTCTCGTCCGAGAGACGGACGAGCAGCGCGATCAGGATGTAGTTGGACAGCAGCGACGAACCGCCGTAGCTCACGAACGGCAGCGTGATGCCGGTGAGGGGCACCAACCGGGTGACCCCGCCGATGATGATGAACGCCTGGAGGCCGATGAGCGCGGTGAGGCCGGTGGCGAGCAGCTTCTGGAAGGGGTTGCGGGCACGCATGGCGATCCGCAGCCCCGACCCGATCAGGAACAGGTAGGCGATGAGGATCGCGGTGGTGCCGAGGAGGCCGAGCTCCTCACCGATGGCGGCGAAGATGAAGTCGGTCTCGATCTCCGGGACGCGGTCGGGATCACCGAGCCCGATCCCGGTGCCCGTGAGCCCGCCGGCGCTGAAGGCGAACGTCGCCTCGATGATCTGGTAGCCGGAGTCCGCCCGGTCGGCCCAAGGGTCGAGCCAGGCGTCGACGCGCTCCTGCACGTGCCCGAACCGGCTCCAGGCGAACACCGCACCCACGGCGAACAGCAGGAGGCCCACCACGAGGTAGGCGATGCGCTCGGTCCCGACCCACAGGACCACCACGAACAGCATCAGGAACAGCAGCGAGGACCCGAGGTCCTTCTGCGCCACCATCACGAGCAGCGAGAACCCCCAGGCGAGCAGCAGCGGCGCGAAGTGCTTCGCCTCCGGGAGGTACACCGGACCGATCCTGCGGGTGCCGGTGGCGAGCAGCTCCCGCTTCTCGGTGAGGTAGGCGGCGAGGAACACGGCCAGGGCGAGCTTGGCGAACTCGCCCGGCTGGAAGTTGATCGG
>JBEIGA010000204.1:0-7645 GCA_040382135.1 Acidimicrobiales bacterium
GCACGTTTCCGTGCTCCGCGCCCGGCCGGTTCGAGCGAGGATCCGGGTGGGGTGTGCGTGGGCCGCCGGGTCAGGGGACGATGCCGATGCGGGCCACCGGGGAGGGGGCCTCCTGGCGGCGGTGGAGGGCCCGACCGACCGAGTGGAGCAGCACGTTGCGGAGCTCGCGCGGGTCGATGAGCTCGTCGGCGCCGAAGCTCTCGGCCGAGCGGTAGGACGCCTCGAGCTCCAGCTCCCGCAGCACCGCCGCCTCGTCCTCGCCGGAGTTCCGGGCGCGGGCCATGGCCGCCGCGCCCATCGCCCCGCCCGTCGAGCCGGGGAAGTTGAACACGCCGGACTGTCCGTCGAAGGGGATCTTCCCCATGACCATGGCGCCGAAGCCGTACGCCTTGCGGAACGTGATCGCGATCTTCGGCGAGGTGGCCATGGCCTGGGCCGCGTACATGCGGGCACCGGCACGGAGGATGGCCTCACGCTCCGAGCCGGAGCCGGGCAGCACGCCAGGGTTGTCCGACAGCAGGATGATCGGCAGGTGGAACGAGTCGGCCACCGAGATGAAGTGGGCGCCCTTCTCGGCCGCCGCGGCGTCGATCGAGCCCGCGAGCACCATCGGCTGGTTCGCCACGACGGCGACCGGATGCCCGCCGAGCCGGCACAACGCGGTCACCATCGATCGGCCGTAGGTGGGCTGCACCTCGAACATCGAACCTTCGTCGAACACGAGGTCGACGACCTGCCGCATGTCGTAGGCGCGCTTGCCGCTGCGGGGCACCACGTCGAGCAGCTCGGGCACGAGCCGGGGGCCGTCGTCGCCGCCGGACGCGTCGTGGGCGGGGTAGGACCACGCGGACGACGGGAAGTAGCCGAGGTAGGCGCGGACCAGATCGAGCGCCGCGGCGTCGTCGGGGGCGACGTTGTGGATCAGGCCGCTCGGCACGGCCACACCCGGACCGCCGAGGTCCTCCTTGGTGACCTTCTCCCCCAGCGACTCGTAGACGACGGGCGGTCCCGCGGCGAACACCGACGCGTGCCCGCTCATGACGGTGAAGTCCGAGATGGGCGCCACCAGCGCGCCGTGTCCGGCCGAGGCCCCGAGCACCGCGGTCACCAGCGGGACCCGGCCGGAGCAGGCGGCCTGGGCGATCATGTCGGTGGGCGTCCGGGTGTGGGTCTTGCCGTCGGCCCGGAACCCGGCGCCTTCGAGCATCATCACGCACGGCACGCGGTCGAGGACCGCGAGCTCCGCCACCCGGTAGCGCTTGGCGTTCGCGGCCGAGCTGATGGTGCCGGCCATGACGGTGAAGTCCTCGGCGGCCACCATCACCGGGCGACCGTCGACGCGACCCGACCCCATGACGATGGCGTCCGCCGGTGCCTCCTCCCCCCCGACGAGGGTGCCGAGCTCCAGGAACGAGCCCGGGTCGAGGAGGTGGGCGATCCGGGAGCGGGCGTCGAGCTTGCCCGCGGCGCGGTGCTTGGCGAGCCGCTCCTCACCGCCCATCGATCGGGCCGCGACACGGCGGCGCTCGAGATCGGCGAGGACAGGGCCCCAGTCGTCAGCGCCGTTGCCGCTCATCGCTCCCCCTCCGGGGCGACGCCCCGATCGGCGCCGGCCACACGGGCACGCAGCGCGTCCTTCACGAGCTTGCCGGATGCGGTGCGGGGCAACGGCTCGTGCAGCAGGTGCCAGTGGGTGGGCACCTTGTAGCCGGCCAGCTGCTCACGGCACCAGGCGGCGAGCTCCTGTTCGGTGACCTCGACGCCGGCCGCCAGGTGCACCACCGCGCACACGGCGTCGCCGGTGAAGGCGTCGTCCACGGCGAAGACGGCGGCCTCGCTCACCGCCGGATGCGCCTCGAGGCAGTACTCCACCTCGGTGGGCGACACGTTCTCGGCGCTGACGAGGATCATGTCCCGGGCCCGCGAGTCGATGAACAGCAGACCCTGCTCCATACGGGCGATGTCGCCCATGGCGAGCCAGCCGTCCTCCTTCAGGACCGTGGCGCTCGCCTCCGGGTCGTTCCAGTAGCCGAGCATCAGGTAGGCGCTGCGGACGTGGACCTCGCCGTACTCACCGTCCGGGACGGGACGGCCGTCCGAGTCGCGGATCTCGATCTGCGTGGTGAGCGTGGCCCGCCCCGTCGAGGTGGGGTTGGCGAGGAACTCGGGCCCACCGATGGAGGCGATCACGGCCCCGCCCTCGGTGCTCGAGTAGCCCATGCCCATGCCGCGGTTGGTGGACGGGAACGCGTCGCGGAGGGCGTCCTGCACCGCCGGGCTCACGGGGGCGCCGCCGACCCCGAGGTACCGGACGCTCGAGGTGTCGTAGCGGCCGAGGGCGGGCGACGCGCACACCCGCGGCCCAGCGCTGCCGAGGGCGAGCCAGCGGGTGACCCGCTCCCGTTCGATGGCGGCCAGCACCCGCTCGGGATCGAAGCGGCCGGGCAGGAGCACGAAGCACGTCCCGGTGACCAGGGCGTTCAGGACGACCCCGTTGAACATCGACGTGTGGAACAGCGGTGAGGTGACGAGCACGATCTCGTCGCCCGGTGGGAGCTCGTCGTCCGCCTGCGGCACCGGTGCACCGGCCATCAGGACCCGGCCCATCGTGTCGCCGAAGGTGTTGAGCTGCACGAAGCCGACGAGCGCGCGGTGCGGCATCGTGACCGCCTTGGGCCGTCCGGTGGTGCCGCTCGTGAACAGCAGCAGCGCCGGTTCGTCCTCGTCGAACGCCGGCGGCTCGACTCGTCGCCCACGGAACGCCTCGAGCAGGCCGGGGACCTCGTCGAGGTCGAGCACCGGGAGGTCGATGCCCGCCCCGGCGATCCGCTCGAGGCGCGGCCCGTCGCCCACGACCAGCACGGGATCGACCAACCCGGTGGCGTGCACGGCCTCGTCCGGGGTCCACCAGCCGTTGTAGGCGGCGGGGATCGCGCCGACGCTCACCAGCGCCCAGGCTGCGACCACCCACTCCCAGCGGTTGGCGGCGAAGAGCGCAACCCGGTCGCCGGGCCGGACGCCGTGGCGCTCCTGCAGCGCGGCGGCCAGCGCGTCGACCGCGGCGAGGTGCTCGACGAAGGTGAACCGGATGTCGCCGTCGACCATGTAGGTGCGGTCGCCGAAACGGGCGGAACCTTCGAGCAGCTCACGGACCGAGCGGGCCCGGTTGCGGAGCACCGGCAGCCGGTTCCCCCGGACGTCCTCCTCCACGACCTCGAACCGTGCCCCCGGCGCGACGAGCTCGGCCCGGAGACGCCCCATCCGGGCGGCCGGCGATTCCTCGGTCATCGACTCCCCCGATCCGTTTCCCGGAGCGGAGACTAGATGGGAAACCTCTAGATGTAGAGGCCGGGGCCGGCGCTCAGACCTTGTAGCCGCCGTCCACGCTGATGACCTGGCCGGTGATCGCCCGCCCGTCGGGCCCGGCGAGCAACGTCGCCATGCCGGCGAGCTCCTCGGCCTCGAGCACCCGGTGTTGCAGGCTCTCCGACGCCGCCCGCTCGTACTCCTGCTCCGGCGTCGTGCCCCGGGCCCGGGCGATGCGCTCGAAGTCGAGCAGGGACGTGTTCGTCCACCCCGGACACAGCAGGTTGGCGTTGATCCCGTGGGGCGCGCCCGCTGCGGCGAGCTGCTTGGTGAAGCCGGCGAGTCCGTGCTTCGCGGTGGTGTACGGGAGCGAACCACCCGTGTGCTTGGAGGCACCCGAGCCGATGTTGATGATCCGGCCCGAGCCGCGCTCGCGCATCGACGGCAGCACGGCGCTCGTGGTCCACCAGGGCGAGGTCAGGTTGAGGACGAGGGTCTGCTCGAACGCCTCGTCGTTGCCGGCGAACGGGTCGGGGTTGCCTCCGACCGTGCCGCCCACGTTGTTCACGAGCACGTCCACCCGGCCGAAGCGGGCGAGCGCCTCGGTGACCGGCCGGCGGGCGTCCTGGCGGTCCATGGCGTCGGCCACCACGGCGAGGCCTCGAGCATCGCCGACGCCTGCGTCGGCCAGCGAGGTCTCGAGCTCGGCGCCGGTGCGGGACGAGACCACGATCGTCGCCCCCTCCGCCGCGTACCGCAGGGCGATCGCCCGGCCGATCCCCCGGCCACCGCCGGTGACGACCGCGACCATCCCGTCGAGCTGTCCCATCGTGTCCCCCTGGTGTGCGCGACCCGCCGTCGTTGTAGTGCGTGGACCGGCGGACCGCCACGGCCGGGGCGGCGGTTGAGCGCGCCGGTCCCGGCGACGATCATGGCGGCGCTCCCTGTTCCCGCCTCCCCCGAGGGACGTGCCATGACCGATCCGCGCCGCCCGGCCACCCCGCACACCGCGCACGTGCACCGGGAGGTCGCAGCCCGCCTCCCCTGGCACAACGTCGCAGACGTCGAGCGCGTCGGCCGGGGTCTGATGGCGCGGCGCTCCGGGCCGATCATGAACACCCGCCCGGGGGCTCTCGTGCCGGTCACCTGGGACCCGGTCCGGTGGGACTTCGTCCATGGCGAGGCCCCGCCCACCGTCAACCCGTCGCTGTGGCGGCAGGCGACGCTCAACGGCGAGCACGGCCTGTTCGAGGTCGTCGACGGCATCTACCAGGTACGGGGCTACGACACCTCGGTGGTCAGCTTCGTCGCCACCGAGACCGGCTGGCTCGTGATCGATCCGCTCACCACCACCGAGACCGCCGCTGCGGCCAAAGCCCTCGTGGACGAGCACCTCGGCGTCCGGCCGGTGCACGCCGTCGTCTACACCCACTCCCACATCGACCACTACGGCGGGATCCTCGGCGTCGTCGACCGCGAGCAGGTGGCGTCGGGCGCATGCCGCGTCATCGCCCCCGAGGGGTTCCTGCACGCCGCCGTCGAGGAGAACGTGGTCGCCCATGCCGCCATGGGGCGTCGGGCCACCTGGCAGTTCGGGATGCTGCTGGCCTGGGACGCGCAGGGCCACGTGGACCAGGGGCTCGGCAAGGGGGTGCCGTTCGGGAGCTCGGTGCTGGTGGCCCCCACCCTCACGATCACGGGGACGGGTCAGTCCGTCACGATCGACGGGCTCGACGTGGAGTTCCAGCTGACCCCGGGCGCCGAGGCCCCGGCCGAGATGCACCTGTGGTTCCCGGGGCTGTCGGCCCTGTGCGTCGCCGAGAACTGCACCGGCACCATGCACAACGTCTTCACCCTCCGCGGCGCGTTGATCCGCGACTCGCTGGCCTGGAGCCGGTACCTCGACGAGGCCCTCGACCGCTACGGCGACCGCGTCGAGGTCGCGTTCGCCTCGCACGGCTGGCCCTTCTGGGGTCGGGACGACGTGCTGGAGCACCTGCGCAACCATCGTGACCTCTACCGCTGGCTGCACGACGAGGCCATGCGCCACGCCAACCGCGGCCACACCCCCGACGAGATCGCCGAGCTGGTCGAGCTGCCGCCGGGGCTCTGGGAGGACTGGACCTGCCACGGCTACTACGGCACCGTCAGCCACAACGTGCGCGGCGTGTACCAGCGCCACTTCGGGTTCTTCGACGGGCACCCGGCCACCCTGCACCCGTACCCCCCGGTCGAGGCGGCCCGTCGGTACCTCGAGTTCATGGGCGGGATGGACGCCCTGCTCGCCAACGCCCGCCGCTCGTTCGAGGCCGGCGACTACCGATGGGTCGTCCAGGTCCTGCGCCAAGCCGTCTTCGCCGACCCCACCCACCAGGCGGCGCGCGCCCTCCAGGCCGACGCCTGCGAGCAGCTCGGCTACCAGGCCGAGTCCGGGCCCTGGCGGGACGTCTACCTGACCGCCGCCTCCGAGCTCCGCAACGGCACCCCTGTGGTCGACGCACCCGTCCGCGCGAGCGTCGACACCATCGCCGGCATGACGCCCACCCAGCTGTTCGACTACCTCGCCGTGCGTCTCGACGGCACTGCGGCGGTCGGTCTCGGCACCCACCGGCTCCGGTGGCACCTCACCGACACGGGCGGGACCGTGGCGATCGAGCTCTCGAACGGCACGCTCCACTCCCGGCTCGTGCCCGACGACCGGACGGCCGACGACGTCGCCGCCGACACGGTCCTGCGGAGCACCCGGCGTGACCTCGACCGCCTGGCGAGCGCAGAGCTCGACCTCGCAGGAGCCGTTGCGGACGGCGTCGTCGTCGTCGACGGGGAGACCGAGCTCCTCGTGCGCCTCTGGTCGATGCTCGACGACTTCGGCATGTTCTTCGCCATCATCGAGCCCTGAACACCCCGGGGACGCCCGGGAGTGGACGCGGGCGTCGGGGGTACCCTCCCGCGCATGAACCCCCGCAACCGCCTGGCCGGTGAGACCAGCCCCTACCTGCGCCAGCACGCCGACAACCCGGTGGACTGGTACCCGTGGGGCGACGAGGCGTTCGCCGCTGCGCAGGAGCGGGACGTGCCGGTGCTGCTGTCGGTCGGGTACTCGGCCTGCCACTGGTGCCACGTGATGGCCCACGAATCCTTCGAGGACCCGGCCACCGCGGAGCTCATGAACCGCTGGTTCGTCAACGTGAAGGTCGACCGCGAGGAGCGACCCGACGTCGACGCCATCTACATGGAGGCGGTGCAGGCCATGACCGGGCACGGGGGCTGGCCCATGACCGTCTTCCTGGCCCCCGATGGTCGCCCGTTCTTCGGCGGCACCTACTTCCCGCCTGCACCCCGGCCGGGCCAGCCCTCGTTCGGCCAGCTGCTCGAGCGGGTGCACGAGGCGTGGACCACCGAGCGTGACGCCATCGACGACCAGGCGGGACGGCTCACGGCCTCGCTCAACCGGCTGGCCGACCTCGTCCCCGACGACGGGCTCCCCGGACCCGACGTCCTGCTCGATGCCGCCGCCGTGCTGCGGCGCCAGCACGACCCCGCGTGGGGCGGCTTCGGCGGGGCACCGAAGTTCCCCCAGGCGATGAGCCTCGACGCCCTCCTGCGGGCGCACCGCCACACCGGCGATGACGACCTCCTGCAGATCGTGCGCACCTCGCTCGACGCCATGGCCTCGGGCGGCATCTACGACCACCTCGGCGGCGGCTTCGCCCGCTACTCGGTCGACGCCCGCTGGCTGGTGCCCCACTTCGAGAAGATGCTCTACGACAACGCCCTCCTGCTCCGGGTGTTCACCCACGCCTTCCAGGTCACCGGGCTGCCCCGGTACCGGCAGGTCGTGGCCGAGACGGTGGGCTACGTGCTGCGGGACCTGCGCCTCCCCGACGGCGGCATCGCCTCCGCCGAGGACGCCGACGCCGAGGGCGAGGAAGGGCGCTTCTCGGTGTGGACCCTCGACGAGGTCCGGGCCGTCCTCGAGGCCGCCGGGCTCGACCCGGAGCCGGCGATCGACTGGTACGGCGTCACCGCTGAGGGCAACTTCGAGGGGCGCACCATCCTCTGGCGGCCGGTCCGGGGCGATCTCCTCCGGCCACCGGCGATCGAGGCCGCCCGGGCCGCCCTGTTCGAGCACCGGGAGCGGCGGGTCCGTCCCGGGCTCGACGACAAGGTCCTCACCGAGTGGAACGCCCTGTGGGTGGCGTCGCTCTCCGAGGCCGGCGCTGCGCTCGGCGAGCCGTCATGGGTCGAGGCGGCCCGGGCGACCGCCGACTTCCTCTGCCGTGCGCTGCGTCGTCCCGACGGTCGTTGGCTCCGCTCCTGGCAGACCGACGGTGGCGCC
>JBEIGA010000205.1:0-7629 GCA_040382135.1 Acidimicrobiales bacterium
AGGCCGGCACCGCGCCGCCGACGGCGGGGACGGGCTCGACCGTCGCAGCGAGCGGCCCGGCGGCCACCCGGCTCAGGTAGCGGATGTCCAGATCGGACGCCGCCAGCCGACGGCCGTGACCGAGGGCGTGCTCCGCGGCCAGCTCGGCGAGGAACGACTGCACGCCACCCTGGATCGTGCCGACGTGGCCGTTGTCGAGCCGGGGGTGGGGATCGAGCTCGAGACGCCGGTCGTCCACGATCCGAGGGCCGAGGAACGCGTCGAACGACGGCGCCGGCATCGACGGCACCGGTCGCGGGCCGTGCGCCGCGCCGGGCCCGAGCGCCATCCGGAGGAAGGTCGACACGGCACGGGCGAACGGGACGCCCGTCTCCCCGGCGAGGAGCTCGGTCTCGGACACCACCATGCGGCTGCCGACGCGGAGCGGACGGCACCGCAGGAGGATCGTGCCCGAGGTCGGGTTCGGCGCGTGGACCTGGACCCGGATGTCGACGGTGGGGGCGAGCGGGGCGTCCGGGGTGTGGCCGGCCACCAGGTCGACCATCGTGAGCAGGAGCGCCGTGCGGATCCGGGACGTGCCCGGCGCGAAGAGCTCGGGGCGGACGGGTGCCGTGCCCGTGACGGCGTCGCCGTCGGTGCCGAGCGAGACCGCCAGCATGTGCAGGAAGTGGTCGGGGGCGAGGCCGGCCATCCCGTCCTGCACCTCCGCATCCCCCGTGGGTGCCGTCATGGCGGCGACTCTATGCTCCGGTCCCGAGTCGGAAGGGGGCCGGGGTGCACGATCTGGTGATCCGCGGGGGAACGGTCGTCGACGGGACGGGAGCGCCGGCGGTCCGCGCCGACGTGGCCGTGCGCGACGGGCTGATCGTCGAGGTCGGCGCGGTGTCGTCGCCCGGTCGGCGGGAGCTCGACGCCGACGGCCTGCTGGTCACGCCGGGGTACGTCGACCCCCACACGCACTACGACGGGCAGGTCACCTGGGACCCCCTCCTCCGCCCCTCGACGGCGCACGGCGTGACCACCGCCGTGGTCGGCAACTGCGGGGTGGGGTTCGCCCCGGTCCGCCCCGACCGCCACGCCTGGCTGGTGCAGCTCATGGAGGGGGTCGAGGACATCCCCGGCACCGCGCTCCACGAGGGGATCCGGTGGGCGTGGGAGAGCTTCCCCGAGTACCTCGACGCCGTGGGCACCATGGCGCGGGCCGCCGACGTCGCCGCCCAGCTCCCGCACGGCGCACTGCGGACCTACGTGATGGGGGAGCGGGGCGCCGACGACGAGCCGGCCACCGCCGAGGACCTCGCGGCGATGGCCGCCCTGGTGGAGGAGGCGGCACGGGCGGGAGCGGTCGGCTTCTCCACCAACCGCCTGCCGGCGCACACGGCGCGCGACGGCCGGCCGGTGCCGGGGACGACGGCGAGCGAGGAGGAGCTCTTCGCGATCGGCCGGGCCCTCGCCGCGGGCGGTGGCGGGGTGGTCCAGGTGGTGTCGTCGGAGGGCTTCGGCACCCAGGCAGGTGGGTACCGGCGCGACGTCGACTGGCTCTCGCGCCTCAGCCGGGAGACCGGGCTGCGGACCACGCTCGCGCTGAGCCAGAACCTCAACGCCCCGGAGCTGTGGCGGGACGTGCTCGCCTGGGTGGACGAGGCGAACGCCACGGGGGCCACCGTCGTCCCACAGTGCTCGGGCCGGCCGCTCGGGCTGCTCTTCACGCTGGGGTCACGCCACCCCTTCGAGGGCATCCCGGCCTACGAGGAGGTCGCCGACCTCCCCCTCGCCGAGCGGGCCCGGGCCCTCGCCGCCCCCGATCGGCGGGCCCGCATCCTCGCCGAGCCGCGGCGGAGCGTCGGGGTCCTCGCCGGCCGCCTGCCGGACAAGCTGTTCCCGCTCTCGAGCCCGGACTACGAGCCCGCCCCGGAGACGAGCGTGGCGGCCCTCGCGGCGGCCTCCGGGCGCTCCGCCGACGACGTGCTCTACGACCTGCTGCTCGAGGACGAGGGCCGGCGTCTGGTGCTGTTCACCCTCGGCGGCTACGCGCACGGGCACGCCGGCCACGTGGTCGAGATGATGGAGCACCCCGCGACGATCCTCGGGCTCGCCGACGGTGGCGCCCACTGCTCGCTGATCTGCGACGCGTCGGTCCCCACCTCGATGCTCTCCCACTTCGTCCGCGACCGTTCCCGGGGGCCGCGCCTCGCGCTCGAGACGGCGGTCCGCAAGATGACGGGCGCCCCCGCCGCCCTCTACGGCTTCACCGACCGCGGCGTGGTGGCGCCGGGCCTCCGGGCCGACCTCAACGTCATCGACCTGGACCACCTGGGGCTGCTCCTCCCGGAGGTCGCCCACGACCTGCCCACCGGCGCCCGGCGGCTCGTGCAGCGGGCCACCGGCTACGTGATGACCACGGTCGCCGGCATCCCGGTGACCGAGCACGACGAGGACACGGGCGCCCGCCCCGGGCGACTGCTGCGGCGGAGCGGCGCGAACGCCTGATCCCCGGGCTCTGCCCTCGGCGGCGTTGCGGTACGGTACGGGCTCCTTCGTCAGCGGCGCCGGGAGCATGTCGTGGGTGTGGTCATCTTCCTGGTCGTCGCGGTGCCCGTGCTGGGCTTTCTCGTCTGGACGGCGCTCGACAGCTCGTTCGTCCGGATCCCACCCGGTCGGATCGGCCTCGTGCTGCTCCGAGGGCGGGCGACCGACCGCTCGCTCCCGCCCGGCCCGCACTGGGTGCCGACCCTTCGCCAGATGATGGTGGCCGAGTACCCGGCGCTCGAGCTGTCGTACCGGGCCGGGCAACCGGGCGACAGCGACGAGCTCGAAGAGGTCGGCCCACCGGTGCGCGCCCTGCTCGCCGACCGACTCGAGGTCTCGGTCGCCTACACGGTCCGGTTCCGGATCGATCCCGGATCGCTCCGGACGGTCCACGAGCGCTTCGGGCCCGATGGCCTGTTCGCCGCCGTGCGCGACGAGACGGATCGCACGGTCCGCGCCGCCCTCGACACCGAGTGCTCCGGCGTCGGCGACCTCTTCGGCGAGACCAGGGCGAGGCTCGAGCGCAGCATCGGTGAGGCGGTGTCGACCTCGCTGAGCGGTGCAGGTCTGTCCATGACCATGTTCGCGTTCGCCGATCTGGACCTCGGCCCGACCGCCGCGGTGATCCAGGCCACGGGCCGAGCGCGCCTGGAACTGGAGCGGGAGGAGGCGGAGGCGGCGGTCCGCCTCGCCCGTGTCCGCAACGATGCCGCCCTGCAGGACTACCTCGCCGGGCCGGCGGCGCAGGCCGCGCTCCGCTACCGCGAGGTCGACGTGTGGCGGGAGGTGCTCCAGGCGATGCCTGATCGCACGCTTCCGCCGACGCGGCCGACCCAGCCCGGGGACCTCGGGGACGTCGGGGGGGAGGCGGGAGAGTGAGCGTCCGCGATCCGCTCCGCGCCGGCGAGCGCGGCATCGAGATCCTCGCCGTGCTCCTGCTCGGCGTCGCCACGATCGGGTCGGCGTGGTGCGGCTACCAGGCCACCCAGTGGAACGGCCGGTCGAGCGACCTCTCCCGGGAGCAGTCGGAAGCGCGCGTCGAGGGCGCCCGGGTGTTCGGTCTGGCGACCCAGCTCGTCTTCTACGACGCCACGACGACGGCGCAGCTCGCGCAGGCGATCGCCTCCGAGGACGAGGCGTTGGCGGCCTTCCTCCGCGAGGCGCTCGTCCGGCCCGAGTTCGCGGAGCGCATCCGGGAATGGGAGGAGGAGGTCGCCGACAGCGGCAGGGCTCCGGCGAACCTGCTCACCGACCAGGCCTACCTCGATGCCCAGTTCGCCGAGTACCGGGAGCTCGAGACCGCTGCAGACGCGCTCGGTGTGGAGGCGCGGGAGGCGAGTGACAACGCGGACCAGTACGTGCTGACCACCCTGCTGCTCGCCGCCGCCCTGTTCTTCGCCGGGGTCACGACCTCGTTCCGGATCCGGGTCGCCCGGGTCGCGCTGCTCGCGGGGTCGGCACTCGTCATCGCCTACGCAGCGGCCACGTTGGCGGAGCTCCCCACGCTCTGAGCGGCCGACGGCCCGCAACCCCAGCCCGAGGAGACCCGCGGCGGTCAGCCCTCCGCGTCGAACCAGAGGTCGCCTTCGGCGTGGGGCTCGCCGAGGTAGTTGATCAGGATCTCCTCGCCCGTCGGGATCGGCGCCACGGCGACCACCACGATCACGTCGGGGTCGTGGTGGAACTCGTACGTGGCGTTCGAGGCGGTGGCGTGGTTGTAGAGGCTGCCGCAGCCGAGGGCGAGCACGAGGACGCCGTCGAAGTCGAACACGTACCCGTTCAGGTCGCTGTCCTCGAGTCGGTCCTCCGGGAGCGCCGGGAGGTGGATCAGCTCGCAGACCTCGACGACGTCGCCGGGGGCGAAGTCCTCGGCCGCGTAGACGCCGCGGCCACCCCGTGGTGACGGGGCCGCGTACACGAGGTACGGGCCCCGGGGGAGGTCGTGGTCGGCTCGGCGCGGCGGCTGGTGCATCGCCGGTAGCTTGGCCGCCCGTGCTCCCCCTCGTGTGCATCGACGTCGACGGCACCCTCGTCGGCTCCTCCGGAACGCCGACCTCAGGGGTGTGGGCGGCCGCCGACGCCGCGGTGCGCCGCGGGCAGCACCTGGCGCTGTGCACGGCCCGAGGCGCCTTCGGCCCCACCTGGGGCCACGCCCGCCGCCTCGACCCGGACGGCTGGCACGTGTTCCACGCCGGTGCCGCACTGGTGCACGCCGGGACGGGAGCGGTGCGAGCGGAACCGTTGGACCCGGCGATGGTCGCCGCGTGCGCGTCCCTCGCCGCGGGCCGCGGGTGGGTGTTCGAGCACTACGCCCCGGCCGACTACACGACCGACAGCGCCCACCCTCTCGCCGTCGCCCACGCCGGCCTCCTGGGTGTGCCGCACCGGGCGCGGCCGGCCTCCTCGCTCGAGGGTCCGTGTGTGCGGGTCCAGTTCGTGGTCCCGCTCGCCGAGGCCGGAGCGGTGGTCGCCGCCGCGCCGGCCGGCGTCGAGATCACGGTGGCGACCTCGCCGGTGATGCCGGACGTCGCGTTCGTCACCGCGACCCCGCCGGGGGTCGACAAGGCCCGGGCCATCGAAGCGGTCGCCGCCGAGCTCGGGGTGGGGATGGACGAGGTCATGATGGTCGGCGACGGCCACAACGACCTCGCCGCGATCCGCGCGGTCGGGCACGGGACGGCGATGGGCAACGCGGAGCCCGAGGTGCTCGCCGCAGCGCGCCACGTGGTGGGCCACGTCGACGACGACGGGCTGGCCGAGGCCTTGGAGCTCAGCGCCCGCCTCTGAGGCGCCACCAGGGCCGGCGGACCTCGGGCGCGACGATCGGGGCCGGCGGGCTGGGGGCAGGTGGGGGTTCGGGGTCGGGGAGGCCGTGTCGGTCGGACTCGCCGGCATCGGCGCTCACCGTCTCCGGCGGTCCGGCGATGAGCGGGTCGACCCGGGCGACGAGGCCGTCGTCGCGGTCCGGGTAGTCGAGGCGGGACAGCACGAAGCGCAGCGCCTCGAGCCGGCCGCGCTTCTTGTCGTTGCTCCGGACCACGGTCCAGGGCGCCCACGGGGTGTGGGTGCGCCGGAACATCTCCTCCTTCGCCGCGGTGTACTCCCCCCACCGGTCGAGCGAGGCGAGGTCGTTGGGGCTGAGCTTCCACTGCCGCACGGGATCGATGCGGCGGATGACGAAGCGGGTGATCTGCTCGCGCCGGGAGACCGAGAACCACAGCTTCACGAGGATGACGCCGTCCCGCGCGAGCATGCGCTCGAACTCCGGCACCTGGATCATGAACTCCTCGTACTCGGCGTCGGTGCAGTAGCCCATCACCCGCTCGACGACGGCCCGGTTGTACCAGGAGCGGTCGAAGAGCACGATCTCGCCGGCCGTGGGCAGGTGGGCGATGTAGCGCTGGAAGAACCACTGCCCGCGCTCCCTCGCGTCCGGCGCCTCGAGGGCGACGACCGAGGCCCCGCGGGGGTTGAGGTGCTCCATGAAGCGCTTGATCGTGCCGCCCTTGCCGGCGGCGTCGCGTCCCTCGAACAGGACGACCACCCGCTGTCCGGTCTCCTTGACCCACGTCTGGGCGTCGAGCAGCTCGATCTGGAGCATCCGCTTGGCGATGTCGTACTCCGAGCGCGTCATGCGCTCGGCGTACGGGTAGCCCTCACGCCAGGTCTCGATGGGGAGGCCGTCCTGGCCGATGAGCACGGGATCGTCGATCTCGTCGAAGGTGCCCTCGACGGTCAACCCCCGCGCGGCCCACTCCTCGTCCGAGAGCTCCCGGAGCGCGGCGATCACCTCGTGGAGGTCGACCTCGCCGTTGCCGTCGTCCTGCGGTGGGTTCACGGACCCTGTCGCTAGTCCGAGGACGGGTCGCTCCGCAACCGCGTCCGGTGAACAGCGGGTCTCCGGCCGGTCGCGAACCGGTTAGCGTCTCGGCCATGCAGACACCGGGCGAAGGAGGCGGTCCGCTCGTGCGGGCCTTCGATCGTGAGCTCGCAGCGCTCGAGGAGCAGCTGGCGGCGATGGGCGACGGCGTGATCGCCCTCCTCGGCGCGCTGGCCGGCGCCATCGAGGGCCGGACGCCGCTCGACGTGGTCATCGCCGCGGACGATCCGGTGGACGCCGCCTACCTCCGCATCGAGCACGAGGTCGTGGAGCTGATCGCCCGGCGTCAGCCGGTGGCCTCCGACCTCCGACGCATCGTTGCGGTGCTGCAGGCGGCCCTCCACCTCGAGCGCATCGGCGACGGTGGCGAGGAGGCGGCCGCCCTCCTCGCCCAGGGCGCGGCGCCGGTCGACGAGGAGGGCACCGTGCGCTGGCTCGCCATGGTCGACCTCGTGGTCGTCCTCACGCGCGCCGCGCTCACTGCGCTCGCCGAACGGGACGCCGGGGCGGCGCGCCGGGTGGCCGACCGCGACGCCGACCTCGACGACCTGCAGCGGGCGGCCACCGAGGCGCTCGTCGCCGCGGGCCCGGAGATCGGGGACCTGCGGAGCCGCATCCTCGCCGACCGCCTCGGCCGTGTGCTGGAGCGTGCGGGCGACCACGCCGTCGACATCGCCGAGGACGCCCACTTCCTCGTGACCGGGGAGTGGCGGGAGTTCAGGAGCCCGTCGGGCTCCAGGTGACCAGCTCGGCGTTCCGGCCGGCCACCTCCGGGTGGTCCCGGAACCACGCGGCGACCTCGAGGTAGGGGAGCAGGGCGTCCCCGAGGCCGAGCGCCTCGTAGGCGGCGCGGACGACCTCGAGGTCCACGGGATGATCGACGGTCCAGCGCAGGTCGCTGTCGTCCTGCGCCGCCACGACGTCCCGGCATCGGAACAGCTCGGGGTACGAGGCATAGACCGCCATGGTCACGTGCTCGCGTTCCTCGGGACGGACGGCGAAGCGGTCCACGCGCTCGAGGACGTCACGGAAGAGCGCCTCGGCGTCGAGGCCTCGGGGGTAGCTGCGCACGACGGCGTTGCCGGCGTAGTCGCACGACGGACGGTGCCGGACCAGCTCGGCGACCACCAGGCCGACCACCGCCGGGTCGAGGAGGGGGCAGTCGGCGGTCACCCGGACGACGGCATCGGCGTCCGCTTCGCGGGCGGCGCCGACGTAGC
>JBEIGA010000206.1:0-7570 GCA_040382135.1 Acidimicrobiales bacterium
CGGTCGCATGATGCGACCGAACGCTTCAAGGAAACCGGGGACGGGAGCTCAGAGGCGGCCGGCCTCGACGGCGGCCTGCTCGGCGGCGGTGATCTGCTCGTCGATCAGGGCGAGACCGGCGTCCCAGAAACCCGGGTCCTCCAGATCGCAGTCGACCGACCGGGCGAGATCCTCCGGCGGCAGCGAGCCGCCGGACGAGAGGAGCCCCAGGTACCGCGGCACGAAGTCGGGGCCGCGCTCCTCGTAGCGGCGGTACACCGACAGGGCGAGCAGCTGCCCGTAGGCGTAGGCGTACACGTACCCCGGGGTGCCGATGAAGTGCGGGATGTAGGACCACCAGCACCGGTAGTTGTCGGTGACCTCGACGGCGTCGCCGAGGAGGTCGGTCTGGGTCTGGGACCACAGCTCGCCGAAGCGGTCCACCGAGAGCTCCCCGCCGGTGCGCCGCTCGGTGTGCACTGCGTGCTCGAAGCGGTTCATGGCGACCTGCCGGAACACGGTGGCGATGGAACCCTCGACCGACTGGGCCAGCAGGGCCAGGCGCTCGCCGGGATCGTCGGTGACCGACAGCAGCCGCCCGAAGGTGAGCGTCTCACCGAACACGGACGCGGTCTCGGCCAGCGTGAGGGGCGTCATCTGGTGGAAGACGCCCTGCTCCCGGGCGAGGTAGGCGTGGAGGCCGTGCCCGAGCTCGTGGGCGAGGGTGAGCACGTCGTTGGCCTTCGCCGTCCAGTTGAGGAACAGGTACGGGTGGTGGTCCGGCACGGTGTAGGCGCAGAAGGCGCCGGGCCGCTTGCCCGGCCTGACCGGGGCGTCGATCCAGCGCTCGTCGAAGAACCGCTGCACGATCGAGCCGAGCCCGGGGTCGAACGCGGTGTAGGCGTCGAGCACCAGCTCCTGCGCCTGCGACCAGGCGAACCGGCTCTCGCTCGCGCTGATCGAGGCCATGCGGTCGTAGTCGGCGAGCCGGTCGAGGCCGAGGATCCGGGCCTTCAGCCGGTACCAGCGGCGGGCGAGCTCGTAGCGGCCGACGACGGCGTCCACGAGCGCGTCGACCGACGCGTCGCTCGCCTCGTTCGACAGGTTCCGGGACGAGATCCACGTGGGGTACCGGCGGAGCCGGTCGTCGGTGGCCTTGTCGGCGAGCAGGGTGTTGAACACGTAGGCCCGGGTGCGGATGCCGGGCCGAAGGGCGTCGGTGACCGCCTGCTGGGCGGCGGCCCGCACGGCGCGATCCGGGTGCGACAGCTGGGACAGCCCCTCCTCGAGGCTGGCGGTCCGGGGTTCCCCTCCCGTGACCGTGCCCGGCAGCTCGACGGCGATCTGCGAGGTGAGCTCGCTGAACAGCCGGGACCACGCGCCGGCACCGGTGACCCGCTTCTCCGAGAGGACCTTCTCCTCCGGCTCGGTGAGGAGGTGGGTGCGGTACCGGCGGGCCGACCGGAGGTAGTGGGCGCAGAACGCGAGCCGCTCGTCGGCGAGGAGGGTCTCGACCTGCTCGTCGGGGAGCTCCGCCCAGACCAGCTCGAAGAAGATGAGCCGGTTCCCGATGGCGGTGCTGCGCTCCTGCACCTTTTGCATGAGGGCGCCGCGCGCCTCGTCGGTGCTGTCGACCGAGAACCGCAGGGACGCATAGTTCCCGGCCCGGCCGGCGAGCTGCTGCAGCCGGGCGAAGCGCTCCATGAACGTCAGCAGGGCGTCGGCGTCGAAGCCGGCGACCGCGTCCCGTTCGCCCTCGAGCTCGATGGCCAGCGCGTCGGCCGCGTCGAGGAGGGCGTCGACGTCCGAGCCGTCGAGCAGGGGGTCGAGGTCCCAGGCGATGTGGGCCGCAGCAAGATCGGGATCGGGTTCGATGGCGGTCATGGCGACGAGGGTACGCGCCCGGGCCTGCGTCTAACGTCCCCCACCGTGCACGATCCCGAGCTGCTCCGTACCGCGTGGCGACGTCTCCTCGCCGTCGCCGACGACCTCGCCGGCCGGCCCGTCGCGCCGGACCTCGACGAGGTCGACACCGTCGAGTCCTACCGACACCTCGCCAGCCTCGTGGGGCACGCCGTCGACATGTTCGTGCTCTCCCGGCCCGAGGCGCCGGTGTTCGTGCGGGCCTTCAACACCGACGAGCCGACCGAGCGGAAGTACCTCGGGGACAACGCCGACACGCGGTACTTCTACGCCAACGTCTCCGACGCCCACCGGTACGTCATCCGCGGACGCCGCGGGGACGAGGTCTACCTGTCGTTCGTGCTGCACGCCGGGCACCGCACCGACTCGCTCCAGCAGCTGGTCGCCTCGCACATCAACCAGCAGGACCTGGAGTGCGACGCGGACGGCGGCTTCGAGATCGTCCTGTCGCCGGAGCGTCCCGACGGCGTGGCCAACTGGATGGCGCTCCCCGAAGGTTCGGCGAGTCTCCTCACCCGGGAGTACCACCTCGACCGGTCGGACGCCCGCGTCGCCAGGTACACGATCGAGCGCACCGACGGTCCGCCCGCACCGCTCACCGCCGAGGGGCTCGCCGTCGCCATCGAGGATGCGTCCGCCTTCCTCGACACCGCCATGGGTTCGCTCGCCCCTCGGCCCGTCCCGTCCAACACGATCGGCGAGCCGTTCCGTTTCGGCGGCCCGCTGCCGGGCTGGGGCACGCCGGACAACACCTACTGCGGCGTGTCGTTCGAGCTCGGGCCCGACGAGGCGCTCGACATCGAGGGTCTCCTCGTGCCCTGCGTGTACTGGAACGTGCAGCTCTGGAACCGCCACATGCAGTCCATCGGCGTGCCTCCGCACGCGGCATCGGTGAACCACGCCCAGCTCGGGCTGCAACCGGGCGACACGTGGCGCGTCACGGTCGCCTCCCGCGACCCCGGCACCCGGCCGTGGATCGACACCCACGGTCATGCCCGCGGCACCGTCTACATCCGGTGGCTCTGCGCCACCGAGACCCCGCCCACCCCGACGGTCACCGTCCGCCCGATCGGCTGAGCCGCTCCGCCCGGTCGCGGATGTTCAGCAGCTGCCGGCGCATCATCGGGAAGTCGCCGAGCTCGAGCAGCGGCCACGACAGGACGCCGATCGGTGGGCGGCAGTCGTCCTGCAGGCGGGTCAGCAGGCGGGTCCGTCCACCGTCGAGCGGGGTCAGCCGCCACGTCCAGACCGAGCCCGGCCTCGACCAGACGAGCAGGTGAGGAGGTTCCACCCGGGCGACCCGGAAGCTGGTGCGTTCGGTCGGCCGCGGCGACATGGGCGCGGCGAGGTCCCCCACGGCGACGTCCTGGTACTCGGCGAGCACGTCCGTCGCGCTGGGCCGACCGAGGTTGTCGATCCAGTCGTAGGCGTAGAACCCGGCGCGACCGAAGCCCATCTGCACGATCCACGGCCACACCGCCTCCGGCGGGGCCTCCACGTCCACTGCGCGTGTGGCCCGGAACCGGGGCCGGCGGAGCAACTCGTCCCCGGGCAGCGCGCCCGAGGCCTCCGCCGCCGTGGCCCCCCACCGCAGGTTCCAGGTCCGATAGCGGTGCAGCGCGATCCCCGCCCCGGCGCAGACCGACCCCGACCACGCCACCCGCCGAACGTCCATCCCGTGAGCCTAGGATCCGCCCTCGCCGAGGAAGGGGTGCAGTATGCGGTTGCTCGGGAACATCCTGTGGTTCGTGCTCGCCGGGTTCTGGCTCGCGCTCGGGTACGTGTTCACCGGCCTCGTGCTATGCGTCTTCATCATCACGATCCCGTTCGGGGTGCAGGCCTTCAAGCTCGCGGGCTTCGTGCTCTGGCCGTTCGGGAAGGCGATCGTGGCCGGGGACGGTGCCGACGGGCCGCTCCGCATCCTCGCCAACCTGCTGTGGCTGGTGTTCGGCGGCTTCGGGCTCGTGGTCTCGCACCTCGTGCTCGGGCTGGTGCTGTGCATCACGATCATCGGCATCCCGTTCGGCCTGGCGAACTTCCGCATGGCGGTGCTCGCGCTGTGGCCGTTCGGTCGGCGGGTCGTGTCCGCCGAGCTCGCCGCCGCCATGGCCGTCCGACCGGTCATGGTCGTGCCGCCGCTCGGCCCACCGAGCTAGCGGGCGGCGCGGCGGGTGACCTGCTTGACCCAGGAGCTGTAGCTGCCGATCCCCCCGGCCACCGGACGGTGCAGCCACGGCCAGGGGTGCACGGCGGCGATCGGCAGCCGGGCCGCCGCGCGACGCCAGCCGGGCACCGGCGTGAACGTGGACGCGAGCGGGCGATCCCCGAGCAGCGTGACCGGGTCCCCGAGCCGGACGACGAGGGTCCGCTCCGCGCCGAGCTCGGCCAACCGTTCCGCCAGGAACACCAGGCGCTTCCCCGACAGCCGGAGCCGGGCGAGCAGGGGTTCGTCGAACACGAACACGACGGGCAGCCCGGGATGCGCGGCGAGCGCGGGATCGTCGTCGCCGAGGGACTCCGCCGTCAGCCACACCAGCTCCGGCGCACCGTCCGTCCACGGTTCGGCGGGGCCGGCCGTGGCCGCCACATCGGGATCGTGACGGATGCGGTCGTCGGCATCGAGCCGACGCACCGGCGCCTCGTCCGGCCAGTCCCCGATGGGACAGGCGTCGCAGTGCACACAGGAGCGGCACAACGACGGCGCCCGCTTGCGGACCTGCCACTGGGAGAAGCCGTACGGGCGGCCGGTGCCGGCCCCCACCGTCCACTGCCAACCCAACCGGTTCGCCGCCCGCGATCCGTCGAGCAGGTGGGTGAAGAACCGGTCCTCCCCGTCACGCCAGTCGGCGCCGTGGCGCACGGTCCACTGGGAGGCCAGCCACATCCGGGTCTGGTTCACGAGCCAGCCGTCCGCCTCGAGCTCCTCGAGGCAGGCGTCGACGCACCGCATGGACCGGTCCCAGGGATCCGACCCGGGGGTCGACGTGGCGGGCTCGAACCGCAGCGGCCGGGCGGTGGCCGTCCCGAGCCGGGCATAGACGTGGCGTGCGTACTCCTGCCACCGCAACTCGTCCCGGAACTTCCGCACGTCGGCACCGGGACCGTCCACCTCGTCCCACACGCGGGGCAGCGGGAGGAGCCCGTGGCGGATCCACGGCGACAGCCCGGAGGCCCCACCCCGGCCGACGGGTAGCACCTCGTTGCGCCGGGCCGCGTAGCCGGTCACGTCGAACGAGGCGAGGGCGGCGTCCGCTGCGGCCTGGGTGCCCCGGAACCGGGCCGACGGGCGAGGACCGTCGGCCGTCAGGTGGCCGAGGTGCCGCCCCACCCAGGCGGCCTCGTCGCCGGGCACGGGCAGGGGCAGGTCCACGGCGCCGGAGCGTACCGACGACCCGGCGGCCCCGGTGGGTCGAGCCGGGACGACGTCCCGCCCGGGGACGGTCCCCGCCGCAGTCACACCCCGTGCGTACCCTCCCCCTGAGGCCGAGGGTCGGGTGACCGGCGGCCGTCCGTCCCCGACCCCGGAGATCCTGCGTGCGCCTGCTCCACACCAGCGACTGGCACCTCGGTCGGACCTTCGGCCCGGTCGCGCTCGCGGACCAGCAGGAGGCCTTCGCCGACTGGTTGGTCGCCCAGTGCCGTGAGCTCCGCGCCGACCTGGTGGTGGTCGCGGGCGACGTCTTCGACCGGGCCGTCCCCCCGGTGGAGGCGCTCGCGCTGTTCCGCGAGACGCTCGGCCGGCTCCTGGACAGCGGGGCCGTGGTCGCCGTCATCACCGGCAACCACGACGGACCCGACCGTGTGGCGCTCTACGGCAACCTGCTCGACGGTCGGGGGTTGTACGTCCGGGGCGGCTACGGCTCGGTCGGCGAGGTGCTCCCGCTCGGCTTCGCCGACGGTCCGTTGGACCTCGTCCTCCTCCCCTTCCTCGACCCCCAGGCCGCACCCGACCACCTCCCGGACGCCGACCCGGACGCGGACGCAGACGTGGACGACGGGGTGGACCTCGTCGCCCGGCGCCTGCGCCGCACCCACCAGTCGGTGCTGGCGGCGGCGGTGGCGGCGGCGCGCCCCGGGCTCACCGCACCCCGCTCGGTAGCGGTTGCCCACGCCTTCGTCGCCGGTGCCACGGTCTCCGACTCGGAGCGGCTCCTCACCGTCGGCGGCGCCGGCACGGTCGGCGCCGACCTCTTCGCCGGGTTCTCCTACACGGCGCTCGGGCACCTGCACCGCCCCCAGCAGGTCGGCGGCCGCCCCCACGTCCGCTACTCCGGCACGCCCCTCGCCTACTCGTTCTCCGAGATCGACCCCAAGAGCATCACCCTGGTCGAGCTCACCCCCGACGGCTCGCCCACCGTCGAAACGGTGCCGGTGCCGGTGGGGCGGCCGGTGCGCACCGTCGTCGGCACCCTCGAGGAGCTCCTGGCCGGTCCGGCCGACACCCGGTCCTTCGTCAGGGCGATCCTCACCGACCCCGGCGTCGTGCTCGACGCCAAGCAGAAGCTGTCGACGGTCTTTCCCCACGTGGTCGAGATCGTCCCCCGCCCCGCCGGCGGGGCCGACACCTCCGTCGCGCCCCCCGTGCGGGCGGCTGCGGCGCACACCGACCCCGCCGACGCGGTCGTCGCCTTCTGGAGGGCCGCCACGGGCGGGCCACCCTCACCGGCCGAGCAGGCGCTCCTGCTCGACGCCGTCGAGGCCGGCCGACGGAAGGTGGAGGCGTGAAGCCCGTCCGCCTGGTGTTCCAGGCCTTCGGCTCCTACCCCGGCCTGCAGGAGATCGACTTCACGGACCTCGCCGCCCGTGGCCTCTTCGTCGTGTCCGGCCCCACCGGCACCGGGAAGACCACCATCTTCGACGCCATCGTGTTCGCCCTCTACGGCGTGCTGCCGGGTCAGCGCAGCGCCGAGGGCGAGTGTCGGTCCCACCACGCGGCCGACCACGTCGAGACCTTCGTCGAGCTCACCTTCGAGGTCGACGGCGTCCGCCACGTCGCGCGACGGACCCCGAAGCAACCCCGTCCCCGCCAGCGCGGCGCCGGCACGGTCGAGCAGCCCGCCACGGCCGCCCTCGTCCGCATCCGGCCGGACGGCGCCACCGAGTCCCTCGCCACGAAGCCGCTGGACGCACGCAAGGCCTGCCAGGAGCTGGTCGGCCTCGATGCCCGGCAGTTCCAGCGCGTGGTCCTGCTCCCCCAGGGTCAGTTCACCGACTTCCTCCTCGCCTCGGACGAGGAGCGGGAGAAGCTGCTGCGCCAGCTCTTCGGCGGCGAGCTCTACCAGCACGCCGTCGACTGGCTGCGGGACCGGGTCGTCGCGCTCCGGGGCGAGGTGGGCGACGTCGACGAGCTCATCCGCCACCACCTCCGCAACGCCGTCGCGGACCTCGCGCTCGTGGGCGCGGCATGGCGGCCCGAACTCGTGGCGGAGCCGCTCGACGAACGGGCCACGGAGCAGCTCGACGAGCTGGCCGGTGTCCTGGCCGAGGAGGCGCTGCTCCGGCGCACGGAGGTGAACGTCCTGCAGCGGGAGGCCGACGCCGCACGCTCCGCGCGCGCCGAGGCGGAGGCGCTCGCCGCGCGGCTGCGCCACCTGGACTCGGCACGCGCTGCGCAACAGGCGTTGGAGGACGAGCGCCCCTCGATCGATGCGACGCGCACCCGGCTCAC
>JBEIGA010000207.1:0-7434 GCA_040382135.1 Acidimicrobiales bacterium
AGGGGGTGCCGGCTCGGCGGCAGCGGCGGGCACCGCAGGCGCTGCCGGCGTCGCCGGTGCCCCGTACACCTCCGCCGTGCCCCAGACCTCGTCGGTCGGTGGCGCAGGAGCCCCGGCGTCCGTCAGGACGCCGACTCGGGCCAGTCGTTCTGAGAGCTTCATTCCGGCCTGCCTGTCGATCACGCGTCACGGGGCGGCAACCCCGTCCGGTACCAATCGTCCTGACCACCGCCCGGATTGAGGGTTCCGCCCACATTGCGGTCTTGTCGACGGGTCGGTCGGCGTGAGTCGTCCCGGGTCGATTGCACGGGCGAACGCTCAACGGCGCCGAAGCGCGGCCGACGGGTCCGGGTCGGTACCGTCCAGGGAGGAGCCGATGCGAACAGCCCTGCAGGAGCTCGCGGCGGAGATCGTGGACATGGAAGAGCAGTTCCCCATCGTCGAACTCGGGTACGACCCGAACCGGGTGGACCTCCGGCTCGCCGAGCTGGAGCAGGAGGTCGCCGTCCTCCGCGCGGCCCTGCAACCGAGCGGTGCGGGCGAGGACGTGTCGGCCCGCGCTCGGGAGATCGTGCTCCGGGCGATGAACCGGGCGCTGGTCTCGTCCTACGAGACCGTGTTCGAGGCGGCACGGGAGATCGAGGCCTACCGTGCCGAGGTCCTCGAGGAGCTCGAGGCGAAACGGTCCGAGACCGACGCCGAGATCGTGCGGTTCCGGACCCAGCTCCAGCACTGGAGCAACGCCCCCACGGGCCCCGGCCTGCAGGAACACGAGGCCCGTGCGCTCGCCGAGCGCATCGTCGCCCGGGCGAAGGCCGAGGCCGACATCATCCGCGGTTCCGCGAACCATGTCGCCACCGAGCAGCTCGCCCGGGTGCGTGCCGAGTGGCAACGGCGGCTCGACGCGCATCGGGAGGCGCTCGAGGCGGCCAGGGCGGACTACGAGCGCCAGCGCGACGGCTACGTCGAACTGCGGCGGCGACTGAGCGAGCGCCTCGGGGCGGCAGGGGCGGCGGAGTTGCTGGCCGACCTCGAGGAGCCGAGCTCCGCCGTCCCGACGCTCCCGATCCCCGACGAAGACGCGTTCCGGCGCTTCTTCGACGAGGAGGTCGAGGAGGAGCCCAGCCGCGCCTGGATCCTGGGCACCGACTGACCCTCCCGCGCATGTCTTGATCCCGCACATGTCTTGACCCTGCGCATGTCATCGTGTGCGGACCATGGCAACGACGCCCTCGGATCCATCGACCGGCACGGTTCGGCGCACGGCGGCGCGCGTCGGTGTCGGCCTCGTCGTGCTGGCCGGCGTCTGGCTCGGGGCGGACCTGCTGGCCTCCGAACCGGGCAGCCCGTCGACCGTGGTCCCTGCCGTCGCTCCCAACTCGACGACGGGCACCGTGACCTCCACGACGGCGACCTCCACGACGAGCACCACGACGACGAGCACCACGACGAGCCTGCCCCCGTCGACCACGATCTTCGTGCCGTATGCCACGGGCCGCTTCCAGGCGGCCACCACCGCGCCCGGTCCGGCGGTCGGCGTCATCCCGTACGTCGAGTACTCGGTGGCGACCGAGGAGGGGAGCGGGATCGACCCCGACGAGCTCGCCGCGTTCGTCGACGAGACGCTCGCCGACCCTCGGAGCTGGATCGGCGGCGGACGGCTCGGGTTCCGGCGGGTTCCGGAGGGCGGGCGGTTCACGGTCGTCGTGGCGACGCCGGCCACCGTCGACGAGCTCTGCCGGCCTCTGAACACGGCTGGGCGGTACAGCTGTGGCCGCAACGGCTACGTCGCCCTGAACCTGGACCGGTGGAACGGGGCGACCGACACCTGGCCGGCGAGCCTCGAGGAGTACCGGAGGTACCTGGTGAACCACGAGGTCGGCCACTACGTCGGCGGGCAGCACGTCCCCTGTCCCGGCCCGGGACAGCTCGCCCCGGTGATGCAGCAGCAGACGATCGACCTCGACGGGTGCCTGCCGAACGGATGGCCCTACCCCTGAGTCGTCGCTAGGGTCGCCCGTCGAAGGGGGGAGCCATGAAGCTCGGTCTCGGAGTCGACGTCTGGAACAAGCCCCGGCTGGAGCTGCCGATGGAGCAGATCCTGCTCGCGGAGCGCCTGGGTTTCGACTCGATCTGGACGGCGGAGATCTACGGCGCGGACGCCATCACGCCGCTCGCCTACATCGCGGCCCACACCCGCCACATCCGGCTGGGCACCGCGGTGATCCAGGTCGCGGCGCGCCCTCCGGTCACCACGGCGATGCAGATGGGGACGCTCGACGCGCTGGCCCCCGGTCGGGCCATCTGCGGTCTCGGGCTGTCGGGCCCGCAGATCGTCGAGGGGTGGTACGGCCAGCACTGGGGCAGCCCCAACGCCACGCTCCGGGACTACGTCTCGATCATGAAGCAGGTGTTCCGCCGGGAGGCGCCGGTGACCTGGGAGGGCAAGGAGATCCAGCTGCCCTACCACGGCCCCGACGCGGTGGGCGTGGGCAAGCCGCTCAAGTCGATCCTCCACATGAACCCCGACATACCGATCGTGCTCGGCTCCGGCGGCCCGGCGAACGTGGCGCTCATGGCCGAGCTCTGCGACGGCTGGCTGCCGCTCGGCTACACCCCCGACTCGGCCCATCTCTACGAGGAGCAGCTCCAGAAGGGCGTCGCCCGTCGGACCGACGGCAAGACCCTCGACGACCTCGAGTTCTTCGCCGGATGCTCCGTGAAGATCACCGACGACGTCGCGGGCGCCATCCGTGCCGGCAAGGAGCAGATCTCGTTCCTCGTCGGCGGGTACGGCACCAAGGAGTACAACTTCCACCGCGACACCATGGTCCGGCGGGGGTACCGCGAGGCCGCCGAGCGGGTGCAGGAGCTGTTCCTCGCCGGTCGGCGTGACGAGGCGGTGGACGCCGTCCCCGACGAGTACATCGACGACGGCGGCCTCATCGGTTCGGAGGCGCGCATCCGGGAGCGGTACACCCGATGGGAGCGGACCCGGGCCACGAGCCTGACGGTGCGCGGCGGCGAGGCCGAGATGCGCCTGATGGCCGCCATCGTCGGTGCCGAGCCCCGGGAGGGCTGACCCCGTGGCCGACACCTCGCCCCGGTCCGGGCCCCTGCCCCTGCTCTCGTCGGACGAGGCACGGGCGGCCGCCGTGGCCGCTGGGATCCCCGAGGTGCTCGCCGCGCCCAACGTGATGCGCCTCGGGCTCCGCAACCCGAGGCTGGGGCGCCTCCTCGCCGACGTCATCGACCTCGCCGTGCTCAACGGCGCGCTCGACGCCCGCCTCCGCGAGATCGCGATCCTCCGCGTCGGCTGGCGCATCGGTTCGGTCTACGAGTGGAGCAACCACGTCCCCATCGGACGGCGGGCGGGTCTGACCGACGTCGAGCTCGTCGCGATCCGGACGGCCGACGCCACGGTGCTGTCCCCGGCCGACCTCCTCGCGATCCGGGTCGCCGACGAGGTGCTGGACACGAACGAGGTCTCGCCCGCCACCCTCGCCGAGGCCCGCGCGCTGGTGGGCGACGGCGACGAGCTCCTCGAGCTCGTCGCCATCCCCGGGAGCTACCGGCTCATCGGCTCCCTGCTCGCCACGTTCGCCGTGCCGCTCGAGGAGCACGTGCAGCCCTGGGCGCCGGACGGTACGCCTCCGTGACGGAGCCCCCCGGGGTCGTCGCGTCGGTCACCGGCGCCGAGGACCCCGCCCACGAGGCGCCCTGGGCGTTGCAGCTGGTGGCCCGCATCGAGCGGCAGGACCCGCCGACCCGCGCGGCGGTGTGCCGCGCCGCCGCAGTCGCCACCGTCGCCCTGCTCGCGGACGAGCGCAGCACGGGCGACGGGCCGTGGGCGGCCGAGGTCGCCCGCTGGGAGGAGGGTCGCATCCGCAAGCACGTGCGCCGGGCCCGAGGCGCCGCATGGGAGCGGGTCCAGGCGCTGCCGGGTGTGACGGTCCTCGTCGACGGAGCGGAGGTCCGCGCCCTGGTCCCCGGACCCACCGACCGGATCCCCAAGGACGTGGCCCGCTTGCAGCTCGACGGCTCCGAGCCGGAGCCCGGCGACCCCGGCCCCTGGGATGCGCTCCCACCGGGGACCCTGGTCGTCGCCGTGTGCCCCGAACCCTTCCTCCCGCTGGGCAAGGCAGCGGCGGCAGCCGGCCACGCCGCCCAGCTGGCCTGGCGCCGGCTGGATGCGCCGGGCCAGGCCGACTGGGCGGCAGCCGGCTTCCCGCTCGTGGTGGAGCACCCCGGCCCCACGCGATGGGCCCGGGTCGTGGCCGCCGCCCCGGTGGTCGTGCGGGACGGCGGGTTCACCGTCGTCGCTCCCGGCACGACCACCGCCGTCTCCTTCTGGGCCCCGCGTCAGGCGTAGCGGCCGTAGTAGGTCGCATGCCGGTCGAAGTAGCCCTCGTCCCGCAGATCCTCCGCGTCCGGCGCCTCCTTGATCTGCTCCTTGGTCATGGCGACCCGGACGGTGCGGTCGGCGTGGTCGACCCCGGTGTCGTAGGTCCAGAGCTCGGTTCCGGTCTTGATGGCGGTACCTCCTCGGTCGCGGTCGTTCCGCGACGTCCGGGGGTGCATTCCGCGGATCGAACGAGCAGTAACCGCCCCGACGGCCCGAGAACGACGGAGGCCGCCTGTGAAGGCGGCCGTCGCGTCGTCTCGTGGGTGGTCGTGGTGGTGGTGCGCGAGGGGGGACTTGAACCCCCACACCCTTCCGGGCACAGGAACCTGAATCCTGCGCGTCTGCCTATTCCGCCACTCGCGCGTGGTGCGTCGAAGGGTACACGGCGGTGCGGGCGACGCGTCCATCCGAGGGCCCGTGCGCGGCCCGTCCGCAGGCGGCCGGGGTAGCCTCGCCGCTCGTGGGCATCGCAGGGTTCGAACGCCGGCTCGAAACGGCCGTCGAGGGTGTCTTCGGACGGCTGTTCCGCAGCGGTCTGCGTCCCGTGGAGATCGGTCGTCGGCTCGTCCGGGAGATGGACGACAACCGCTCCGTCGGCGTGAGCGGGCGCGTCGTCGTGCCCAACCACTTCACCGTGCGCCTCGGCCCGGACGACCACGAGCGCCTCTCGGGCGTCGAGGACGTCCTCGCCCGGGAGCTCATCGACGCCGCTCGCGAGCACGCCCGCGACGAGGACTACGGCTTCATGGGTCCCGTCGCCGTCGAGTTCGAGGTCGACGAGCGGCTGCGGACCGGACGCTTCGGGGTCGACGGCCGGCTCCGCGCCGCCGAAGGTGGCGCCACCGCCCACCTCGTGCTCCCCACGGGGGAGCAGGTGGTGCTCGGTGAGTACCTGCTGAGCATGGGCCGCCTGCCCGAGTGCACCATCACCCTCGCCGATCCCAACGTCAGCCGGCGCCACGCGGAGATCCGGCCCCACGGTGATGCCTGGCTGCTCACCGACCTGGGCTCCACGAACGGCACCCTCGTGAACGGCACCCGCACCACCAGCCACCGCCTGCTCGACGGCGACCGCATCCAGATCGGGAACACCGTCATCGAGTTCCGCATCGGATAGATCGGTTCGGGTCGCTCCGGTCCGGCGAGCGCCTCCGACCGACCGCTCGCCCGATGCCGCGCCCTCGGACCGTGGTGCACCGATCACGTCCCGCCGCCGACGGCCGGTAGTGTCCTGCTCGCCGTGTCCGAGCAGCTCCTCAACCTCCTGAAGCTCTGCCTGCTCGCCCTCCTCTACCTGTTCTTCCTCCGGGTGCTGCGGGCGGTCTGGGTCGAGGTCCGATCCGCCGGCGTGGCCGCGCCTGTGGCCGCGCCCACCGGCGGACGGCGTCAGAAGGAGCCGAAGGCCCGCCCCGCAGCTGCGGCGCGGCCCCGTCTCGTGGTGGTCGAGCCGCCGGCGACGCGGGGTACCGAGTACCCGCTGGCCGACGAGCTGACCGTCGGACGGGCGCCGGGATGCGCCATCACGATCGACGACACCTTCGTGTCCCGGCTGCACGCGCGCGTCTTCGTGGCCGACGGTCAGTTCATGGTCGAGGACCTCGGATCGACCAACGGCACATTCCTCAACCGGAGGAAGGTGGGGCCGCCCGAGGTGCTGCAGCCGGGTGACCTGCTGCAGGTCGGCAACACGGTGCTGGAGCTCCGATGATGCGGCGGCGGCCGTGACCCTCCGCCTCGCCGCGGGGATGGCCACCCACGTCGGGCGGGTGCGGGCGGTCAACCAGGACGCTGCGGCCACGGACGACCGCGTGGTCGTCGTCGCCGACGGGATGGGTGGGCACAACGGCGGCGAGGTCGCGTCCCGGATCGCCGTCGACACGTTCCTCGCTGCGCAGGCCGAGCCCTCGATCGCGTCGGTCGTGGCCGCCGTCGACCTCGCCAACGACGCCATCCTCGAGCGTGCCGAGGAGGAGCCCGGGCTCATCGGCATGGGCACCACCCTCTGCGCCCTGGCCGTGGTGTCGACCGAGGAGGGCGAGCGACTGTGCGTCGCCAACGTCGGTGACTCACGGGTCTACGTGCTGGCCGACGGCACCCTCGAGCAGATCTCCGAGGACCACAGCCTGGTCGCCGGGCTCGTGCGTCAGGGTCGACTCCGTGCCGAGGACGCCGAGCGCCATCCGCAGCGCAACATCCTGACCCGGGCGCTCGGGGTGGAGCCGCAGGTCCTCGTGGACGCCTGGGAGGTGGTGCCGGTCGCCGGTGACCGCTTCCTGCTGTGCTCCGACGGCCTGTTCACCGAGGTGCCGGACGATCGCATCGCCGCGGTCCTCCGTCGGCTCGCCGATCCGCAGGAGGCCGCCGAGGAGCTCGTACGCCTCGCGAACGAGGGCGGGGGGCGAGACAACGTCACGGTGGTGGTGGCGGACCTCGTCACGGACGCGACCCGCACCCTCGAGCCGGGGTCGACCCGCCTCGCCCGGGCGCTGCCCGCGGTGGTCGACGTCGCCGGGTTCACGGCGGCCGCACCCGTCGACGAGGAGCCGACGGCCGGTGATCCGCCGGCCGCCGATGCCCCGTCGGCGTCGCCGCGGAGGGCTCGCCGCCACGCCCGCGCCCGTCGCAGCCTGCGGATCTCCCGGCCCACCTGGCGGTCGCTCCTGTTCGTCGTGCTCGTGGCCGGCGTGGCCGGCGTGGCCGCCGCGACGTTCGTCGCCTTCTCGAGCAGCGGCACCTTCGTCGGCGCCGACCGGGGCGAGGTCGTGATCTTCGACGGCAGGCCGGACGGCTTTCTCTGGCTCGAACCCTCGGTGACCGAGCGGTCCGGCCTCGAGGTGGCGGAGCTGGCATCCGAGGACCGGGCGGCCGTGGAGGCGGGGGTCGAGCACGACTCGCTGAGCGCGGCGCAGACCTACGTGGAGGAGCTGCGTGCCCGGGCGCTGGCCGAGACCGACGCCACGACCACGACCACGACCTCGACCTCGACCACGACCACGACCTCGACCTCGACCTCGACCACGACCACGACC
>JBEIGA010000208.1:0-7431 GCA_040382135.1 Acidimicrobiales bacterium
CCACCCGCCCGACGCCGCCGTGGTCGCCGGACCGCTCGACTCGTCGTCGGACCCGCACGCCGCCACCAACGTGAGCGCGAGCACCACCGCCGCGGTTCGTCTCCGGTCCACCGGCCACCTCCTGGATCGGGTCGGTCGGAGGTTGGACGACCCGCCGACGGCGCCGGTTCCCGGGGGACGGTCAGCGACCAGGCAGGCGGATCCGGGACCGCTCGAGCGCCGCGGCCACGGCCAGCAGCACGCCGGCCGCGCCCACGAACCACAGCCCGAGTCCCACCGACACCGACGACCCCGGCACGGTGGCGACGAGGCGGTCCTCGAAGTCGAGCACGTCGAGCAGTTCGACGACGAAGACGGCGAGCAGCACGACGGCCGTGATCGCGAGCGCCGCCTTCAGGGCGAGGTGCCGGAGGCCGACCCATGCGACCCCGGCCGCCGCCGCTGCCACGAACCCCGCGGCGAGCGTCAGCCTCCCGTCGGTCCCGACGTGCCACCCCGACCGCTCGAGCACGAGCAGCTCGTTGGACGCCTCGATCCACGGCAGGAACACGCCGACGCAGACGAGGAGGGCGGCCACCGACGCAACGGCCGCCGTGGCAGCGTTCCCCGTGGCGGCGGACGGGGTCGGGGCCTCGCCGGCGCCGGTCGTGGGCCATGCGCCCGGGGGCCGGGGTTCGACCCGCATCGGCACCTGTGCCGGGAGACCGGGGATCCCGGGTGCCGGCGCCGCTGCGTCGGGCACCGCCCAGCCCTGCGGTTGGTACACCGGGGGCGGACCGGGCGGCATGCCCACGGGTGGGACGGCGGGTGGGACGGCGGGTGGGGCGGGGATCGTCGGGACTGCCTCCGTGGGCTGCTCCGAGGTGGGCAGGCCGGGCTGGGGCGTCGAGGCCCAACGGGCGCGGTGCGCCGGGTCCGGATGGGAGGAGGGCGGGTACCACCGGCCGTCGGAGGCCAGCCACCACCCCGGCTGCGAACCCGCGTCGGTCATGGTGCCGACACTACCCAGCCCGGGACCCGGCCCGGGGCGGCCCGCTGGGACGACCGGAGCGGGCGCCGAGCGTGCACACTTGCCGTCCATGGACCAACGCCAGCTCCTCCGCATGAGCGCCGTCGCCCGCATGGCGCTGGGCGCCTCGCTCCTCGCCCTGCCCGGCATCGCCGGCCGCCGCGTGGTCGGCGAGGTCGCCGACTCGCCCGGTGGCCGCCTGCTGCTGCGGGTCGCCGGCGTCCGCGACCTCGTCATCGGCTACGGCACGTTCACCGCGCTGGCGGAGGACCGGGACCCGGCCACCTGGGCGCGGCTGGGCGCGGTCTGCGACGCCACGGACGCAGCTTCGTCCCTGCTCGGCATCCGCCGCCTCCCCACCCCCACGGCGCTGCTCTCCATCGTGGCCGGCAGCAGCTCGGCGGTACTGGGCTTCCGGGCCGCGGCCGACATGCCCTGAGCCTGCGGACATGCCCTGATGCGGTCCGTGGTCGGGAACGAGGACGGCCGGTCACCCTGGGGGTGACCGGCCGATCATCGGCGAGCGCCGGGCGGGATTTGAACCCGCGGCTGTACGGCTTTGCAGGCCGTTCCCTTGGGCCGCTCGGGCACCGGCGCACGGTCCGGCCATCGTAGCGGTCACCCCGCTGTGGGAGCATGCCCGGGTGACCGGACGCACGCCCCTCGAGCTCCTCGGCCGACTCTCGACCGCGGAGGCCGAGCTCGGGCCGGGCCTCCGGCTCATCGAGAGCTACACGATGGAGGGGATGCTCAAGCTCCTCTGGCAGGGCGACACCGCGGCGGAGGAGGTGGTCGTCCTCCTCGGCGGCGGCATGGGCGGCTTCCTCGGCCCGGCCCACAACCTCTACCTGGACCTCGGCCGTGACCTCGCCGCGGCGGGCTACGGCGTGATCGGGGTCGACTACCGGCGTCCGAGCAAGCTCGACCCGAGCCTCCTCGACGCGGCGGCCACGGTCGACTGGGCCATGCGTCAGGGCGCTCGGCGCTTCGTCACGGTCGGGCACAGCTTCGGCGGCGCCGTGGCCATCCAGTGCGCGGTCGCGCTCGGCGGACACTGCGCAGGGGTCGTCACCCTCGCCACCCAGAGCGCCGGCTGCGAGGCCGCCCAGCTGCTCGACGGCACGCCGCTCCTCCTGGTCCACGGCACCGCCGACGAGGTCCTCGGCCCGGAGAACTCCGCCATGGTGCGGGCGATGGCCGGCGACGGCGACCTCCGCATCATCGACGGCGCCGGCCACCAGCTCGACCAGGCCGCCGGACCGCTCCGCGAGCTCCTGCTCGAGTGGATCCCCGCCCGCTTCGCCGAACGACGCCCCTCGGCCTGAGCCTGCGAAGGGACGCACTGTGGACGAGCTGGTCATCGCCCGGAACCCCGACGAGGCGTCGACGCTCCCCTACCTGCTCCGCCTCCCGCTCGGTCCCGACGGCGGGGTCCTGAAGGTACGGGACACCTGGCCGAGGACGGCGAAGGTCTACTGCCATCCCGCCGACTCCTGGCCCGACGATCCCGAGATCGTGGAGCGGGTCCCCGTCCGGTCGTGCGTGCGGCGGGGCGCCGCCATCGACCTCGTGCTCGACCGAGGCCGCGAGAACCGCTCGCAGATCGTGTTCACCCGGGCACGGGGCCGCGAGATGGTCTTCTGGCAGACCGCCCGGACGGCGAAGCAGGCCAGACCCAACGTCGGTGTCCCGCGCAAGCGCTCGGAGGCCGGGCGCCTCACCGTCCTGGTCGACAGCCACGAGCGGTACGCCTGGACCTTCCGCGACCAGCAGGCCGACACCGTGCGGCGAGGCCTGCCGGCCGGCGACTACGCCGTCGAGGCCGACGGTGCGCTCGTGGCGACCGTCGAGCGCAAGAGCCTCGCCGATCTCGTCGGCACCCTCCTGTCGGGCAAGCTCCGCTATCTGCTCGCGGAGCTCGCCGCAGTGCCGCGTGCGGCGCTGGTCGTCGAGGACCGGTACTCGTCGGTCTTCAAGCTCGACCGGGTGCGACCCGCCGTCGTGGTCGAGGGGCTCGCCGAGGCCCAGGTCCGCTTCCCGACGGTGCCCATCGTGTTCTGCGAGACCCGGCTCCTCGCCCAGGAGTGGACCTACCGGTTCCTCGGCGCGGCGCTGACGCACCACCTCGAGCACGACGCCGCGGACGAACGGGCCGCCGCGCTCCCGGTGGCCGGACCGGTCCCGGCACGGGAGCCGACGCCGGCGGAGGTCCGCGCCTGGGCCCGCTCCGCCGGGCTCGAGGTCGCCGACCGCGGCCGCATCCGGCCCGAGATCGTGCAGGCCTACCGGGAGGCCGGCGGCCGCTGACAGCCGCCACCGGGCGCAACTACCCCCGGCGGCGGACGACCTCGTAGGCCACGACCCCGGCCGCGACTGCGACGTTGAGCGACTCGACGCCCTCGGCGAGCGGGATCGCCACCGTCCGGTCGCACCGCTCCCGGACCGCCGGTGAGAGCCCCTCGCTCTCGTTGCCGAGCACGAGTGCGCGGCGGTCGGGGAGGTCGGCGGCGAACAGCGGGTCGCCGTCGGCGGCGAGTCCGACGATCGTGAAGCGGTGCGCCCGCAGCGCGTCGAGGGCGTCCTCGGTGGTGGCGGACCGGAGGATGGTGGCGCCGAACGCCAGGCCGGCGGAGGCCTTCAGCACCACCGGCCCGAGGTCGGCGGTGCCGGCATGGGGGACCACCACACCGTCGAGCCCGGCGCCGACCGCGGTGCGCAGGATCATCCCGACGTTCGCCGGGTTGTGGACCCGGTCGAGTACGAGGACGGTGGTGGCCCAGTCCTTGCCGCGTCGACGACGGTCGAGGAAGGCCTCGACCGGCTGCATGCCGGGGCCACGACGTCGGCCACCACGCCCTGGTGGTGCCGGCTCCCACCGGCGATCAGGCTGACCCGCTGCTCGGTCACCCGTTCCACGGGGACCTTCCGACGAGCGGCCGCGGCGACGATCTCCTCCACCACCGGGCCGCCGGCGCCGTGGGCGACCAGCACCTTGTCGACGCGCAGGCGCTCGTCGGCGAGCGCCTCGAGCACCGGCTTGCGACCGGGAACGGTGATGAAGCGGTCTCGGGGATCCACCGGCGGAGTCTCGCACCTGCCCTCACCGCGATCGACGACGGACCGGGACGGACCGGGACCTTGGACTCTGACGGTGTGTCAGGTCCGGGGTGCACGCTGCGAGGAGCCCGGCACCGAGGGAGGACGTCATGGAGCAGCACGAGGAACGACTGGTCGACGAGACGGAGGCGCGGCTCGTGCGCACCGTGGTCATCGCCATCCTGATCTCCGGCCTCCTCCTCACCGTCGCCGTCGCGTTCATGGTCCGCCTGGTCGCCCCGGACTGGGGGTGGGCCGGCGCCTGGACCGCAGGCGCGTTCGCCGGCTTCTGGACGAGCGTCTACGCCGGCGGCACCGCCGGCTCGGGCTGGTTCCAGGCCAAGGAGGACCAGGCCCACGGACACCGCCCGGTGGCTGCTGCAACCACCGCCCCGACGACCGCCCCCACGGTCGCAGCTCCGAAGCTGGCCGACGCCGCCTGATCGGGCCCTGCGGTAACCTCCCGCCGTTCGTCGACGGGGGGAGCAACCGTGGAGCTGGATCTTTCGGGTCGTCGTCTGCTGGTCGTCGGCGCCTCCGCCGGCATCGGGCAGGCGGTCGCCGAGATGGCCGTCGAAGCCGGGGCCCAGGTGGGGCTCGTCGCCCGTCGAGCGGAGCGGCTCGCAGAGATCACCGCAGGCCTCGGCGAACGGGCGCTCGCGCTCCCCGGCGACGTCACGGTCGAGGCCGACTGCGCCTCGGTGGTCGAGCGGGCGGTCGCGGCGTTCGGCGGGCTGGACGGCCTGCTGTACGTGACCGGCGTGTCGCCGCTGCGGACCATCGCCGAGGCGTCCGCCGCCGACTGGCACGCCGTGCTCGGCGCCAACGTCGTCGGCGCCGCGCTCGTGGCCGCTGCCGCGGTCCCCCACCTCGTCGCAGCGCGGGGCAAGGCGCTGTTCGTCTCGTCGAAGTCGGTGCGCCAGCCCTTCGCCGGGCTCGGGCTCTACAGCACCTCGAAGGCCGCCCTCGACGCCATGATCAAGGCGCTCAAGGCCGAGCACCCCGAGCTCGACGTCACCCGGGTCGTCGTCGGCAACACCGGCGGCACCGAGTTCGCCACGGCCTGGGACCCCGACACCATGGGCCGGATGTTCGAGGTCTGGGCATCGTCGGGCGCCCTCGGCTCCCCCGGTCTGATGCACCCCCGTCAGGTGGCCCAGGCGATCCTCGCCGTCGTGGCGGCACGGGCCTACATCGACGACATCGCCATCATCGACCGCCCCACCGACGACGGCTCCTGGTGACGGACCGGTCGCCGGCACCCGCGATCATGCGGGCATGCCGCTGACCGGACTCCGCGTCGTCGAGCTCGCCACCATCATCGCCGGACCCGGCTGCGGCCGGTACCTGGCCGACTTCGGCGCCGACGTCATCAAGGTCGAGCGCCCCGGCGCAGGTGACACCACCCGGGGCATGGGCTGGCGCGACCCGGAGGACGACGTCACCTTCTGGTGGAAGCTGCTCGGCCGGAACAAGCGCACGATCACCCTCGACCTGAAGTCGCCCGCCGACCGCGACCTCCTGCTGCGTCTGCTCGACGAGGCCGACGTGCTCATCGAGAACTTCCGGCCCGGCAAGCTCGAGGCGCTCGGGCTGGCACCGGACATCCTGCTGGCACGGAACCCCCGGCTCGTGATCACCCGCGTCACCGGGTTCGGGCAGGACGGCCCGTACGCCGGCCGCGCCGGGTTCGCCACCCTCGCGGAGGCGATGTCCGGGTTCGCCGCGGTCAATGGCTCGGCGGACGGTGGCCCGACCCTCCCGCCGGTGGCGCTGGCCGACGAGATCACGGCGTTGGCCGCCGCCTTCGCCACGATGGTCGCGGTGCACAGCGGCGTGGGCCAGGTGGTCGACGTCAACCTGCTCGAGTCGATGCTCGCCGTGATGGGCCCGCTCGCCGGCGTCCACGCCCGGACCGGCTGGCAGCAGCCGCGCCTCGGTTCCCAGATCCCGTACTCGGTCCCGCGCAACACCTACCGCTGCGCCGACGGACGCTGGGTGGCCGTTTCCACGTCGAGCGAATCCGTCGCCCGCCGGGTCCTCGAGCTCGTCGGCATCGGCGACGACCCCCGCTACGCCGACCTCGCCGGCCGCATCGCCCACCGCATGGAGCTCGACGCCGCGGTCGCTGCGTGGGTGCTCGATCGACCCGCCGACGACGTGGTCGCCGCGTTCGAGGCCGCCGAAGCGGCGTGCGCCACCGTGTTGGACGTCGCCGGCATCCGCGCCGACCCCCACGTGGCGGCCCGGGGCTCCTTCGTGGAGCTCGACGGTGTGGTGCAGCAGGGCCCCATCGCCCGGCTCTCTGCCACCCCCGCCCGGCTGCGCTGGGCGGGACGGGCACCCGATGCGGACGGCCCGGACATCCGGCGCGAGGCGGACCGGGCCGGAGAGTGAACGGGCTGGGCCCGGCGCGGACGCCGGACCCAGCCCCGTGGGGTGCCAGGGGGCGGGGACCGGCGCTCCCCACCCGGGAACGTAGGGCCCCTGAACAGAGTTCTCAAGGCAAGCGACTGAACTTTCGTCAGTGCAGCCCGACGGGGTTCGACCTCAGCTCAGCTGAGCGCCTTGCGCTTCAGGGCCTCGAACTCCTCGGCGGAGATGACGCCCTGGTCGAGGAGCGCCTTCGCGTCGGCGACCTGCTCGGCCGGGCTCTTGGCCGGCGCGACCGAGCGCACGTAGCTGTCGAACTCCTGCTGGACCGCCTGCGCCTGGGCGGCCTGGCGTCGGGCCATGCCGTTGCCCCGAACGATCAGGTACACGAGCATCGACAGGAGCGGCAGGACCAGCAGCAGCAGGAACCAGATCGCCTTGGCGACGCCGCCGAGCTCACGGTCCCGGAACAGGTCCGTGATGATCGAGAACAGCGCCATCAGGTAGCTGATCATGAAGAAGATGACGACGGTGCTCCACAGCACGTCGGCGAAGCTGACCTCGGCAAGCAGCACGATGTCCTCCAAGGGAGACGGGACGGGAGACGATCCTCGCCCTGGCGGGGAGGAACGGCTTCACCCGCTTGGGGTGAAGAACGGCCTCCCGGGGTCGGCAATGCTCACGCCCACCACCGTCGACGGAGGAACCATGGCCCGACGCGCCAAGCCCAACATCCTGGTGATCTGGGGTGACGACATCGGGATCACCAACCTCAGCTGCTACAGCGACGGCCTCATGGGGTACCGGACCCCGAACATCGACCGTGTCGCCCGGGAGGGCGCCCGCTTCACCGACTGGTACGGCGAGCAGAGCTGCACCGCCGGCCGCTCGGCCTTCATCACCGGCCAGAGCGTGATCCGCACCGGCCTGAGCAAGGTCGGCCTCCCCGGCTC
>JBEIGA010000209.1:0-7401 GCA_040382135.1 Acidimicrobiales bacterium
CTGGGCGTGGCTCACGGCGCGGCCGCCCCCGTGGATCGGGAGGAGCTCGTGGTCGGCGCCCACGACGGCCCAGCGCAGGTCGAGCACGTGGAGCGACCCGTCGTCCGCGAGGAACAGGCTGCTCGCGTCGAACCAGCGGTGGGTGATGCGGGCGCGGTGGAGGAGGGCGAGCTGGGTC
This sequence comes from Acidimicrobiales bacterium, assembly GCA_040382135.1. GTDB lineage: Bacteria > Actinomycetota > Acidimicrobiia > Acidimicrobiales > JBEIGA01 > JBEIGA01. The sequence goes on from JBEIGA010000209.1 coordinate 179, forward strand.
CACGCCTCGCGGAGGAGGCCGTCGTCGATCTCGTCGGCCGGCACCTCGGCGAGCCGCCGGCCCGCAAGGGGGGCGAGGACCACGATCCCGTCCTCCTCGGGCGTCTGGCCGACCGCCAGCACCTCGGCGACGCGGACGCCGGCGCGCGCTGCGAGCAGCCCGGCGAGCGCCTCCTGACGGGCGACGCGCGCCGACGTCCGTTCGCCGTGCTCGTCCTCGATGCCGCGGACGCGCACGGCCCGCACGAGGCGTTGCAGGGACTCGGCAGCCCGTTCGTCCCAGCCGATCAGCTTCACGAAGACGGACGAGGTGCCGTCCTCGTGATCGACGGTGCGGAACGTGCGGCTGTGCCGGGCGTCGACGTCGACCTCGACCACGTCACGTGCGGGCACCCCGAGCCCGTGGAGCGCGTCGAGCACGGTCGCCGTGCCGATGCGCCGCATGGGTGCCCCCAGCGCGACGAGCGCCGCGGACGCCGCGGCCGCCCCGATGGCGACGGTCACGAACACGTTCACGGGGATGGCGACGGCCGCGGCGACCCGCAGGAGCATGCCGACGACCACCAGCCACCAGCCCACCCGCCGCCAACGTCTGGTCGAGGCCGCACCGAGCACGACCACCGCCGCCGTGAACGAGGCGAGGTACGAACCCGAGGGGAACTCCGCGCCGGTGAACCAGGACTCGCTCGCCTGCGCCCGGTCGGCCACCGGCGGCACGAGCCGGTCGAGCCGGCCCTGCAGGAGCGCCATCGAGACACCCGCGACGGTCGCGGCGACGAGCGCCGTGCCCGCCAGCCGGAAGCGGCGTCGGGTCACCAGCCACACGGCGATGGCGGGGGGTGCGACGAGGGCGAACAGCTGGGCGATGCCGAGCAGGAGCTCGGTGACCGGTCCGGGGAGGCGCCGTACGAGGTCGACGAGGTCCTGTGAGGTGTTGCGCACGGCGTCGGGCGCCCAACCCGCGACGGCGAGGAGCACGGCGAGCGCGAGGAGGGCGAGCACGAGGCGTGCGACGTCGGCGGGGTGCCGACGCCAGACGTCGCCGGTCGCCCGCGGCACCTCCCGCTCCTGCCTCTGCGCGGTGTCCGACAGGTTCACGGGCGGCATCTTCGCGCAGGCGCGCCCCGGGCCTCCCGTGCGACGCCCCTGGTACGGTCGGTCCCGTGAGCCTCGATCCGGCCGTCCTCGAGCACGTGGAGACCCACGGCTTCGCCGTCCTGCGGAGCGTCATCGGTCCGGTCACGGTCGCAGCAGCGCTCGACGCCCTCGCTGCGGCCGCCGACCGATCCGAGGAGCGCGGCATCCCGACACGGATGGACTTCCTCGATCCCGGGGGGCGCAACATCCGGGTCTACGACCTCATCGAGCACGACGCGGTGTTCGCCGAGCTGGCCGAGCACCCGCTCGTGATCGACCACGTCCGCGCCCTGCTCGGCGACGACCTGATGCTCTCCAACTTCTCGGCGAACACCGCCCTCCCCGGGAGCGGGTCGATGAACGCCCACTGCGACCAGTCGACGGTGATGCCCGAGCCGTGGCCGGTCCGGTACACGCTCAACGCGATCTGGTGCCTCCACGACGTCGACGAGGGCAACGGCGCCACCCGGTACCTGCCGGGCAGCCACCGCTTCACCTGCTTCGCCGACGTCCCCGAGGACCCGAAGGCCGGCATGCGCCCGTTCGAGGCGGCGGCCGGCGACGTCCTGCTCATGGACGGCCGGCTCTGGCACACCTCCGGCGAGAACCGCAGCGCCGATCGGGAGCGCGCGATGCTGTTCGCCTTCTACACCCGGGGCTTCCTGCGCCTGCAGAACAACTGGTGGCAGACGCTGTCCCGGGAGACGCGCGCCGGACTCAGCCCGCAGCTGAAGCACTGGTTGGGGCTCACCGGCGGGAACATGGAGCACGGCGCCTACCTGGCCGGCTGAACCCGCTCGCCCTTGCGGTCCCGGACGGTGAAGCGGCCTGCGAGGCAGACGCCGGGCATCCCGGTGCCGCCCGTGCGCCACCGGACGAGCCGGAGCGCCTCGGCCCGGGGGACGACCCGCGCGGAGCGGACCAGCGTCATCGGGATCCGGACGCGGCGTTTGAACGCCCAGAAGGCGTCCCAGCCGGTGAGCGTGATGTCGACCTCGTCGTCCCGCACCTGCACATCGACCGCCATGGCTCGAGCGTACCCGGGCCGGCTGCCGCAATCAGTTGATTGAATCGTCCGATTGACGTACGGTCACCGCCATGGGGACCGCTCCGACGATCGTGGGCGCCGAGGCCGCGACGCCGCTGCGGCTGCTCGACGCCACGGAGCTGCTGGTCGGCGAGCAGGGCGTCGAGGCCGTGTCGCTCCGGGCCGTCAACGCCGCCGCCGGAGCCAACGTGGCCGCCGTGCACTACCACTTCGGCTCGAAGGAGGGCCTGGTCGCCGCCGTCCTCGAGCGGCGCATGGCCGAGCTCGCGGCCGAGCGCTTCGCCCTCCTCGCCTCGCTCGAGTCCCGGCGGCGGCCCGACGCCCGTTCGGTGGTCGAGGCGTTCGTGCTCCCGTTCGTCCGTCTCCAGGCGGACGAGCCGGGTCGCCGGTACGCCCGGTTCCTCGCCGCGCTCGACCGTGCGGGCTCCCCGTGGTGGGACCTCGTCGCTGCGGCGTTCGCCCCCCAGTGGGAGCGCTTCGAGCCGTCCCTGCGGCATGCGTTCCCGTCGCTGCCCGAGCCCGTCTTCCGGTTCCGGCTCGCCGTCGTGTCCGCGACCCTGCTCGGCCCGGTCGCCGCCCCCCGGCTGCCGGACCTCGGCCTGTCCGGCCCCGCACTCGAGGCCGCCGTGGTCGACGCCGTCCTCGCCGTCCTCGCCGCCCCCACCAGTCCTGCCCCCGCCCGCCCTGTCAGGAGGAGCACCCGATGAGCACCGTCACCCTCGACATCCGTCCCGTCGCCGGCGCGCTCGGCGCCGAGGTCCGCGGGGTCGACCTCGCCGCGCTGTCCGACGCGGAGTGGGCCGCCGTCCGCGCCGCCTGGCTCGAGCACCTCGTCCTGTTCTTCCCGGAGCAGGACCTCTCGCCGGACGCCCACGTCGCCCTCGGCCGCCGCCTCGGCGAGATCGAGATCCACCCGTTCATCCCGAAGCTCGACGACGCCCACCCGGAGATCGTCGTGCTCGACAGCGCCCAGGGGGGCAAGGCCGACGTCTGGCACACCGACGTCACGTTCAGCGCCACGCCGCCGCTCGCCTCGATCCTCCGCATGGCCGTCTGCCCGCCGGTCGGCGGCGACACCATGTGGACCAACCAGTACCTCGTGTACGAGGAGCTGTCCCCGCCGATCCGCGACCTGGTCGACGGTCTCACCGCCGTCCACCACGCGAAGCCCTTCGGGCACCCGGAGATCACCGCCTCGCACCCGGCGGTGCGGATCCACCCGGAGACGGGCCGCAGGGCGCTGTTCGTGAACCGCACGTTCACGTCCCACTTCGTGGAGCTCCGCCGGTCCGAGAGCGACGCCTTGCTCGAGATGCTCTGCCGGTTCTCGGAGCAGCCCCAGTTCCAGTGCCGCTACCGCTGGCAGGAGGGCGCGGTGGGCATGTGGGACAACCGCTGCACCCAGCACTACGCGATCAACGACTACGACCGCCGACGTGTCATCCAGCGGGTCACGGTCCTCGGCGACGCCCCGGCCGGGCCGGCCCCGCGGTACGTGCCGTTCGAGACCTCCCGGGGCACTGCGGACGAGCTCTACCGGCGTAACGACGCCAAGCCGATCGAGACCGACGTCCGCACCAACTCCGTCGCGGTGGGCTGAACCGCCGACCCGTGTCCGTCTATCGTCCCCTCGGACTCGAACCAGGGGGAACGATGACCGAGGGGGATCTGCTCGTCCGCGGGGGCACCGTCGTCGACGGCACCGGCGCCCCGGCGACCCGCGCCGACGTGCGCGTGCGTGCCGGCCGCATCGCCGAGGTGGGGGTGGGGCTCGCGCCCGACGGGGAACCCGAGCTCGACGCCGCCGGAGCCGTCGTCGCGCCCGGCTTCATCGAGATCCACACCCACTACGACGGCGCGGTCTGGTGGGATCCGTCCTGCGACCCGATGCCCGCCCACGGGACCACCTCCATGGTCATCGGGAACTGCGGCCTGTCGCTGGCGCCGCTGACCGCTCCCACGCGCGCCGCGATGTACGACCTGTTCTGCTTCATCGAGGACCTGCCGACGCCGGCCTTCGTGGACAACATCCCGGACCGGTGGTCCACGTGGCGGGAGTACCGCGACGTGGCGGCCGGACACCCGACGGCGGTCAACCTCGCCGGCTGGTTCAGCCACCACGGCCTCCGGGTCGTGGCGATGGGCGAGGCGGCGTGGGAACGGGCTGCCACCGACGACGAGCTGGCCGTCATGTGCGCCCTCCTCGACGACGCCCTGACGGCCGGCGCCCTCGGCCTCGCCACGTCGGTGATGGACACCGACCGGGATCGCCGCCCGGTGCCCGGCTGCATCGCCGACGACCGCGAGCTCGACGCGCTCCTCTCGGTCGTGGGGCGTCACGGGGCCGGGTTCCAGTTCGTCCCGCGGTTCCTCCAGCCCGAGCACCACCTCCACGACGTCGACCGGCTGGCCCGGCTCTGCGGCGCCCACGGGGTCCGGGTCAACTGGGCCGGGCTCATGACCACCATGTCGCGGACCGAGCAGCGCCGCGCCGCCCTCGACCACCACGAGGAGCTGCTGGCGGCCGGGATCGACGTGGGCATCCAGTACAGCGGGCGACCGAGCCACACCTTCCTCAACCTCGACCGCTCGATCATGTTCACCGGCGTCCCCGCCTGGCACGAGCTGCTGAACGGTCCCCACGAGGACCAGGAACGACTCCTCGCCGACGAGGCGTGGCGCGCCCGGGCCCGTGCCGACTGGGACGCCTGCACCTACACGCTCGCCCCGATCTCCCGCCCGGGCGGCATCCTCTGCGCCGATTCGGAGCGGCGCCTGCCCGGCGAGACCGGGATCAGCCTCGACGAGCTGGCCACCAGGGACGGCAGCCACCCGTCCGACGCCATGGCCGACTGGTACCTCCGCAACGGTCGTCGGTCCAGCATGCGGACCGCGCCGAACCCGGTGGACGAGGACGACGTGGTGCGGCTCGCCCGGATGCCGTCGTCGGTGGCCGGCGCCTCCGACGCCGGCGCCCACCTCCAGATGTTCAACGGCGCCGGCGATGCCACGTACCTGCTGCTGCACTACGTGCGGGACCGCGGGCTGCTCTCGCTCGAGGAGGCGGTCCACGCCGTCACCGGGAAGCACGCCGAGTTCTTCGGCCTCGGGGACCGGGGTCGGCTGACGCCGGGCGCCGCCGGCGACCTCGTCGTCTTCGAGCTCGATCGGCTGCAGGCGGGCGAGGAGTACCGGGTCGACGACGTGCCCGCTCCCGGCGGCTGGCGGTACGGGCGAACGGGCGGCGGCTACCGCGCCACCGTGGTGGCCGGGGTGCCGACCTGCGTGGAGGACCGCGGCACCGGCGCCCTGCCGGGCCGGTTCCTCACGCGGGGCTGAACGGGCAGGAGGTCCCTTCCGCCCGGCCCGTCGGTCCGTCACGCTCTCGTCGTACCTGACGGGACGGACAGCGGAGGCGGCAATGGCAGGGAACACGGGCGTGGACGGCGGCATGGCGGGGAAGGTCGCGCTGGTCACCGGCGCGGCGGCCGGACTGGGGCGGGCGACCGCGGAGGCGTTCGCGAGGGCGGGGGCCTCGGTGGTGGTCGCCGACGTGACCGAGCACGGCGGGCGCGAGACCGTCGCCCGCATCGAGGCGGAGGGCGGCGCGGCCACGTTCGTGCGCTGCGACGTCGCCGACGAGGCCTCCGTGGCGGCCATGGTGGAGGCGGCGGTCGCCGCCTACGGCGGGCTCGACTACGCCTACAACAACGCCGGCATCGAGGGGCACCAGGCACCCACGGCGGAGATGGCGACCGAGGAGTTCGAGCGGGTGCTCGGCGTGAACCTGCTCGGGGTCTTCCTGTGCATGAAGCACGAGATCCCGCGGATGCTCGAGCGTGGCGGCGGGGTCATCGTGAACTGCAGCTCCACCGCCGGCCTGCGCGGCTACGCGAACCTCGGCCCCTACGTGGCCTCGAAGCACGCAGTGGCCGGGCTCACCAAGGCGACGGCCCTCGAGTACGCCGCCCAGGGCATCCGGGTCGTGTCGATCCACCCGGCGGCCATCCAGACCGAGATGATCGACCGCGCCATGGCCGAGAACCCGGCCCTCGCTGCGGCGATCGCCACCATGCACCCGATCGGCCGCGTGGGGCAGCCCCGGGAGATCGCCGACGTGGTGCTGTTCCTCTGCTCCGAGGGCGCCTCGTTCATGACGGGCGGCCAGGTGGTGGTCGACGGCGGTGCCCTCTCCCGGGGGTGAGCTCAGGCCATGCGGTAGCGCACCGGCACGTGCTTGAAGCCCACCACGAAGTTCGAGCGGATCCAGCTCGGCGGGGCGGTGTGCTCCATCTCGGCCACGCGGGAGGCGAACTCCCGGTACAGCGCGCGCTGCGACATGCGGGCGAGGTGGGCGCCCATGCAGAAGTGCTCGCCGATCCCGAAGCCGAGGTGCCGGCTCTCCTGCCGGTCGATCCGGAAGGTGGACGGGTCGTCGTAGACGTCCTCGTCGCGGTTCGCCGAGGCGTAGAAGAGGATCAGCTTGTCGCCCTCGGCGATGTGCTTGCCGCCCACCTCGGTGTCGGCCGCCGCCGTGCGCATCATGTAGTTGACCGGCGTGGTCCAGCGGACGATCTCGTCCACCGCCGTGGCGGCGAGGTCGGGGTCGGCGCGCAGGGCGGCGAGCTGGTCCGGATGGTCGATGAAGGCGTTGAGGCCGCCGGCGACGGCGTTCTTCGTGGTGTCGTGGCCTGCGGTGAAGGCGATGAGGCAGTAGCCGAAGGTCTCCATGGGGCCCATGGGCTGTCCGTCGATGGTGGCGTTCGCGATCACGCTCACGAGGTCGTCGCGGGGGTTGGCCCGGCGGTCCTGGATCACCTCGTCGAAGAGCAGGAAGAGCTCCATGCCGAGCTCCTGCATGGCCGTCTGGCGATCGACGCCCGGCCGGCGCAGCTCGTCGTCGTCGGCGGCGAAGAGCTGGTTCGTGAGGCGCAGGATGACCGGCTCGGCCTCCCGGGACAGGCCGAGGATGGTGGCGAGGACCCGGAGCGGGTGCATGGCGGCGATGTCGGCGGCGAGGTCGATCTCGCCCTCGCGGC
>JBEIGA010000210.1:0-7372 GCA_040382135.1 Acidimicrobiales bacterium
CGGCGAGCGTCTGCACGTGGCCGGCGATCCCCCGGTCACCCACGGGGACGTGGTGCACGATCACCGAGGTGGTGACGAGGCACCCGTCGGGTCGTGCTCTTCCGCTGGCGGCTCGTGCCCGGGCAGGAGGACCGGTTCGTCGAGGCGTGGACCGTCGCGACCCGGGCGCTGCTCGAACAGGGTTCGCTGGGGTCGAGGAGGCCTGGCGGGCGATGGAGGAGGCCGTGGCCGAGCACTTCCCGGCGGTCCTGCTGGAGCCGGTGGCCGAAGCCCTGGTGGGCGGGTCCGGCGGCTACCAGAGCTGATCGAGGTAGGTGCGGGTCCCCGGAACGGTCGGGATGAACGGGGCGGCGAGCAGCGGGTCGGTGACGCTGCGGATGCGGGGCGCCACCGAATCCCACGCCGCCGCAGGGTCGGTCCGCAGGAAGCAGCAGTGCGCCACGACGTCGGCCGGCGTGGGCTTGCCGGCGATCACGCCGGGCATCTGGGGCAGGGGTGCCGGCAGCTCGATCGGTCGCAGGGTCACGACGCGGTCGATGGGCACGTCTGCGGCGAGCAGCTGCTCCCCGATCTCGGCGGGCGTGGTCGTGCTCCACACCACGACGAGCCCCGGGTACGGGTGGTGCAGCGCCAGCTCGACCGGGACGCCGTCGTCGTCGGCCGCCCAGGTGCCGACGAGGTCGTAGTACGTGGTCGACACGTGGTGGCGGTTCGGGTTCATCCGGCCGAGCTCGGCGAGACGGGCGGCCTCGGGGAACCCCCAGTCGCAGTGGGCGCCGAGCTGCCCCTTCTCGATCCAGTACAGGGTGATGAAGGAGCCGTCCTCGACCGGCTGGGCGAGCGGCGACTCGTGCGGGAACCGCAACGACTTCAGGTCACGCGTCGCCACGAACCGCCGGCCGGCGAACACCCCGGGGCCGGTGAGCACACCGCTGAGGAAGTGGTCCCGCTCGTACCACTCGTTGTACGGGACGATGGTCTCGCGGTGCGGTTCGACCATCGTCAGCAAGGCGTGCCCGAGCTCGATGTGCGTCGTCATGGACGGCGACAGTACGCCGGTCCGACGCGCCGGACCCTGGCCGGCCACGAGCCCGGTAGGCCGCCGGGCGCACCGCTGGGACCGGCACCGGCCACCACGGCGATCTCCCGCTGACGCTCCGGGCCGTGTTCCCGTCCGAAGCGGCCCGGGCAGCGGCCTGGCATCGTCGGACCGACCGGGACGGCTCAGCCGGCGACCACGCCGGCGAGCTCCTGGCGGATGTCCGAACGCAGCTCGGCCATCTCGCCACGCAACTCACTGCGCAGCTCGGCCATCTCGCCGCGCAGCAGGGTGGCCGACGCCTGCACGTCGGTGCGGGTGGCGATCTCGTTCCAGCCGACCGGTGGGAGGGGTTCCATGAGCGTGTCCGCTCCCGACCGGTCCACGCGGTGTACGACCCGGGTCCGACACGACGGAAGGGCGAAGGAACGTCGCCGGTTCGGTCGGTGCCACCGGTCGGATCAGGCGCTCGATTTCAGTCGTTCGACGGATGCCTTCGCCATGGGCGGTCCCGCAGCATGCGGCCACACCACCCGTCGTCAGGAAGGCCAGTCCGATGATCACCGAGTTGCTCCGCCGCCTGTTCGAGCTCTTCGACGACCCCGAGCAGGCCGCACGTTTCGCCGAGGACCCCGAGGCCGTGCTCGCCGAGATCGGGCTCGACTCCTGCGAGGTGTCCGAGTTGGCCGATGCGCTGCCGCTTGCCGTCGCCGAGCTGCCACCCGCGCAGGCGACCGTGATCCTCGACCGGTGCGGGCCGGCGGAGTCCTGGACCGGCGCGACGGTCGCCGAGGTGCTGTGCCGGGTGGTCCAGGACCCCCCGGCTGCACCGTCCTGGGCGGACGAGGCCGTGGAGCCGGTCGTCGACGAGCCGGTCGCCGCGGACGAGCCGGTCACCGCGGACGAGCCGCCCACTGAGGAGCCGCCCGCTGAGGAGCCGCCCGCTGAGGAGCCGCCCGTCGTCCAGGACGAGCCGGTCACCGAGGATCCTCCGGCAGCCGAAGAGCCCGCCGACGACGAGGAGCCCCCGACCGACGAGCCACCCGCTGAGGACGAGCCGTCCGGTGAGGTGCTCATCCCGCCCAGCGAGCCCCCGGCCGAGGAGCCCCCCGTCGAGGAGCCACCCGCCGAAGAGCCACCCGCCGAAGAGCACCCCGCCGAGGACGAGCCGTCCGCCGAGGTGCTCGTCCCGCCGAGCGAGCCCGAGCGGGAGTTCGTCGGGCTCAAGCAGGCGCTCCGGGCGGCACGCGAGGCGATCAGCGCCGACGACCCCGACGCCCTCGCCGCGGCGATCGACTCGGTCGAGCCGGCCGGTCGGGAGGAGCTGGAGAGGATCGTCCGGGCCGACCTGGAGGAGCTCGGGGTCGAGGCCGACGATCCGCTCCTGGCGGTGCTCGGCGAGCCGGAGGACCCCGCAGCATCGGACGGCGCGGACACCGGCGCGGCGACGGACGGTGCGGTCGCCGACAGTCAGGCAGCGGACGGTGCCGACGCCGACGGCGCGAGCCCCGATGCGACCCCGGATGCGGGCGCAGACGGCAGCGGCGACGAGGAGTTCGGCGTCGGCGCCCTCCCGGTGGCGCCCCCGCAGCTGCCCGTCGTCGCCGTGCCACCGTCGCCCGGCCCGCAGGACGGGGCCGAGGAGGCGCAGCCGGAGGACGATCCCGCGGGCGGCGACGACCTCTTCGGTGGCGACGACCTCTTCGGTGGCGACGAGCCCGCCGATCAGCCGGACCCGGGGGACGGTGGGCTCAGCCCCGAGGATGCATCCCTGCTCGAGGAGATCGCCGGCGAGCGGAACGCTGCGATCAACGACGACCTCGATGGCTGAGCAGGTCGCAGCTCCGGCCGGGCCCACGGCCGGCGCGCTGCGTGACGACGCGCTCGCGCTGGCCCGGCTCGGCCGGAAGGCGGCCTCCGCCTACGGCCGACCCGACCTCGTCGCCCGGCTCGACGATCTCGTCCAGCGGCTCGAGGATCGACGCGTCACGGTGGTGGTCCTGGGCGAGTTCAAGGCCGGCAAGAGCTCCCTCGTGAACGCGCTGGTGTCGTCCGACGTGTGCCCCGTCGATGTCGACGTGGCGACCGTCGTTCCCACCGTCGTCGAGCACGCGGAGGCGCCGGCGGTGCAGGTGCTCCGGACCGACGACGACGACGGCGGCACCGACGTGGTCATGGTGGAGCCCGAGGACGCGGCGGCGTGGATCCGCGGCGAGCACCGGGATGCCGTCAGCGTGCGGATCGGGGTGCCGCGGCGGCTGTTGGCCGAGGGCTTCACGGTGGTGGACACCCCCGGGGTCGGTGGGCTCGACGCCCGCCGCGTCGCCCAGTCGCTGGGCGTCCTGTCGACGGCGGACGTGGTGCTCTTCGTCGCCGACGGCGCGAACGAGCTGGGCGGGCCGGCCCTGGAGCTCCTCGGCCTCGTCCGCGGGCTGGTCCCCGCGACCGAGCTGGTGCTCACGAAGGCCGACCTGTCGCAGCACGTCGAGGAGGTCGCCGAGGCGAACCGTGCGCACCTCCGTGCAGCCGGGCTCGACGTCGCCGTGCACCTCACCTCCTCGGAGCTCCGTGGGCACGCCCTCCGCCGCCGCGATGCGGCGATGAACGAGGAGTCGGGGGTGCCGCAGTTGCTCGCCCGGGTCCGGGAGGTCGCGGCCCGGTCCGACGGCGCCGCGGCGCGCGCGACCGCTGCGACGGTCATCGACGTCGTCGAGCAGCTGCGGGCGGTGTTCGCAGCGGAGCGCTCGGCGATCGTGGACGGCGCCGTGCCGGCGGAACCGCCGGCCGCCGCCCCCGCCACCTCGGGCAGTTGGCAGCAGCTGCTCACCGACGAGTTCTCGGACTTCTCGTCGGACCTCGACTTCACGCTCCGTCGAAGGAGCCGCGACCTCCTCGCGGAGGCGGAGGAGGCGCTGGCCGACGGCGACCCGGACGAGCTGTGGCCGGAGATCACGGCGTGGTTGGAGGAGCGGGCCGCGGCCGACGTGGTCGCCACGTTCTCCACGCTGCGCGAGCGCACGACGCGCATCGCGACGCGGGTCGCCGAGCGCTTCGAGCTGACCGGGGACGGGGGTTCGCCGATCGACGGTGCGGCGCTCGACGACCTCGTCCGTCAGGTGCTCGCCGCGTTGCCCGAGCAGGCGGCGATCGGCACGGGCTCCGCCAGCCGGACCACCTCGGGGCTCAACGCCTTCCGGTCGACCTTCTACGCGTTCACGATGTTCTCGACCATCGGCGCCCTGGTCGGTGTCGCCGCTGCGCCGGCGGCGCTCGTCCTCGGTCTGGTGATCGGCGGGAAGTCGGTGCGCGACGAGAAGACCCGGACCCGCCAGCAGCGCCGCATCCAGGCGAAGGCGGCGATCCGCACCTACCTCGACGAGGTGGCGTTCATCGCCGGCAAGGAGAGCCGCGACGCGCTGCGCCTGGTGCAGCGGGCGTTGCGCGACCACTTCACCGCGCTGGCCACGGAGCGGCAACGGACGGCGGCCGAGGCGGCGAAGGCGGCCAAGCGCGCCGCGGAGGCCGACCTCGAGACGCGCCGGCAACGCCTCGCGGACGTCGACGCCGAGCTCGACAGGCTCGACGCGCTGGCGGCACGTGCGGACGCCTTGGCGGCATCGCTGAACGGGGAGAGAGGCTGATGGGCAAGCACGGAGGGACGTCGGCCCTCGTCGACGAGACCCGGCGGTTGCTCGAGCAGACGGCGGAGCACGCACCGGACGGGCCGGCGCGGCGGACGTTGCGGTCCGCCGCCGACCGGCTGGACGAGCCGTTGCGCGTGGCGATCGCCGGGCGCGTGAAGGCGGGCAAGTCGACGCTGCTGAACGCGCTCGTCGGCGAGCCGCTCGCCCCGACGGCCGCACAGGAGTGCACCCGCGTCGTCACCTGGTATCGCAACGGCATCTCGTACGGAGCCACGATCCACCTCCTCGACGGCGGTGTGGCCTCGGCGACGATCCGGCGTTCCGACGGCTCGGTTGAGGTCGATCTCGGTCCGGTCGCCGCGGAGGACGTGGAACGGCTCGTGGTCGAGTGGCCGGCGGCGCCGCTGCGGCGCGTCACCCTCGTGGACACACCGGGCATCGCGTCGATCCGTCAGGAGATCTCGGCGCGCACGACGCGGTTCCTCCTGCCGGGCGAGGAGGACGAGCCGTTGATGCCGGCCGACGCCGTGCTGTACCTGCTGCGCCACGTGCACGCCGCGGACTCGTCGTTCCTCGAGGCGTTCAGCGACCAGTCGCTGGCGCGTGCGACGCCGGCGAACGCGATCGGCGTGCTGTCCCGTGCGGACGAGGTCGGCGGCGGCCGACTCGACGCCATGGTCGGCGCCCGGCGCGTCGCCGAGCGCTACCGGTCGGACCCCGAGCTGCGCCGCCTGTGCCAGACGGTGGTCCCGGTGGCCGGCCTGGTCGCACAGGCTGCCGTGACGTTGCGGCAGCAGGAGTTCGCGCACCTGCGCACCTTGACGACCGCCGATCGCGGGGATCTCGACGACGCGCTGCTGTCGGCCGGCCGGTTCCTGGCCGCCGAACCGGATGCGGTGGGAGGTGTCGACGCCGCAGTCCGGCGGCAGCTGCTCGACCGGTTCGGGCTGTGGGGCGTGCGCGTGTCGGTGGCGCTCGTACGCACCGGCGTGGCCCCGAACGCACCCCGGTTGGCGGAGGAGCTCGTCGAGCGGAGCGGGCTCGGTGAGCTGCGGCGGGTGCTGGCCGACCAGCTCGGCGCCCGCGCCGACGCGCTCAAGGCCCGAAGCGCGTTGGTGCTGCTCCGCCGGACGCTGGCAGCGCATCCCTTCCCGGGTGCGCAGGCCGTGCGTGCCGACGTCGAGCGGACCCTTGCATCCGCCCACGTCCTGGAGGAGCTCCGGTTGCTCCCGGCGTTGCGGGCCGGCACCAGCGGGCTGCGCGCCGAGCTCGTCCCGCAGGCGGAACGGCTGCTCGGCGCTGCCGGCTCCGACGTGGCGACCCGGCTCGGCGTCTCCCCCACCTCCGGCGATGCCGACGCCGGTGACGGCGGGACCGAAGCGCTGGTGGCCGCCGCCGCCCGTGAGGTCGAGCGGTGGCAGTCCGTGGCGGCGCACCCGTTGACCAGTCCTGCGGGCAGCCATGCCGCACAGGTGCTCGCCCGCACCGCCGAGGGGTTGTTGCTCGCCACCGGCTCGGAGATCTTCCCGCCCGCCCATCCGATCGATCCGGACATGAGGACACCGCTGTGAGCTACCACCTGGGAATCGACCTCGGCACCACCTACACGGCGGCCGCGGTGTGTCGCGGCGAGCACTGCGAGATCAGCTCGCTCGGCAACCGCAGCGCCGTCATCCCGTCGGTCGTCCACCTCGCCGCCGACGGTGCCACCCTGGTCGGCGAGGCCGCGCAGCGCCGCCTGACGATCGACCCGTCGCGGGTGGCGCGCGAGTTCAAGCGACGCATCGGCGATCCCACACCGCTCCTGGTGGGGGGGAGCCCGATCGCAGCGGAGGCGTTGACGGCGCGGCTCGCGAGGGCCGTCGTGGCGAGCGTGGCGGAGCGGGAGGGGGCGCCGCCGGAGTGCATCACGGTCACGCACCCTGCGGCGTGGGGCCCGTTCAAGCTCGACCTGCTGCGGCAGGCGATGCGGATGGCCGACCTCCGTGAGGTCGGTTTCCTCAGCGAGCCCGAGGCGGCCGCGTGGGAGTACGCCGCCACCCGACCGGTCGCCGACGGGGCGAGGATCGCCGTGTACGACCTGGGCGGCGGGACGTTCGACGCGACGGTGCTGCGTGCCGGCGAGGACGGCTTCTCCGTGCTCGGCGAGCCGGAGGGCATCGACCGCTTCGGCGGCATCGACATCGACCAGGCCGTCTTCGCCTTCGTCGTGGACGCCCTCGACGGCGCGGTGGAGGCGCTCGACCCCGAGGACCCTCGTGCGCTGTCGGGTCTCGCGCGGCTGCGCGCCGACTGCGTGGAGGCGAAGGAAGCGCTCTCGAGCGACCACGAGGCCGCGGTGCCCGTCGCGCTGCCGACGGTGCAGACCGAGGTGCGGATCACCCGTTCGGAGCTGGAGGCGTTGATCCGGCCGGTGATGGGCGACACGGTCGCGGCGATGCGCCGGGCGCTGCAGTCGGCGGGCACCGACGCGTCGGAGCTGACGGGGGTGCTGCTCGTGGGCGGCTCGTCGCGCATCCCGCTCGTCGGTGAGGTGGTGGGCGAGATGCTCGGTCGGCCGGTCGCCGTGGACGCCCACCCGAAGCACCTCGTGGCCATGGGCGCCGCCCGCCACGCAGCGAACGGCGGGCACCTCCGCGCGCTCACCCGTCGGCCCGCGGCGGCCCCGACCCCGCCTCCCCCGCCTCCC
>JBEIGA010000211.1:0-7320 GCA_040382135.1 Acidimicrobiales bacterium
CGCTCACGGTGGCGGCGGTCGAGCAGAAGTACGGCCGCGCCGGGCTGACCGCGGTCGAGGTGGTCGAGCGCACCGGTGTGGGCGCCGACGGCGGCCGGGTCCGCAAGGTGCGTCTCTCCTTCGCCGACGGCTCCACCCTGGAACGGACCGGCAACCAGTTCCGCGTCGACTTCGGTCTGAAGTCCGACTGGTTCTCCGTCGGATCCTCCACGCCGCCGCCACCGCCATCGACGCCGCCGGCAGCGCCCGTCGTGCCCACCTACCCGGTCATGACCGGCTACACGGCGAGCGAGTGGGCCGACCTCACCGCTGCGGCGGCCTGGATGAACCTCACCCCCGAGGAGTTCCAGCGGACCGCCGCATGGGTCACCGCCTTCCTCATCGGCCTCTCCCGCAACCCGAACCAGGTCGGCTGGCTGAGCCCCGCGCCCACGGTCGACGGCCCCAACCTCGTGACCACGGCGTACGTCGACGAGGACCTCCCGTCGATCCGCTCGGTGATGCGACGCTGGACGCTGACGCCGTCCCAGGCCCAGAAGGTGGCCACGACGATGCTCGTCTTCCTCGCCGGGGTCGACCGGGCCCGCCGCGGCGGCTGACAGCAGCCCCGTCCGTTCACCGAGGTCAGAGGCTGCTCCGTCCGGTCAGAGCCCGAGACGGGCGGCGTACCGGCCGTCCTCGAGCAGCGCCGCCACGAGGGCGAGCCTGCTGGTGCCGCTCTCGATCGTCGGGATCCAGTACCCGTAATCGGCCACCGACGGGATGTCCCGGAGCATGCCGAACCAGACGAGGGTGGTGTCGATCTCCCCGCTGCTGGTCAGGCGGAACTCGGCGGACTCGCTGAACGCGAGCATCACCCGGCCACGGTCGAGCCGACCCGTCCGTAGCTGGTCGACCCAGTAGACGAGTCCGGCGAAGTCGGGGCTGCGGCCGAGGACGTTGGCGTAGACGAGTTGGACGAACCCGACGTCATCCACCTGGCCGTAGCGCTGCCGGAACTCCGGGCTCTCCGAGAAGAACCCCGAGACCCACTCGAGCGGCTGGCCGCCGTTGCGCTGCTCGATCCAGAACTGGAGGCCGCCGGGATCCGGCGGGCGAAGGAAGTAGGCGTAGTAGAGCCGTGCCAACGAGGCCACACGCCCCTCGTACTCGGGCGAGGACAGGAAGAAGCCGATGACGCTCGTGCCGGTGACGCCCGACCGCATCAGGTTGCTCCAGTGGGCGAGACCACCGGGATCCGCATCGCGCAGCAGGAAGTCGCGGTACTGCTGGGCCACGAAGGCCTCGGGGGTGGGGAACGGGGCCGAGCGGGCCACCCCTGCGGAGGCGGTGCCCTCGGGGCTCGATCCGGCGAGGTTGAGCGCCCGGACCCGGTACGTGGCGACCGTGCCCTCGGGGATGCCGGCCACGGTGAAGCTGCGGGTACCCGCACCCACGGTGGCGATCGGACCGGCGTCGGAGCTGACCGTGTAGGCGATCGGGTCGCCGCCGTTCGGGGACCAGGAGACCGTGACCCGGTCGGTCCCGCCGCGGGCGGAGACCGTGGGGGCCGGTGGCGCGGCGAGGGGGACGGCGACCGCGCCGTCGACGTCGAGCACCACGGTGGAGCCGCCCGATCCGTTGGAGGTGACGACCACCTCGAACGGACCCGGCGCCGGGATGGTGGCGCCGACGGCCTCGAGCCGCGACGAGGACGCCGAGGAGCCGTAGGAGCCGCCGCCCACGGGTCGGACCGTCAGGTCGAGGTCGTTCGCGGTGGACGACGCCATCGGGTAGTCGTGCAGGAGGGACACGCCCACCGCACCGGCCGCGGTGGCGGTCAGGGGTACGACGAGGCTGCCCCCCGCGGGGACGGTGACCTGGAGCCGGCCGTGGGCGGGGAGAGCGGGCGGCGCGCCCACCGAGCCGAGCGCGGCCCACGCGTTCACCAGGCCGGCCCCGTGGTCCGGGTCCACGCCGGGGTCGCCCCAGTCCGTCGCCGTGGTGCGGAGGAACTCTCGCACCTGGGCGTTGGAGAGCCCGGGCGCCCGGTCGAGGAGCAGGGCGACGACCCCGGACACCACGGCGGTGGCCATGCTCGTGCCGGACTTGGTCGCGTAGCCGGTCTTCGAGCCGCCGGCCGCCGGACCGCCGAGGACGCTGAGCACGTTGCCGGGCGCGACCACGTCGACGCCGGTGCGCCCGTCGGGGGTGGGGCCGCGGCTCGAGTAGGCGGCGCCCACCAGCGCCCGGCCACCGGGCCGCACCGAGAGGGCGCCGACGACGATGGCGCTGCCACCCGTGGCCGGTGACACCATGGTGCAGCGCGCCGGGCCGCTGTTGCCGGCGGCGGCGACGACCACGAGCCCGGCGGCCACCGTGGCGGCGACGGCGTCGTGCAGCGCGGTGTTGGGGGCGCCGCAGGCGGTGGCCGGACTGAAGCCGAGCGAGAGGTTCACCACCTCGATGCCCAGGCTCACCCGGTTCGCCACGACCCAGTCGAGCCCCTCGAGCACGTCGGACAGCTGTCCCAGCCCGCAGAAGTCGAGCACCTTCACGCCGACGAGCGCAGCGCCGGGTGCCACGCCCACCATCGCCGGGTTGGCCTCGCCCGTCCCGGCGATGGTGCCCGCGATGTGGCTCCCGTGCCCGGAGGTGCCCCGCGAGGAGCAGTTGTGGTCGTCGTAGGGGGTCGGGACGCCCTGGACGGCGTCGAACCAGCCGATGACCTTGCCGCCGTCGAGGTCGACGTGGCTGCTGTCGATGCCGGTGTCGAGCACGGCCACGACCACGTCGCCGGGGCCGTAGGTGGTGGCGCCGCCCACGACGTCGCCGGTGACGCCGGCCTGGGTGCGGGCGGCGGGGACCCCGATGGCGGTGGAGGCGTCACCGCTCATGGCCTCGACCACGGCGTCCTCCTCGACGAGGTCGACGCCGGGGATGTCGGCCAACGCGTCGAGCCGGTCGGCCGGCACCTCGAGCGCGACGGCGTCGATCAGGTCGAGCGGGGTGCCGTCCGGGTCGCCCGCGGCGGTGGCGACGGCGACCGGGTCGGTGCCGGGCTCGAGCCGGACGATGACCTCGACCGTGCCCGCAGGCTCGGCCGCGGCGGCGGCCTCCACGCCGTCGGCGATGCGGTCGCCGTCCTCGTCGCCGGGACCCGGTACCGCCGGCACCTCGGGCGCGGGGACGGGCGCAGGCGCCTCCTGGGCGCCGACGGGTCCGGTCGCCGCAGCCAGGGCGCCGACCACGGCGAGCACGGCGACGATCGGACGGCGGGTCCGACGGCGGCTCGACAGCGGCAGGGGCACGGCCCGCACGGTTCCTCCTGAACGCGACGACAACCCGCCGAGGTTACCCCCGGGGGCCCTGGGCTCCCGTTCAGGTGAGGGGTTGGTGTTCGGCGGCGGCACGCTCCGCCTCGAGCTCGGCCACGCGGTGGTTCAGGTCGTCCACCAGGACCTCGAGGGCGGCGATGTTGGCTCTCGCCGCGTCGAGCGCACGGCTCTGGTCGGCGAGGAGCACCGGCCGGAGCCGCTCGATGACGGGCCGTGCCATGCGGCGGGCGGTGAGCTCCAGACGGTTCCTGATGGCCGACACGGCGCCGATGCTACCGGTCGCCGTCGCCCGGCCCGAGCACGCGGACCAACCGGTCGCCGAGGCGGACCCCGAGCATGCCCCAGTCGTAGCGGGTCTCCACGTGGGCACGGCCCCGGGCCGCCCGGGCGGCAGCGGCGTCCGGATCGTCGAGGACCCGGCGGATGCCGGCGGCGAGGTCGTCGGCCGGCACCACCACCACATGGGTCTCGTCGGCCAGGTCGTACCCGCGGATGCCGAGCGGCGTCGTCACGAGCGGGGCGCCGTGGGCCAGGTACTCCACCGTCTTCAGGTTGGAGCCTCCGCCCGACCCCATCGGGTTGAGGGCCACGTCCACGGAGCGCAGCAGCCCGGTCAGGGTGGCGTCGCCGACGATGCCGAGGGGGACGACGTTTGCGGGCACGTCGTGCACGAAGGCCTTGCTGTGGCCACCTGCCAACACGAAGAGCACCTCGGGCAGCGAGGGGGCCAGCGCCACGATCCGTCGGGCGGCGTCGATGTTCGGCTGGTGCCAGCTGGCCACGAACGCCGCCAGCCGTCGGGTGCCGGCGCGTGCCGGTTCCTCCTCCCGCAGCCGGGCGAGGAAGCGGTCGCGGTTGGCGGCGCGGTCGGCGCCGGAGACGAATCGCGTGCGCCGCACCGGCGCGCCGTTCGGGACCTCGAGGAGCCGCTCGTCGGGGACGCCGTACCGCTCGCCGAGGAGCGCACCGTCGGTGGGGGAGCAGGTCACGACGAGGGCCGCCCCCGTGGCGGCCGCCCGTTCGACGGCGTCGGTGGCCTCGAGCAGGCGGGCCTTGGCCGGGCCCTCGGGCAGCATGTCGGCCTTGAGCTGCGCCTCGACGTTGTGGGCGTCGTACACCAGGGGGAGCTCGAGCCCGGCGGCGCGCACGGCCGCCTCCATGAAGGGGTGGGCCAGGAGCACGGCACGGGCGTCACGCCCCGCCTCGCGCAGGGCGGCGACGTAGGCGGGCGTCTCCTCGATGGCGAACGAGGCGACGATGTCGCCCACGGGGATGCCGGCGGCGCGGTCCTCCTCGAGCTCCAGCAGGGCGTGGCGCCGCGTCCGCGCGACCTGGCGTTCCACGAGCCCGGCGTCGATGGTCTGGGTGACCGGGCGGACGCCGTAGGGGACGAGGCTCACGATCTCGACGTCGAACCGGTCGGTGAGCGCGCCGTAGAGCTCCCGGCAACGGAGCTGCCCGCCGCCGCGTGCCGGGTGGACCGGGAAGGTGGAGGCCACCACGATCTTGGGTCGTCCGGCGCGTCGGGCCGGACGGTCGACCTCGCCCGTGAGGGTGCCGATCACCCGCTCCCAGGTGTGCTCGCGGGACGCCACCTGCCCTGCGGCGCCGAGGGCGTGGGCGAGCACCCGGTCGGCGGCCAACTGCTCCATGGCCGCGGCGATCGCCTCCGGACGGGGGTCGACGACCAGACCGCTGATGCCGTGCTCGACGAGCTCGGTGGGTCCACCGGAGTCGCGGCAGGTGATGACCGGCTTCGCGAAGCGCTGGGCCTCGAGCGTGATGAGCCCGTAGTCCTCGGCCTGGGGGACGAAGGGCACCGCCAGGGCGCGGGCGTACTCCTCCTGCAGCTCGTCGTCGCTGAGGTGGCCGAGGAAGGTGATGCGCGGGTCGTCGCCCGCGAGCTCCTGGAGGGTGTCGAGCTGGGGGCCCGTGCCGGCGATCCGGAGGGTGACGTCGGCGCTGACGTGGCGCATCGCCCGGACGAGCAGGTCCATGCGCTTGGGCCCGTCGAGACGGCTGGCGGTGAAGAACCCCTCGCCGTCGGCCGGCTCCCGCTCGGGGAACGTGGCGGGTAGGTAGGCGACCCCCACCCGGGCGCCGGGCGGGAAGTAGTCCTCGCGTTCGGCGACCGTGCGGGACAGGGCCACGTAGCGGCGCACCTCGCCCGGGGCGAACGCGGCGCCGTCGAGCCAGTGCACGAGGCGGCGGGCGAACGGGCCCGGGAAGGCGAAGGCCGGATGGTCGGGGCCGCAGGCGTCGACCGCGGTGCGGAACCGGTCGAGGACCTCGTCGAGCGCCGACCGGCGCGGCGCGCCGCCGAGCAGCGCCTGCAGACGGGCCAACTGCGGCTCCCGGTAGGGCGGGTCCTGGCGGGGGAGACCGAAGAGGTCGTAGCTGTCGTAGAGCCCACGCAGGCGGTGGAACACGTAGACGGTGTGGTTGGGGTGCTGGACCATCCACGCGGGGTACTTGGACGTGACGACGAGGTCGAAGTGCCCGAGGTCGAGGTCGGAGAAGGCCTGGTAGCCGGCGACGAGCTCCGGCAGCGTGGACTCCCGCGAGGGCAGCTTGATGATCTCGGCGTCGTGGGGCGTGGCGCGGTTGATGGCGTCGACCAGCCCGTGCCAGGCGCGCTCGGCGCCGCCGAGGACGAACGGCACCGGGCTCGGTGCGACGACGGCGATCTTCACCGGTGGCTCCTGGACGTTCCGGGGTTCATCGGGACCGGGCCGCTGCGGACTCGACGACCTCGTCGACGAGGGCGAGCGCGTCGGACCAGCGGTAGCGGGCGAGGGCGTCGCGACCGGCGTCGCCCAGGGCGGCGGCCAGGCCGGGGTCGTCGCGGAGCCGGCGGACGGCGTCGGCGACGGCCTGGCCGGTGGGCTCGACCACCAGTCCGGTGATGCCGTCCTCGACGAGGTCGACGAGCCCGCCGCCGTCCCGGCACACGATCACGGGGCGGCCGCGGGCGTGGGCCTCGAGCACGGTGAGGCCGTAGTCCTCGCGGTAGGCGGGGGCCACCACGCAGCCGGCGGTCCGGTAGGCGCGGTCGAGGTCGCGGTCGTCGAGGCGGCCGGCGAACGTGGTGCGGGTGGAGGGGGTGCGGGTGGAGGTGGTGCGGCCGGCGGGATCGGACCGTCCCGGTTCCGCGAGACCCCGGTTGCACCAGATGTCGGTGTCGTCGAGCGACGCGGGGTCGGTGCCGCCGCCCAGTCGGGCGTCGAGCGCCCGGGCGAACGGGAGCCGGCCGCCGTCACCCACCAGCACGAAGGGGTGGTCGGGGAGGTGGTGGGCGGCCACGACGAACAGCTCGGTCCGCTTCGGGAACTCGGAGCGGCTCACGCAGAGGGCGGGTCCGCGGCCGGGGGGATCGACGTCGGTGGTGGGCTCGACGTCGGCGCCGGCGAGGAACAGCCGCACACCCTCGGTCCGGCCGTTGTAGGTGGCGAGGCGGTCCATCACCTCGCGGGAGCCGGCCAGGAAGGTGGCGACCCGGTCGAGCGAGGGTGCGTCCACGGCGCGGACGCGCTCGGCGGCGAAGGCGTGCAGTGCAGGGTCCTCGAAGCCGGCCCGGACGTAGACGTCCGAGAGGTCGTAGGCGATCCGCAGGTGGTGGTAGAAGAGCGCCACCACCCCCGGGTGCTCGACCGCAAAGCTCGGGGGCTGGGTGCTGAGGACCACGTCGGCGTCGTCGACCGGGAGGCGGCCGAACGCCTCCACCATCGCGAGGTACCGGAAGTACTCGGGGATCCGGTCCCAGACGTGGTCGGGCACGGCGAGCCCGTACGGCGTGCGCCCGAGCTCGGCGACCCGGACGGATCGGTCGACCACGTGGTGGCCCCCGGCGCGGAGGTGGTCGCGGACACGGTCGAGCACCCGCTCGAAGCCACCCGTGACGCCGAAGCCACATACAATGCCCAAAAAGCTGCCTGGCAAGCACAAGCAACAGTAACACGGGCCATCAACGCGGCCCTCAACGTCGCCGTGCCCAAAGCCTTCC
>JBEIGA010000212.1:0-7210 GCA_040382135.1 Acidimicrobiales bacterium
CGCCCTGAGCGCCGCCGCCCTGGGACGACCGCTGGCCGGCGTGGTGTTCGGCTACGCAGTGAGCGGCCTAGTGCTGCACGTCGTGGCCCGCCGGGTCTTCCTGCGGGGCGTGCCGGGGTCGAAGGTGGCGGTCCACCGGGCCCGTGCGTGGTCGGTGGGCGTGGACGACACCCGCAGGTTCGTCGCCGCGTTGCGCCGCCACGCCGACCGCGGCTGGCTGTGCACCGCCCGCGTGCCCCTGCTCGGCGTCACCGCGGCGGTGGCCCTGGGCCTCGACGGTCTGGCCCCGATCGCCATCGGCCTGTGGGCGGTGTGGATCGTGCTCGCTGTGGTGGCCGCGCTCCTCCCCCACATCGCCCTCCTGCTCGCCGAGCCGCCCACCGCAGTTGCGGTGGCGGCCCCCAGCCCCGTGCCCGTGCCGGCCCTCGCCGACCCCGTGCTCGGTCCGCCGATCTCGGGCACCACCCGCATCGGCGTGGCCGACGCCGTGGCCCTCGGCGGGGTGCTGGCGGTGGCCATGGCCCTGCTGGCGCCGTGGCTGTTGCCCCGCTGGCTGCCGGCCGAGCCGGCCGACGCGGCCGGCGTCGTGGCCGTGCTGTCGGTGGTGCTGTTCGCCGACGTGGCCGCCGCCCCGTTCCGCGCCGCGCTGCGGGCGCGCGGCGGTCTGGTCGGGCCCCGCAACCATCGGCACGCCCCCCGCCCGGTCATCCTGCCGGCGCTCGCCGTCGGGCTGCTCCCCCTGCTCGTCGACCCCCGGTCGCCGTTCGCCTGGGCGGTGGCGCTGGCGGCGTCGTCGGTGGTGGCGGCCGTCGCCGTGGCCCTCCAGGCCTCGGCCTCGGTGCCCGAGATCCGTCTCGCCCTGCGCCGGCCGTTGCTGCGGGTGCTCGCCGTCAGCGTCGCCGTCGCTGTGGGGTGCGCCCAGGTGGTCGTGGCCCACGCCTCCGCTCCCGATGCCCTCGCCCTGGCGGCCGCTGCGGCTGCGGCCGTGGGCGTGCTCGTGTGGCTGGCCGAACGGCTCCGCCCGCCGCGTCCCGCGCCCCGGCCCGAGATCGTGGCCACGCCCGAGCGCCTCCCGGTGCACGCCGGACGCCGGCGCCACACCGCGGCCCGCCATCGGCGCC
The DNA here is from genome assembly GCA_040382135.1 of Acidimicrobiales bacterium. GTDB lineage: Bacteria > Actinomycetota > Acidimicrobiia > Acidimicrobiales > JBEIGA01 > JBEIGA01. The sequence goes on from JBEIGA010000212.1 coordinate 1,122, forward strand.
CGTCCGCGGCAGGGCACGCTCGCTAGCGTTGCCCCCCGTGCAGCCCGACGACCTCCCGCCATCGCCCCGCGCCCCCCGGATCCTGGTGGTGTGCACGGCGAACATCTGCCGCTCCCCCATGGCCGAGGGCTTCCTCGCCGCCATGGATCCGGCGCTCGAGGTGCGCTCCGGCGGGTTCCTCCAGGCGGGGCACCCGGCGGCGCCCGACGCCGTGCGGGTGATGACCGAGCACGGCGTCGACATCGCGGAGCACCGCAGCTCGGTGGTGGACGCCGACGACCTGGTCTGGGCCGATCTGGTGCTCACCATGGAGCGCCGCCACGCCCGTGACCTCGTGGTGCTGGCCCCCGCCGCCCGGGGCCGGATCTTCACGCTCGGCTCGTTCGTGCCGCGGGCCCAGCGCCGCCCCGCCGGCTCGCTCCCCGCCCTGCTCGCCGCGCTCGACGCCGACCGCACCACCTCGGACCTGCTGGGATCCGGCCGCGACGAGGTGGCCGACCCCTACGGCCGCTCGTTCCGCTCGTTCCGCACCGCCGCCGAGGAGCTCCGCACCCTGTCCGAAGCCGTGGTGCGGATCCTCGACGGCCGGTCGCCCGGCGCCTGAGCCGCCCTCAGCAGGGCCTGACCGGGGTGCGGGTGCCGGTGCGACCGACGAACTCGGGCGAGTCGGAGAACCCGATCATCATCCCGCCGCGCGTGATGGCCCGGCTCGCGAGAAGTCCGCTCCAGTAGTCGATGCCGCTCATCTCACCCGGACGACCGAGCACGTTCAGGTAGACGCGCTCCACGAACGCCCGGTCCGACAACGACCCGTACCGGGCCAGGAACTCCGCCGACCCGGCGAAGAGGTCCGACACGGTGGCCAGGCTGCTCTCGCAGCGGCCGTAGCGGAAGGTCCAGTACCGCTCACCCTCGGCCTCGGGCTCCCGCAGGAAGTACGCCCGATAGAGGCGGTACACCGAGTCCGACATGGCACGGGATCCGCACAGGGGCGTCTGAGGCGCCGCCGTGCCCGTCCGGGCCACGTACTCGTTCGACTCGGAGAAGCCCACCATGACCTGGCCGCGGTTCACGGTGCCCTCGCCGAGGCTGCGGACCCAGTAGGCGAAGCCGGACTCCTCGGGCGCACGGCCGAGCACGTTGGCGTAGATCAGGGCGACGAACTCGGCGTCGTTGACGTTGCCGTAGCGGTTGGTGAACTCGGCCGAGCCCGCGAAGAAGGCGGAGATGCCGGGAAGGCTCTGCCCACAGGTGAGGTACTGGTCCTCCCAGAAGGTGAGCCCGGGGACGTCGGGCTGACGGAGCAGGTAGGCCGAGTAGAGCCGGAAGATCGAGTGGCTCTCGCCAAGCCGGGCGCCGCCGGCGGGAGCCACCACGGGGGCCGGGTAGGTGGGCGCCGGGCGTGCGGCCGTCAGGTAGCCATTGTCGGGGAAGAAGTCCCAGCCACCCGACCCGGCGTACGAAGCGACGCCCGTATAGGCGACCGAGGTCGGCGACCCGATCTGGGCGCCCACAAAGCCGATGTCGTACCAGGCGCGCCCGTTGTACCAGTAGGTGTCCAGGTAGGTTTCGCCCATGAAGGTCCAGGTCGAGGTGTCACAGGTGGGCGTGCGGAACACGCCCGTGATGTAGTCGCCGATGTTCGGTCGCCACTCGGCGACGAGTCCGTAGTCGCCCCACGCACAGCCGTTCCCGGCAATGTTGCCGTCGGTGTCGACGAAGAACGACACGCTCGCCGGACCGCCGATCGGGACGCCGATCGTCGCGATCCAGAGCCCCTGGTCGCAGTCGTAGAAGAGCCCGAAGGCGGTGACGTCGAAGAGCAGCCCGTCGTTCGGGTCGGCCCAGACGTCCTCGGTGCAGCCGGCGGCAGCCTGCCCGCCCGGCTCCGGCGTCGGGACCCGGTCGGCACGGGACATCGCCGGCTCGAGGTCGTCGGGGAAGGGGATCGTCAGGTCCGTCGGCCGCGGCGGCGGCTCCTCGGCCTGGGCTGCAGCCGGCTCGGCGAGCAGCGCACCCCCCACGAGGGCTCCGCCGAGGACGAGCGCCGCCGCCCACCCTCGGGCGTGCGCGCGCAGCCGATCCATCCCGTTGCCCACCGTGTGCCCCACCGGTCCTCCTCGGACGTCGTGTCGTGCCCCCGCCACGAAACCATGACGGTAGTCCGTCCCTGGTGGGAGCTCCATGGGCCGGGTGGTCCACCGCGCGCCGTGGCGATGAGCCGTCCGGATCTGGCGCAGACGGGCGCGCGGGTTGCATCCTGTGGTCGTCCGGAACCTCCGACGGCGGGTCGGTGGGCGGAGCCGAGGCGGACATGGAACACGAGCTGAGCGAAAGGGCCGCTGCGCTGATGCTGACGCACACCGCGCCAACCTCCCCCGAGATCGCGGTGCCCGTCACCACCGCTCTGGTCCCGAACTCCTGGTACGTGTGCCGGGGCAAGCGGGTGCTCGACGTCGTGGTCGCCACCGCGGCCCTGGTGGTGCTCTCGCCTCTTCTGATCGTCGCCGCCGTCGGCGTGGTCCTCACCCTCGGCCGCCCGGTGCTCTACCGCCAGGTGCGGGTGGGCCGTGACGGTGTCCCGTTCGGCGTGCTGAAGTTCCGCACCATGCACCACGACCGCCGCGGCGGGGAGGACCGCTTCGACGGTCCGGACCGCCGGCGGGACCACAAGAGCGAGCACGATCCCCGCCACACCGGCTTCGGCCGGTTCCTGCGGCGCACGAGCATGGACGAGCTGCCCCAGCTCTGGAACGTGCTGCGCGGCGAGATGAGCATCGTCGGGCCGCGTCCGGAGATGGTGGCGGTGGCCGAGCGGTACGGCCTGATCGACCACCCCCGCCACCTGGTGCGCCCCGGGCTCACCGGCCTGTGGCAGGTGTCGGGCGACCGCCCCGGCTACGTCCACGAGAACGTGCACTACGACGAGCGCTACGTGCGCCAGATGTCCTGGCGCCTCGACGCAAGGATCCTGCTGCAGACCGTCGGCGCCGTGGTCCGCGGCACCGGCCGCTGACACCGGGCCCCCGCGGCTGGGCCGAACGGCCGACTCAGTCGGGCGTCTGCGACCAGAACTCGGCCATGCGCCCGACGGCCTCCTCGAGCGTGAGCTCGGCGATCTCGTCGGCGGTCAGCCCGAGCGTGTGCACCAGTTGGTGGGCGAGCCCGGCAGGAAGCACCGCGCCACCCGCAGGCTCGAGGATCGCCGATCTCCGCGGCGGGTTGCCGTGGTCCACGCACTCCCAGAACTCCTCGCCGGTGACGTCGAGCTGGTCGGTGAGGATGTGGGACCACAGGCCCCTGCCGTAGCGGTCGGTGTTCGCCGGGCGGGAGATGCGGGTCCGGAGGATGCGCCGGTCCTCCAGGCGCAGTTCGTAGGTGATGTGGTGCTGCGTGGGCTTCCCCCGCGCGTTGCGCACCTCCTCCCAGCCCTCGATCTCGCAGAACCGTTGGTGCTCCCGACGGCTGGCGATGCGATCCGTCATCGGGGGTGGGGCAGGTCATCCTGCAGCAGCCAGCTCCGGAGCTGCGCGTCGTCGCTGAGCTCGGTGAGCACGACCACCGCCCAGTTGTCCCGATGGTTCGGAGCGTCGACGAGCCGTTCGTTCCAGTCGGCGGCGTACTCGCGCAAGGCATCGACGAGATCGTCGAGGGCATCGTCGAGGTCGTCACCCTCGCCGGCCACGGGTGTGCCCGGCAGGAAGGCCGCCCAGCGCCCGCCCTCGGCGGCGACGACGGCCCCGGAGGGCCGCAGCGCCGCGAGCTGGGCGCGGAGGACTTCGGCGTCGACCACGGCGAAGCGTTCCCGGTCACGGTCGACGGTCGTGACCCGGCCGGTGTGCGCGGTGTCGAGCAGGTCGCGGAGATGGGTGCGAGCCGCGGTGTAGGAGCCGAAGTGCCGGGTGACCATGCACCCAAACGTACCAGACGTACGGGACGTACGCGACGTCCGTGCATGCCCGAACACCCGCGGCTGGGCCGAACGGCCTGTTCCCGCACCGGACGGACACCATTTCTTGAGTTTCCCTTGAGGTCGGCCGAAGAACCCGTGCACCCGGAGACGGGCATGGTGGCGACGACCTCACGAGGAGAGCGGCATGGGAAGCGGGACCCTTCCGGCAGCGGCACCGGTGCACCCCCTGGTCCTCCACCCCCGGACGGACCGGCGCACGGTGCTGGTCTTCTCGGCGGTGCCGCCAGGCGTCGACCCCGAGGTGACCCGGCGGGTGGATCGGCTCCGCGCCGCAGGCTTCGAGGCCCGAACGGTCGCCCCGCCCGCGGCCGCCCGCCGCTGGTCGGGCCGTGGGCGGTGTCGGGCCGGGGCCGAAGCCGCCGGCGGCACCGTCGCCGGCACCCGTATCGCCGCCATGGGCCTCACCTTCAAAGCCGGCACCGACGACATGCGCGAATCCCCCGCCGTCGAGATCATCACCCGCCTCGTCGCCCTGGGCGCAGACGTCCACGCCTACGACCCCGCCGTCACCACTGCAGACCTCCCCGGCGTGACCGTCGAACCCGACCCCTACGCAGCGATCGAAGGGGCAACCGTCCTCGCCGTGCTCACCGAATGGGACGAGTTCACATGGCTCGACCTCGACAAGGCCGCCCACACCATGGCCGCCCGCCACGTCGTCGACGCACGCAACATCCTCGACATCGGCGCCCTCCGCCGCCGAGGCTTCACCTACCGCGGCATCGGCCGCGCCTGAGCCGCGCAGCACCGACAGGACGACCCGGCCCGGACCGGTTGCGCCTGCCTGGCCGCCGTCACGGAGCGAGCGTCACTGCGGATCTCGGACTCGGCGCGGGTTCGACCGCAGGCGGCAGCGTCTCGTCCTCGTCGTCGGCGTTGGTCAGGAACGTGAAGGCCGAGATGGCGATCAGTGCAATGGCGGCGGTTGCCGTCCCGAGGAGCAGGAGGCGCGACGGCCGTTCCAACGCAAGGTCGGCCTCATCCGGGCGCGCCTCCGCCAACCCTTCATTTCCCGCCTTGACAAGCAAGAGTACGGAAAGACATCGAAGGGCACAAAGGTGCTGCTGCGGCGGGTGCGCACGCTCGCCACACTGCGGCACCGTCGGTGGACCCACCGGCCCTCCCCGGCTGTCGCACCGAGGCGGCATCGATCCGCCACCGGACCGGCCCCCACCGCCTGGTAGCGCAGCGATGTCGGTCGTGCCGGCGGACCGACGACGCCGAGCGCCTCGAGGTGGTCGATCACGGCGCGGGCGGTGGCTTCGGAGAGGGCGCGGACGCAGCCCACGATCCGGCCGCCGTCCTCGATGCCGACGAGCCGGCCGGCCCCAACGGCGACCGCAGCGACGAGGTCGGCGACCGACGGCCACACCGTCGCCGGCCGCCACGGGTCGTTCCATGGGGCAGCAGACCCCTCCGAGCACGGCGACCAGGGGGCCCGAGCCCCTCGGCTCGGACGGCTCGGGGGCGACCAGCTGGGCGATGGCGGCCGGCCGGCCGTTCGGGTCCTCCCCCTTGGGCGGCTCGCTGCCACACCGGATGGACGACGGCGCCGGGCAGCGGTGACAGGTCCACCACCCGCCGACCACCCGGCAACACCAGCCCGACCCGCAGCCGATCCGTGCCGGAGGCGAGCCGCAGGAAGCCGTCCGCCTCCGCGTCCGGCCCGTCGGCCACCACCTCGGCGACGGCGTCCCACCACGGACCCCCGGCGGTCCGCACACCTCCCACAGCCACCGAGACAGACGGGCGTTCGACCGTCGGCGCAAGGGCTCGCAGCGGCTCGCTCGCCCCCGCTGGGCTATCGTAGGGCCTCGGTAACGTGGGCCGGGGACGGCCTCCAACCGAACATCTGTTCTTTCTCAAGAATCGTACATACGTTCGCTTTCCGGGTGGTGGTCGGGTAGCGTTCCCGCATGGCGAACGCCGCCCGCTCCCTCGCTCACCCCACCCTCGGCGCCGACGGTTGCCTTACCGGTGCGTGTGCCGCAGCGCCGTTGGGGGTGGCGGCCGATTCGCTCGGCTCGCTCGACGAGAAGGGGCTGCTCGCCCACCTCGGAGCCCTGGGTGCGCTGGAACGCCGGGTCCACGCCGGGCTGGTCCGCACCGCCCTCGC
>JBEIGA010000213.1:0-7055 GCA_040382135.1 Acidimicrobiales bacterium
AAGAAGATGAAGATAATAGTGATAGGATTGGAGAATATCAACGTGGATGTGATTGGGAAATATATTCCACTGAGTTATCAGAACGTTTTGAAGGAACAACCTTCTGTTGTTTATCGGAAGTACTCTATCAAAAGTTGGGAATTGTGTTATTTGGTTATGCTGCCCTCGGCGTGTACTGCCAGCACCGCCTGGTAGCCGCCGAAGTCGCGGGCGGTGAGGTCGCCGATGAGGTTCAGGACCCGCAGCCGCTCCTCGGCGGGCGCGGCGGCGCCGAGGTAGCGCTCGAGCACGGCGCGGGTCTCGGGGTCGGCCCAGTCCTCGGCGCCCGGGCCCGTGACCAGGAGACCGCCTGCGCAGTCCTGCACGAGGCCGATGGCCTGGTGGTAGCCGGAGGCGAAGGTGAGCTTCGCCAGGTTGACGGTGAGGGGGTCCGGGCGGGCGATGCCCCGCTCGTCGACGACGGCGCGGTGCGCGGCCAGCTCGGTGAGGCCACGGACCGTCTCGGACCAGGCGATCAACCGGGCGACCTTCTCGCGGATGTGGGCCTTCTGCAGCACGCCGTTCATGGCGGCGATCTCCGCGGCGGCGCCGACGAAGGCGTCGAGCAGGGGCAGCTTGTAGGAGACCGCGGTGAAGCGGTGGTAGTCGACGAAGGCGTGGGCGATCGGTCCGGCCATCGCCGGCGTGCCGTGGCAGAACACGCGGTCCCACGGGACCAGCACGTCGTCGAACACGGTGAGGGTCTCGAGCATCCGGTGCCGGGCCGAGATCGGCGCGTCGAACGGGTCGCGGCTGCCGGAGCCCCAGCTCGACACGTACAGGTGGAGGCCCGGGGTGTCGATCGGGACGGCGAACGAGACCGCCCAGGGGGCCTCGTCCGGGCCCATCGCCCGAGTGGGCAGCACGACCAGCTCGTCGGCGTTGGCGGCGACCGACGTGTGGGACTTGGCGCCGCGCACCACGATGCCGTCCGGCCCCTCGGCCACGACCCGCACGTAGTGGTCCGGGTTCGGTTGCTGGGCCGGGCCGAGGTTGCGATCGCCCTTGACGTCGGTCTGGGCGACCGCGACGGCGAGGTCGCCCGCCCGGCAGTGGGCCAGGAACCGCTCGGCCCGCTGCAGCTGCTCGCCCTCGAGCACCCGCAGGAGCCCGAACAGGGCGTCGGAGCCGATCTCCTTCACCAGCAGCACGAGGGTGGCGCCCGCCCGGGTGGCGGCCTCCACCAGCGCGCTGCGGTGGTGGAGGTCCTCGGCGGAGCGCGGCAGGCGCCAGTACGCCGACGACGCCTCACCGGTGTCCGGGTCGAGGTCGACCGCGAGGCCGGCGAGCTCGGGTCGTTCGGCGAGGTCGAAGTCGATGGCGGCGTGGTCGACCGCCACCGAGAGCTCCGGGTCGGCGGTCACGTCCGGCACCAGGCGGCCCTGGTAGTGGACCCGGCGGCCGTCGCGGAGCCCCTTGCGGTACTCGTCGGCTGTCCGAAGTGCCATGCGAAGCCGTCTCCCGGGGTCCGAAGCCGCGCCAGCCTAGGAGGCGTCGAACCGTGGGCGGGGCACCGCCATACGTGACGAATGTCCTGATGAGCGGTACCGTCCCGGTATGCGGCGGCTGTGTCAGAGGCCTGGGTGTGCGGGTGCGGCCGCCGCCGTGCTCGTCATCGACGTGGGCCGGCGTCTCGCCGTGATCGCCGATGCGGGGGACCGCCGCCGAGGTGTCGAGCTGTGCGACCGCCACGCGGACCGCATCACGGTGCCCGTCGGCTGGACCCGCAGCGACCGTCGTGCCCTGTTCCTGAGCCGTCCCGGCCCCGAGATCAGCCAGCCGGAGCTGCTCCGCCCCCTGCTCGACACGCCGCCGGCCGTCGTGCCCGCGCCGCGCCCTGCGCCCGCAGCTGCGCCCGAGCCCGTCGTGGCGCGGGCCGAGCCGGTGCCCACGGTGACCCACGAGGTCGACGAGCGCACCCCCCTGCTCGCCCGGGCGTTCCGGATCCTCGCCCCGGGCACGGTGTCCGACACCTCAGGCGCCGGGGGCTTCGCCCTCCTCGAGGGGGCTCATCATCAGGTCGACGGCGGTCCAGAGGGTCTTGGAGAACGGGTAGAAGACCACCGGCCCGAGCCCCGAGATGACGACGCCCACCGCGAGCAGGGGTACCACGGCGACGTCGGGGGCGGTGAGCACGAACCCGACCGCGAGGGCGATCAGCAGCAACCCGAAGACGGCGATGGTGTTCATGCCCACGGCGCCGACGAACTGGCCGGCGCGGCGCTCGAACTGGAAGGCACACCGGGGGCATCGGTCCACCAGCTGTACCCAGCGGCGGAAGAGGCGGCCGCTCCCGCAGACGGGGCAGCGGAGCCTGGCGGCCCGCCAGAGCAGCGTTCCCTTGGGCGGCGTCGTGGGCGGCATGGCGGCGAGGGTACCGACCCCGGTGGACAGGTCATCGGCCTGTTCTGAGCCCGGTCCCGGTCGGGGCGCCGATCCCCGCCGCGGTGATGACTGGTGTCCGGTCCGCCCACTTGGCAAGCTGCCGGGGTGAAGCTCCTCCGCATGGGGGGCCTGGCGATCGTGGTCATCGTCGCCATCGCCCTGGTCTCGACGCTGTTCCCCGAAGACGCCGACCAGGGCACGGTCGAGACCGCGTCCGATGCGACGACCCCGTCCGAGGACGGCACGACGATCGACACCGGGGCCGACGACGGCGAGAACGGCGCCGCGGAGGACGGAGGCGAGGCCGAGGAGACCGCGACCACCTCGACCACCCGGCCGCCCTTCGCCGGCTGGGTCGACCCGGCCTCCAGCGGCGAGCCATACGGCACCACGGTCGAGGGGCTCCTGACCTTCCGCGGGAATCCCACCCGCACCTACTTCGGCGAGGGGCCGGTGCCCCGCAACCCGCAGGTCCGTTGGCGCTTCCCGGAGACAGGCGGGCTGTGCGGGCAGTCGAGCGTCGGCGGCGAGACCCAGACGTGGTGCGGGTCCGGGTGGACGGGCCAGCCGGCGATCTTCGAGCGGGAGGGTCGTACGTGGGTGGCGTTCGGCGCCTACGACAAGGCCGTCCACTTCCTCGACGCCACCGACGCCAGCCCGATCATCGACCCCTTCCCGACCGGCGACATCATCAAGGGCACGGTCACGGTCGACCCCGACGGCTTCCCCCTGCTCTACACGGGCTCGCGGGACAACTACTACCGGGTCATCGCCTTCGACCGGAACCCGCCGCAGGAGCTGTGGAAGCTGTCGGCCGAGGCGGTGTCGCCCACCCTCTGGAACAACGACTGGGACGGTTCGGGCCTCGTCATCGACGACTACCTGTTCATCGGTGGGGAGAACAGCCAGATCCACGTGGTCAAGCTGAACCGGGGTTACGACGCCAGCGGCTTCGTCACGGTGAACCCGGAGCTCGTCTGGAACGCGCCGGGCTGGGACCAGGAGCTGTTGAACGCGGTCGGCAACTCGGTCTCCATCGAGAACTCGGTCGCCATCAGCGGGAACACCCTCTACTTCGGCAACGGCGGCGGGCTGGTGCAGGGCTGGGACATCTCGGGCCTGAAGGACGGGGTCGCCCCCACCCGGGTGTTCCGCTACTGGGCCGGCGACGACATCGACGCCACGATCGCGGTCGACGACGAGGGGATGCTCTACGTCGGGATGGAGTACGAGCGGGGCAACACCCGCTCCGAGGAGGTCGGCCAGATCATCAAGCTCGACCCGTCGAAGCCGGACGCCCCCGTGGTCTGGAAGGTCGACGCCCGGGACGGGATCGACACCGGGATCTGGGGCTCGCCCGCCATCCACGAGGACATCGTGATCGTGCCCGCTTCGGACGGGCCCCTACTGGCGCTCGACCGGGCCACGGGCGCGGAGCGCTGGCGCATCGAGCTCGGCTGGCACCTGTGGTCGTCGCCCGTCGTGGTGGACGACGTCCTGATCCAGGGTGACTGCGAGGGCTTCCTCCACGCCTACGACCTCAGCGACACCAGCGTCCAGCCGCCGGAGCTGTGGACCGTGGAGCTCGGCGGGTGCATCGAGTCGACGCCCGCCGTGTGGCGCGGGGTGATCGTGGTGGGCACGCGGGCCGGCGGCATCTGGGCGCTCTCGGACCCGGGCACCCCGTGACCGACACCGGCCAGCAACAGGCCGTCGTCGTCCGCGACGAGGACGGCGGGTTCGTCGGCACGGTCGTGGGCCTGGTCATGCGCCCGGCCCGGGCGAGCCGGGCCCAGCAGGTCGCCCTGCTCCTGCTGGCCCTGCTGACCCTCGGCCCGATCCTCGCTGCGATCAGCCTCCTCGGGCAGGAGGCGGACCCGACGGCCACCGTGCTGCCCGCACCGGAGGTCGTCGCCGACGACGAGCTGCTCGTGCGGGCCACCGTCACCGGCGTCGACGCCGTCAACGGTGAGCTGCGGCTCCGCATCGATCCGGAGCCGGGGCCCGCGTTCCGCTCCGAGGGGGTCCTCACCTCGGAGTTGGCCGTCCGCACGACGGCGCTCGTCGGTCCGCAGCTGCAGAGCTACCCGGTGGGTTCGGTGGTCGTGCCCTACGAGGTCACGCTGCCCCTCGAGAACGGCAACGTGTCCCGCTACCCCTTCGACGCCTACGACGCCAACGTCGTGCTCGCTGCGACCGCGGACGGGGTGACGGTGCCCGTCGTGCTCCAGATCGAGTCGGTCTCGCTGGACCACCGGATCGGGGTGCAGGGGGAGATGGTGGCGAGCGCCGAGACCGGGCTGAGTGCGGCGTCGCTCCGGATCGAGCGCGAGTGGACGGCGGTCGTCTACGGCGTCGGGGTGATGGCGCTCATGTGGATGTTCGCCATCTCCGGCGTGCTGGTGAGCTGGTCCACGATCATCTGGCGGGTCGACCCGCCGGTGTGGGTGTACGGCTTCTTCGTGGGTGTGCTCTTCGCCCTCCCGCCGCTGCGCAACTCCATGCCCGGGGACCCGCCGCCGGGCACCGTGGTCGACCTCGTCGCCTTCTACTGGTCGATCGCCGCGGTCGCCGTCACCCTGCTGCTGCTGATGGCGTCCTGGCTGCGGGAGACCCGCACCGCCCGCTCGCAGATGGCGTCGGGCGGCGACCGCAGCGGGGCATCGCAGCCGGAACCCTGAGGACTCAGGACCCCTGTGCCGCGGTGATCGCCGCCCAGACGCGCTCGGGGGTGCAGGGCATGTCGATGTGGCGCACACCGAGGTGGGACACGGCGTCCACGATGGCGTTGTGCACCGCCGGTGTGGCGCCGATGGTGCCGGACTCGCCGATGCCCTTGGCCCCGAGCGGGTTCAGCGGCGTGGGGGTCTCCATGGCCACCCGCTCGAAGCTCGGGAGCTCGGCCGCGGACACCACGGTGTAGTCGGCGAAGTTGGTCGTGAGGGGGTTGCCGTCCTCGTCGTAGCGGACCGCCTCGAGGAGGGCCTGGGCCACCCCCTGGGCCACGCCGCCGTGGACCTGCCCGTCGACGATCAGCGGGTTGAGGATGGTGCCGGCGTCGTCGACGCAGACATGGCGGAGCACGGTGGTGGCGCCGGTCTCGGTGTCGACCTCGACCACGCTCACGTGGGCGCCGAAGGGGTAGGTCTCCCGCTCCTGCTTCCACTCGTTCAGGGCGCTCAGCGGGGTGTTGGCCGCGGCGGCGACCTGGGCCCAGGTGACCGTGCGGCTGGGTGTGCCGGCCACGTGGAACGCGCCGGCGGCCTCGTCGAGCACGACGTCGGCGACCGCGGCCTCGAGGAGGTCGGCGGCGACCGGCAGCGCCAGCTCGGCCATGCGGCCCGCGGCGTCGAGCACCGAGGAACCGGCCAGCTGCAGCGATCGGGAACCGCCGGTGACGCTGGTGGACGGCACGATGTCGGTGTCGCCGTGCACGACCTCGACGTCGTCCATGGCCACGCCGAGCCGGTCGGCGACGATCATCGCCCAGGCGGTGTGGTGGCCCTGCCCGTAGGGCGTGGAGCCGGTGACGACCAGGACGGTGCCGTCGGGACGGAGGGTGACCTCGGCGTACTCCCCGCCGCCGCCGATACCGGTGACCTCCACGTAGCAGCCGATGCCGATCCCGAGCTGCTTCGTGTCCCCCGCGGCGCGGCGTCGGGCCTGCTCGGCGCGGAGCTCGTCGTAGCCGGCGGCCCCGAGGGCCAGCTCGAGCGAACGGGCATAGGCGCCGACGTCGTAGACGGTGTCGACCACGGTGGTGTACGGGAAGGCGTCCTCGGGGATGAAGTTCCGGCGACGGACCTCGGCGGGGTCCATGCCGATCTCGGCGGCGTAGATGTCGATCATCCGCTCGATGCCCGCCGCGGCCTCCGGGCGACCGGCCCCCCGATAGGCGCCGACCGACGTGGTGTTCGTGACGACGGCGCGGCCGCCGAACCCGATCTCCGGGATGGCGTAGACACCGCTCGCCATGCGCCGCGTGCCGAAGAACGGCAGCAGCGCCCCGTACTTGGGGTAGGCACCGGCGTCCTGGAGGACGTCGAAGCGCAGGTAGCCGATGTGGCCCTCACGGTCGCCGGCCAGGATCATCGACTGGTGCTGCGCCCGGCCGTGGACCATGCCGGTCATGTTCTCGGTGCGGGTCTCCGCCCAGTGGACCGGCTGCCCGACGTGGCGGGCCAGCGCCGGGATGATGAGCTCGTCGGCGTGGGGGAAGCCCTTGGCGCCGAAGCCGCCGCCGACGTCGCCGTTCACCACCCGCACCATGGACGGGTCGTAGCCGAGCCAGTTGACGAGGTGGGTCTTCACCACACCCGCGCCCTGCGAGCTGGCGTAGTGGGTGAGCCGGCCGTCCTCGCCCCACACCGACGCCGCGACGCGCCCCTCGATGGGGCAGGCGGCGAGGCGCTGGTTGTCGATGTCCTGGCGGACCACGACCTCGTAGGCGGAGAGGTCCGGGAGCGGGTCGTCGAAGGGTGCCATGACCGTGTTGGTGCCCGACTCCGGGAAGAGCAGCACGGCGTCGGTGGCGGCGTCGGCGGGGAACACCACCGGGGGCAGCGGCTCATAGTCGACCACGACGAGCTCGGCCGCCTCGGTGCCGAGGTAGACGCTCTCGGCGAGCACCA
>JBEIGA010000214.1:0-7037 GCA_040382135.1 Acidimicrobiales bacterium
AACGACCAGTGCCGCGCGCTGCTCGCCGCGCTGCGCACCGAGCTCGACGCCCACGGCCTCGACCTCCCCCTCTACTGGGGCAACCGGAACTGGCACCCGATGCTCGCCGACACCGTGCAGCGGATGCGCGACGACGGGGTCCGGCGGGCGCTGGCCGTCGTCACCTCCGCCTACAGCTCGTACTCCGGGTGCCGGCAGTACCGGGAGGACATCGAGCGGGCGCGCGAGGAGGTCGGTCCCGACGCTCCGGTGATCGAGAAGGTGCGCGCCTACTTCGACCACCCCGGGTTCGTGGAGCCGCTCGCCCGCAACGTGGCCGCGGCGTTCGCCGCGCTGCCCGAGGACCTCCGGGCCGACGCCCGCCTGGTCTGCACCGCGCACAGCATCCCCGTGTCCATGGCGGCGACCTCGGACCACGAGACCCAGCTCCGGGAGACGGCTCGGCTCGTCGCCGAGCGCGTGGGCCGGCCCGCGGCATCGGTCGACCTGGTGTGGCAGAGCCGCTCCGGCCCTCCGCAGGTGCCCTGGCTGGAGCCGGACGTCTCCGACCACCTCGAGCACCTCGCGACGTCCGGCGTCCGTGCGGCGGTGCTCGCGCCGATCGGGTTCGTCTCCGACCACATGGAGGTCGTGCAGGACCTCGACACCGTGGCTTCGACCCGGGCTGCCGCGGCCGGCCTCGAGCTCCGGCGCGCCGCCACCGTCGGCATCGACCCGGCGTTCGTGGCCGCCCTCCGCGAGCTGGTCGAGGAGCGTCTGCACCCGGATCGGGAGCGGCGCCACCTCGGCGCCCTGGGCGTGCGGCCGGACCGTTGCCCCCTGGACTGCTGCCCGGCCCCGACCCACGGCCGCCCCGGCGCCAGGCCTCCCGCCGCCGGCTGAGCGCGTCCCACGACCCTCAGCCGAGGTCGGGGGCCGCCACCACCCCGTCGTCGAACCGGTCCCGGAGCGGCACGTGGCGCAGGAACAGGGCGATCACCATGGCGACGACCGCCAGCAGCACGGCGAACCAGAAGGCCAGGTGCATGCCGTCAGCGAAGGCGCTGATGACCTGGGAGCGGAGCGGTTCGGCCTGCCCGAGGATCTCGTCGACGTCGGCGATCAGGTCCCGGGCGACCAGCCCGCCGGGAGGCGCAGGCACCACCTCCTCCTCGAGCCGGGTGCCGAAGCGCCACAGGAGCAGCGAGCTGCCGACGGCCGGGCCGAACACCTGCCCGAGCATCCGGGCGAACATGGCGAGCGCCGACGCTTGACCCACGTCCGACTGCGGCAGCACGTTCTGCATGGCGATGAGGTAGGTGGGTGTGCCCAGGCCGAGCCCGAGCCCCGACAGGCCCGTGGCGAGCCACACCTCCACGGGTCCGGTGTCGGCGTCGATGCGCGTGATCAGGAACATGCCCACGGCGAACACGCCCGCACCGATGGCCGGGAACCACCGGTACCGCCCCGTCGCGGCGATGTAGCGCCCGCTCAACGTGGACGACAGGGTGATGCACACCGAGATGGGGAGCAGGGCGAGGCCCGAGGTCGTGGCGCTCTGCCCGACCACGACCTGCAGGTGCAGCGGCAGGAACGCCACCGTCGCGAAGTTCGACGCGCCGATGAAGAACGTGCTGGCCGAGACGACGCGCACCGTCGGGATGCGGAAGAAGCGCAGGGTCACGACGGGATGGCTGCAGCGCCGCTCCTGCCGCACGAACAGGACCGCGCTCGCCACCCCCACGACCACGAGGGCGAGGATGGCCGGGCTGGTCCAGGCGAGGGTCTCCCCGCCCGTCGACGCCACCAGCGCGATGCTGCCGACGGCCACGACCAACAACGCGGATCCCGGTAGGTCGACGCCGCGGTCGACCCGCTCCGGCGGCGGCGCCGTGAACGCCCCGGCGATCAGACGGAGCGCCACCAGCCCGACCGGGAGGTTCACCAGGAAGACACCGCGCCAGTTCCAGTGGTCGGCGAACAGACCGCCCACCAACGGACCGAGGAAGGACGACACGGCCCAGACCGACGGCGACAACCAGGCGTAGCGGCCACGGTCACGGACGGGGACGAGGTCGGCGACCATCGCGTGGGTGAGCCCGGAGATGCCGCCGCCGCCCACGCCCTGCACGAAGCGGGCCACCACGAGCATGGGGAGCGACACGCTGAGGCCGCAAGCCAACGATGCGGCGAGGAACAGCAGGATGGCGGACCGGTAGACACGGGGCCGGCCGAGCAGGTCGCCGAGCCGCCCGAACAGCGGCATCGCGATGACCATGCCGATCTGGTAGGAGACGAAGAGCCAGGCGAGCCCGCCCAGGTCGCCGAGGTCGCCGGCGATCTCGGGGCCGGCGGTGGCCACCACCAGCAGGTCGAGGGCGGGCAGCGACATCGCCGTCATCAGCCCGGCGAGCGCGCCCGTCGGCGGGCGCGCGGTCCCGGTCGTCTCGACGTCCCCCACGGTCACGGAGCGAGCGTAGGTGCCGTTCCCGCCTCATGCATCAGGGGAGCGCGGCACGGCGATGCGCACGGTGGCGCCACCCTCGGGCCGGTTCTGCGCCTCGATCCGGCCGCCGTGGGCCTCGACGATCGACTTGGCGATGGCCATACCGAGGCCGCTCGAGCCCTTGGCGTCCCCACGGCGGAACCGGTCGAACACGTGGGGCAGGACGTCCGGGTCGAAGCCGGGCCCGTCGTCGTCGACGCGCAGCTCGCCCCACCGCTCGTGGACGCTCGTGGAGAGCCGGACCGTGGCCGCCCGCGCTGCGGCGTTCCGGGTGAGGTTCTCGACCACCTGGCGCAGCAGGGCGTAGTCGGCCTGCACCACCAGGGCCTCTCCCTCATCGGCCGAGATCGTCACCCCGTCGAGGCGGACCGAGGCGGCGACCTCCTCTGCGAGCAGGTCGAGCCGGAGCGGGGCCATCCGGGGCTGCGCCTGTCCGGCGTCGAGACGGGCCAGATCGAGGAGCTCACCCACGCCGAGCGTCGCCCGCTCCGCGGCGCGCTCGATCTCGTGGAGTGCGCGGGCGTACTCCTCGGCGGTCCGCTCCCGCGACAGGGCATGGCTGGCGGAGGCCTTGATCACGGCGAGCGGGGTCCGGAGCTCGTGGGCCGCGTCGGCGATGAAGTCGCGTTGCTGGGCGACGGCGCGTCGGGCCGGCCGCAACGACCGTCCGGCGAGCCAGTAGCCGGCGACCGCCATGAGGGCCACGGACGCCGCAGCGGCGAGGAGCAACCGGAGTCGGAGGGAGGAGACATCGTCCTCGAACGGCTCGAGGTCGAGCGCGGTCACCACCCACTCGGACGGGCCGACCGGGCGGGCGTACGCCAGCCAGGTCCCGCCCTGGTACTCGTAGCGACCGAACGACGGCCAGTCCGATCCGGTCACGTCGGCGATGGTGCGCAGCGGGAGCTCCACCCACACCTCGCCGTACGGGTCCTCCCAGTACTCCTCGGCCTCCCAGTCCCAGTGGACGTACCAGGTGTTGTTCGCCGGCACCCGCTCGCGGTCGAAGCCCGCGACGGCGAGCTCGTTCAGGACCTCCACCGCGTCGCGCTCTGCGCCCGCGAGGATGCGGTCGCGGCCGGACCCGACCGCGTACAGCGCGATCCCACCGATGGCGAGCCCGGCGAGGACGGTGAAGAGGACGGCGAGGTGGAACCGGACCCGGCGGAGGTTCATCCCGCCCGCTCCCCTGCCGACGCCCCCGGTCCGGCCCCGTCGATCCGGTACCCCACCCCGCGCACGGTCTCGATGGGAGCGGGGGCGCCGGGCAGGCCGAGCTTGCGCCGCAGCGAGGCGACGTGCACGTCGACCACGTTCGAGAGCCCGTCGTAGTTGGCGTCCCAGACGTGCTCGATGAGGTCGGTGCGGGGCACCACCTGGCCCCGCCGGCGCAGCAGGTACTCGAGGAGCGCGAACTCCCGGGCGGTGAGCGGGACGGTGATCGCCCCGTGCCACACCCGGCGGGACGCGGGGTCGAGCCGGATGGCTCCGGCGGTGAGCACCGGCGAGCGGTCCTCCCCGGGCCGCCGCAGGAGGGCGCGCACCCGGGCGGCGAGCTCGGGGTAGTCGAAGGGCTTGGTGAGGTAGTCGTCGGCACCGGCGTCGAGGCCGGCGACCTTGTCCGACAGCCCGTCCCGTGCGGTGAGCACGAGGATCGGCACCGGCGACCCCGCGGCCCGGACGTGGGTGCACACGCGGAGCCCGTCGCCATCGGGCAGGCCGAGGTCGAGCACCACGAGGTCGTAGGCGTTCACGTCGAGCAGGTGGCAGGCGTCGAGGATGCGGTCGGCGCGGTCGACGGCGTAGCCGTCCTCGACGAGGGCGCGCCGCAGGACTTCGGCGAGGGCGTCGTCATCCTCCACGAGCAGCAGGCGCACCCCGCCATTCTCGTCGTTCGATCGTGAAAGGAGGATGAAGCCCGGCTTCACGGTCGGTTCACGGACCCCTCCGTACGGTCCCGTCCATGCGCAACCCCACCGCACCCCCGTCCCCGGAGGGCGCCATCGCCCACGTGCTGCGCCGGCTCGGCTTCGGCCCTGCCCCGTTCCAGGCCGAGGAGCTGGCCGCCTCCACCGACGCCCGGTCGCTCGCCGCGGCCATGGTCGACGGGGCCGCCGACCGACGGGACGACGACGAGCCGGACCTCGGGGACGGCGACGCCGAGGGCGCGCTCATGACCTGGTGGCTGCGCCGCATGGTCGACGCCACCGACGACCCCCACGAGCGCATGGTCTGGTACTGGCACGGCCACCTGACGTCGAGCCTCTCGAAGGCGACGGCGCAGTCGATGTGGGAGCAGCACCTCGTCCTGCGGGACCACGCCCTCGGCAACTTCCGGGAGCTCCTCCAGGCGATGACCGTCGACGGGGCGATGCTGTGGTTCCTCGACGGCGCCTGGGCGACGGCCGGTACGCCGAACGAGAACTTCGCCCGTGAGCTGTTCGAGCTGTTCGCGCTGGGGCGGGGCGCCTACGGCGAGGACGACGTCCGGGCGGCCGCCCGGGTGTTCACGGGCTGGGGGGTGGACTGGGAGTCCAACGAGGTCACCTGGCACCCCGACAACGCCTACCGCCGTCCCGTCACGGTCTTCGGTGTCCGGCGCCGGTGGACGGCCGAGGAACTGGTCGACGCCGTGTGCGACCACGAGGCGTGCGCACCCCACGTGACGCGGCGGCTGTACCGCCACCTCGTGGGGACCGAGCCCGAGGAGGGCCGGCTCGTCGAGCTCGCCGAGGGCTTCCGGTCCTCGGGCCTGGAGATCCGGCCGCTGGTGCGGGCGATCGTGACCGGCGACGACTTCCACGCTGCGGTGCGGAACCGGCCGCGCTGCCCCGTGGAGTGGTTCGTCGCCGCGCTCCGCACGCTGGGGCACGGGCCGGACGATCCGCTCGACCCCTGGTGGACGATGCAGCTCGGGCAGGTGCCGTTCCGTCCGCCGAACGTGGCCGGGTGGCCCGACGACGAGCGCTGGCTCGGCGCGAACCAGGTCCTGCTCCGGGCATCCACCGCGTTCGCCGCACTGCCCGACGGTGTCCTGCCCGATCACGTCGTGGACCGCGTGGAGCCCACGGTCGCGTCGGTCCTCGCCCACTGCGGTGTGCACGACGCCTCCGAGGTCACCCTCGCCACGCTGCGCCGCGCCCTCGACGACCAGGGCGAGTACGCCCAGGGCCTCGACCTCCTGATCCTGCTCACCCTGCTCTCCCCGGAGTTCTCGCTCGCATGAACCCGTTCCCGGACCCGTTCCCCGCCGGTGACCCGGCCCCCCGCCGGCTGTCCCGGCGGACCCTGCTCGGCGGCCTCCTCGGCGCCGGCGCCGCTGCCACGGCCGGCCTGGGCGTCCACCGCTCCCTGACCGACGGGCGCGGCGGCGCGCTGCTCGGCCTCCCGGGCGGCACCGCCTCGCCGGCGACCGTCGCACGGACCGCGGGAGCCTCGGTCCGCACCCTCGCCGCCGATCCCGACCCGACCCGCCGCGTGCTGGTGGTGGTGGAGCTCTCCGGGGGCAACGACGGACTCGCCACCCTGGCTCCACTCGGCGACCCGACCTACCGCCGCCTCCGCCCGAACCTCGGCCTCGCCGACGACGAGGCCGTGTGGATCGACGACCACCACGCCGTCCACCCGGCGCTGGCCGGGCTGCAGGGCGCCGGCACCGCCTGGGTCCGTGGTGTGGGCTCCCGCACCCCGTCGCGGTCGCACTTCGACATGGAGGCACGGTGGTGGGACGGCGACGAGGCGGGCGACGCCCGGCTCGCCACCGGGTTCCTCGGACGCCTCTGCGACGAGCTCGACGTCGGTGCCCCGGTCACCGGGGTCTCGATCGGGGGCGGCTCCACGCCGGCGCTCCGCTCGGCCCGGGCGGTCACGCTCGGCCTGCCGGACCCGGGCAGCGTGTGGTTCCTCACCGCCGAAGATCCCTGGTACGGCAACCTCCGCGCCGGCATGGCCCGCTTCGCCGCAGGGGCGGGGTCGGTCGGCCCGCTCGGGGAGGCGGCCGGCCGGGGGCTGCTCGACGCGCTCGCGTTCGGCGAGGTGCTCGGTTCGATCCAGGAGGACGACGGAGCCGACGGGTCGGGGGGCTACCCCGGCTCGGACCTCGGGTACCGGCTGGCGCTCGCGGCCCGGCTGATCGACGCCGACGTGGGCGTCCGGGTGCTCCACGTCCCGATGGGCGGCTTCGACACCCACGACGACCAGCGCGGCACCCACGACCAGCTGATGGTGGAGCTCGACGACGCGCTGACGGCCTTCCTCGCCGACCTCGACGCCCGGGGCCGGCTGGGCGCAACCCTCGTGGCGACCACGAGCGAGTTCGGCCGTCGTCCGGCCGAGAACGGCTCGGGCACCGACCACGGCGCGGCGTCGGTGGCGATGGTGTGCGGCCCCGTCGTCGCCGGCCTCCACGGCGAGCAGCCCTCGCTCGACCGGCTCGACGACGAGGGCGACCTCGTCGCGACCGTCACGCTCGAGGAGTACTACGCGACCCTCGCCGCCGACTGGTTCGAGGTCGCTCCCGAGCTGGTGCTCCCGGGAGGGGCCGCGCCGCTGG
>JBEIGA010000215.1:0-7016 GCA_040382135.1 Acidimicrobiales bacterium
CCCCCATCCTTACAGCCAGGACCGTGCAGCCAGGACCGTGCAGCCAGGACCGTGCAGCCAGGACCGGTGCAGCCAGGACCGCTCGCCCCTCGGACGCACGGCTGCGACCGTCGGCGCGACTCGGGCCAGAATGGCCCCTTGCCCGAGCTGCACCCGTTCCGCGCCGTCCGCTACGACCCGTCCCGGGTCGATCCCGCCGCGGTGGTCGCCCCGCCGTACGACGTCATCGGGCCGGAGCGACGGGCCGCCCTCGCGGCGTCGCACCCCTACAACGCCGTCCACCTCGATCTCCCCGAGGACGAGGGATCGACCGACCGCTACACCGTCGCCGGCCGGCTCCTGCACCGCTGGATCGACGAGGGTGTGCTCCGCCAGGACGACGAGCCCTCCCTCACCGTCTACCGCATGGAGTACCGGGGCATCGACGGGCGGGAGCGGCACACGCACGGGGTGATCGGCGCAGTCCGCCTCCACCGCCCCGAGGAGGGGGTGCTCCTGCCTCACGAGCGCACCACGGCTCGCGACGCGTCCGACCGCCTGCACGTGCTCCGGTCCTGTCAGGCGAACCTCTCCCCCATCTGGCTGCTCGCGCCGACGCCCGGCCTCACGGCGGCCGCGGCCACCGCAGGCGACCCGGAGGCGACGTGGACCACCGCCGACGGCACCAGGCACGCCGTCTGGCGGTTGCAGGACCCCGAGCGGATCCGTGGGATCGCCGAGCTCGTCGCAGCCACGCCGCTGCTCATCGCCGACGGTCACCACCGGTACGAGACGGCCCTCGCCTACCGGGACGAGCGTCGGGCCTCCGACGGCGCAGGGCCCTGGGACCTGACCCTGGCCTATGTCGTGGAGCTCGCCCCCGACGAGCTCGACATCCTCCCGATCCATCGCCTGCTCGAGGGCGCGCCGCCGCTCGACCGGCTCCTCGCCGCGTGCTCGACCTGGTTCGAGGTCGAGCCCCTCGCGTCCCACGTCGACGAGGCGGAGCTTCCCGCCCGCCAGTTCGACGCCGGCGCGCTCGTGCTCGTCTCGCCCGACGGCCGCTGGCTGTTGCGCCCCCGACCCGAGCGGTTCGTGGGCCTCCAGGCGCTCGACAGCGTCCGGCTCGATGTCGCGCTGCCCGATCTGGGGGTCCGGAGCGTGCGGTACCAGCACGGCGTCGGGCACGCCCTCGACGCGGTGCGTTCCGGCGCCGCAGACGCCGCCGTGCTCCTGCGCCCCGCCACCATCGCCCAGATCGAGGCGATCGCCCACGGCGGCGAGCGCATGCCACCGAAGACCACCTTCTTCAGCCCGAAGCCGTCGACCGGAGCCGTGTTCCGCCTGCTGACGTGACGGAACCGGCCCCTCGGCCGAAGGCTCGACCCTGTCGGGTCAGGACACCGTCCAGGTCGGCTGCGACCGCAGCAGCTTGGCGAGGTCGCCAGGACCCCGCTGCTCCTGTGCCGCCGCCAGCTGGGCCTGTGCCTGCTCGGCGTACTCGGGTCGGGCGACGTCACGGAAGACGCCCACGGGCGTCGGCTCGTACGGCCCCGAGGCCAGACGGGTGAGCGCGAACGCGAGCGACGGGTCCTCTCGATGGGCGTCGTGGACGAGCAGGGCGTCGACCCCGGCCTCGTCCACCGCGACCACCTGGAGGGCGCCGTCGGAGCCCATCGCCACACCCTTCTCCCCGTCCTTGCCGAAGCGGATCGGCTGGCCGTGCACGAGGTTGATCAGCATCTCGTCGCGGGCGTCCTTGCGCGTGATGGCCCCGAACGCGCCGTCGTTGAAGACGTTGCAGTTCTGGTACACCTCGACGAAGGCGGCCCCCTGGTGCTGGTGCGCCCGCCGGAACATCTCCTGCATGTGGGCACGATCCATGTCGTGGGTACGGGCCACGAAGGTGGCCTCGGCGCCGATCGCCACCGACAGGGGGTTGAACGGCGTCTCCAGCGAGCCCATCGGCGTGGACTTGGTGACCTTGCCGACCTCGCTGGTGGGCGAGTACTGGCCCTTGGTGAGCCCGTAGATCATGTTGTTGAACAGCAGGATCTTGAGGTTCACGTTGCGGCGCAGGGCGTGGATCAGGTGGTTGCCGCCGATCGACAGCATGTCGCCGTCGCCGCCCACGACCCAGACGTCGAGGTCGGGGCGGGCCATGGCGAGCCCCGTGGCGATGGCCGGCGCCCGGCCGTGGATGCTGTGCATCCCGTAGGTGTCCATGTAGTACGGGAACCGTGCCGCGCAGCCGATGCCGCTGACGAACACCGTGTTCTCCCGGCGGACGCCGAGCTCGGGCATCAGGAACTGCAGGGCGGCGAGGATGGAGTAGTCCCCGCAGCCGGGGCACCAGCGGACCTCCTGGTCGCTCGACCAGTCGGCGCGGGTGGTGGTCGGGACGTCGGTGCTCATCGCATCTCCCCCAGGATCGCGTCGGTCAGCTCTGCGGCGGTGAACGGCTGCCCGAACACCTTGGTGATGCTCTTCGCATCGACGAGGTAGCGGTCCCGGACCAGCCGGACCAGCTGGCCGAGGTTCAGCTCGGGCACGAGCACGGTGCGGTGCCGGCCGAGCACCTCGCCGAGGTTCGGCGGGAAGGGGTTGAGGTGGACGAGGTGGGCGTGGGCGACCTTCTGCCCTGTCGCCCGGACCCGCTCGCACGCCGTCTCGATGGCGCCCCACGTGGAGCCCCAGCCGAGGACCAGTACGTCGGCGTCGACGTCGCCGGTCACCTCCACGGGCGGGATGTCGGTGGCGATGTGGGCGATGCGCTCGGCCCGGAGGTGGACCATGCGGGAGTGGTTCGCCGGGTCGTAGGAGACGTTCCCCGAGCCGTCCTCCTTCTCGAGGCCGCCGATGCGGTGCTCGAGGCCCGGCGTGCCGGGCACGGCCCACGGCCGGATGAGGTTCTCGTCCCGGAGGTACGGCCAGTAGACGGGCTCCCCGTCCGGACCGACGTGGTTCGGCTCGGTGGCGAAGGTGACCGGGATGGCCGGGAGCTCGGACAGGTCCGGGATCCGCCAGGGCTCGGTGCCGTTCGCCAGGTAGCCGTCCGACAGCAGGATCACCGGTGTGCGGTAGGTGAGCGCGATCCGGGTCGCCTCGATGGCCGCCCAGAAGCAGTGCGTCGGGCTGTAGGCGGCAACGATGGGCAGCGGCGACTCGCCGTGGCGCCCGAACATGGCGAGCAGCAGGTCGGCCGCCTCCGTCTTCGTGGGCAGGCCGGTGGAGGGTCCACCCCGCTGGATGTCGACCACCACGAGCGGCAGCTCGAGGCTCACCGCCAGGCCGATGGTCTCGCTCTTGAGCGCCACGCCCGGCCCCGAGGTGGTGGTGACACCGATGTGGCCGCCGAAGGACGCGCCGAGCGCCGCGCCGGCGGCGGCGATCTCGTCCTCGGCCTGCATCGTGCGCACGCCGAAGTTCTTGTGCTTGGACAGCTCGTGGAGGATGTCCGAGGCGGGGGTGATCGGGTACGAGCCGAGGAACAGCGGGATCTGGGCCTGCTGGCTGGCGGCGACGAGGCCCCACGCGAGCGCCGTGTTCCCGTTGATCTGGGTGTAGAGGCCCGGCGGGAGCTTGGCCGGCCGGACCATCACGTGGCTGTCCGCGAGCTCCGCGGTCTCCCCGTAGGCGTGCCCGGCCTGGAACGCCGTGGTGTTCGCGGCGATCACCGTGTCGCGGCCCTTGAACCGCTGGTTGATCCAGTCGAGGGTCGGCTCGACCGGACGGGAGAACATCCACGACACGAGCCCGAGGGCGAAGAAGTTCTTCGAGCGCTCGGCGTCCCGCGGCTTCACGTCGAGGGCCTTGCAGGCCTCCTTGGTGAGCGAGGTCATCGGCACCCGGATGACCGTGTAGGCCGCGAGCGTGTCGTCGTCGAGCGGGTTGCCCGCGTAGCCGGCCTTGGTGAGGTTGCGCTCCTCGAACGCGTCCTCGTTGACGATGACGGTCCCGCCTCGCTCGAGCTTGTCCAGGTCCGCCTTGAGCGCTGCGGGGTTCATCGCCACGAGCACCGTCGGTGCGTCGCCCGGCGTGGTGATGTCGTGGTCGGAGATGTGGACCTGGAACGACGAGACACCGGCGAGCGTCCCGGCCGGCGCCCGGATCTCGGCCGGGAACTCCGGCAGGGTCGCCAGGTCGTTGCCGAAGAGCGCGCTCGCGCTCGTGAACCGGTCGCCGGTGAGCTGCATGCCGTCGCCCGAGTCCCCAGCGAACCGGATGATCAGGCGATCGACCTCACGCACCGAACCGTGTGCTGCCGTGTCGGTCACGGTTTCCCCCCTTGGGTTGCCGTCCCCCTTGACGGGCACCCGAGCCGAGCGTACCGCGCGCTGCGACGCCGTACCGGGACGCGCCGGGGGCCGGCACCCGGCCGGCCCCCGGAACGCGTCGCAGCAGGTCAGGCGATCGTGACCGACCCGTCGAGGTAGACGTCCTGGATCGCGTTGAGGAGCTCGACGCCCTCGGCCATCGGCCGCTGGAACGCCTTGCGTCCGCTGATGAGCCCCATGCCGCCGGCCCGCTTGTTGATGACCGCGGTCCGCACGGCGGCGGCGAGGTCGCCGGCGCCCTTCGACTCACCACCGCTGTTGATCAGACCGATCCGGCCCATGTAGCAGTTCGCGACCTGCCAGCGGGTGAGATCGATCGGGTGGTCCGTGGTCAGCTGCTCGTAGACGAGCTTGCTGGTCTTCCCGTAGCCGCTGAACGCGTTGTAGCCACCGTTGTTCTCCGGCATCTTCTGCTTGATGATGTCGGCCTCGATGGTCACGCCGAGGTGGTTGGCCTGACCGGTCAGGTCGGCGGACACGTGGTAGTCGACGCCGTCCTTCTTGAACTCGCTGTTGCGCAGGTAGCACCACAGCACGGTGAACATGCCCAACTCGTGCGCGCGGGCGAACGCCTCGGAGACCTCCTGGATCTGCCGGGTGGCGTTGTCGGATCCGAAGTAGATGGTGGCGCCGACGCCGGCCGCGCCGAGGTCGAACGCCTGGTCCACCGAACCGAACATGATCTGGTCGAACTGGTTCGGGTACGTCAGCAGCTCGTTGTGGTTGATCTTGACGATGAACGGGATGCGGTGGGCGTAGCGCCGCGAGACCGCACCGAGCACGCCGAACGTGGTGGCGACCGCGTTGCAGCCGCCCTCGATGGCGAGCTCCACGATGTTCTTCGGGTCGAAGTACTTGGGGTTCGGGGCGAACGACGCCGCCGCCGAGTGCTCGATGCCCTGGTCCACCGGCAGGATCGAGACGTAGCCCGACCCCCCGAGACGCCCGTGGTCGAACAGCGACTGCAGGTTGCGGAGCACCTGTGGCGAGCGATCGCTCACGGCGAAGACCCGATCGACGAAGTCCGGTCCCGGAAGGACCAGGTCGTCCCGGGCGATCGTCTTCGACTCGAATGCGAGCAACGCTTCGGCCTCGTCGCCGAGCAGGCTCTGGATGTCCACGCGCACCGTCTCCTCGTACCTGTCGCGGGCCCGACGCCCGTGATCGTGAGCAGGCGGTGCACGCACGTGCGTGCGCCACCGGCCGCTCCCTGCCCAGGGTACCCAAGGGACCGGCCCGGCTCGAACGCCGGGTCACGACGCAGGGGTGATGGACCGGACGGCACGCTCGAGCGCGGTCCGGACCTGACGCCCCCGACCCGTCGGGACGAGGGATGCGGCGATCACCTCGGTACGACTCGCCGTGGCACCCCCGGCTCGGAAGAACCGACGGCGGACCACGCCCACCACGACCACCTCGGTTCCCTCGGCGAGACCCAACACGTGGAGGGGCGGGTCCTCGACCACGACCGGCACGCTGGTGCGGTCGGTACCGGCCAGCTCCGTGGTGACGTCGATCTGTGCCACCACGCTCCCGGAGGGGAGCGTGCGCGGACGGGGTGTGGCAGCGAGACGACCTCGCAGGACGACGATGTTCATGATGGCCTCCGACGGCGGGAGCAGCGGAGGGGGAAGCCGTTCCGACCCTACCGTCGGGGTGCGACAGCGACGGCCGACGCAGCCGGCCGGCTCAGCGGAGCGAGGCGATCCGGGCGCCCACGTCGGCGAAGCCCGGGTCGTGCCCGGCGACCCAGCCGAAGAGCTCCCGGGCCCGGGCGAGGCCGCCGAGACGCTCGGTGAGATCGGCGAGCGCGTACGCACGCCGCAGGTGGTGCTCCCGCGGCCGCTTCGGCGTCTTCCAGCCGGCCTCCAGCAGACGCAGTGCATCCTGCAGTCGACCCCGGTCGACGAGGGACGCCGCGGCAACGATCCGCCCCTCGGTCACGGTCGCCGCATCCGGGCTCGCCTCCCGCAACTCCTCCCACAGGACGTCGGCATCCTGGTAGCGCCCCATCGCCCGGTAGGAGTCCGCGAGGACCGGGTTCTGCTCGGCGGTCCCGGAGAGGGTGCGGAACGCCTCGAGGTGCGCGACGGCCTCACGCCACTTCCCCTGGCGGTACAGCACGAGCCCGTAGAGCTCCCGCAGTTCCGGCACCTCGGGTGCCTTCTCGACGATCGGACGGAGCGTTCGGGCCGCGTCGCCGTACCGCTCGGCCTCGAAGGCGTTCGCGGCCGACTTCACGCGACCTGCCAGCCGCCGTCCCACCGTGTCGCCGAGCAGCTGGGGCAACCGCACCTCGACGGGCACGGGATCCGGTCGACGACCCGGGAGAGGCGTCCGCTCGATCGGCTCCGGCCCGTCCCCTGCCGGCGGACGTGCACCCGCACGCCCGCGCTCGACCGCGGCCCTGGCATCGGCCCGCAGCACGGGACGGGGAGGGATCGGACGAGCGGGTGCCGTGTCGACAGGGGCTCCCGTCCGCTCTGCACCAGCTGCGGTCGGCGCACGCCGCTGGGGCGCTGCGTCGCCATCCCGACGGCGTGCAGGCTCCTGCAGGGACGCAGCGCCACGGCGGGCCACCCCACCCCAGCCCGGAACGGCCGGCGGTTCCGGGCGGGCAGCCCGACCGGTCGGTCCGCCGGCACGCTTGGCGGCAGACCCGCTCCGTGGACCCGACGGCGGGCGCCCGGCCCGTGCGTC
>JBEIGA010000216.1:0-6992 GCA_040382135.1 Acidimicrobiales bacterium
CGTGGACGGCCGCATCGCCACCCAGGTCGAGCTCATGGATTTCCGCGTCTCGTCGGACAAGTTCGACCTGTCGGCGCTCGGCCCGGAGCTGCGACTCCCGGGCGAGCAGCGCCCCCCGGCCCAGCTCGCCGAGCCCCCGTCCGCTGACGACCGCTCCCCGTCCGCCGCCGCCAAGCGCACCGTGCTCGAGTTCCTCGACGCGTTCCTCTCCTTCGAGGAGGGCACCTTCGAGCACCTGCTGGTGGACGACCCGCTCCACCAGGTGGGCATGACCCGTCGCACGGGCGTCGACGCGTTCCGCCGGATCGCCGGCTTCGGCCGGGTCCTCTACCCGCACGGGATCGCCGACCGCACCGTCCACGCACTGGTGTCCGACGGCAGGACCGTGGCTGCGCTCCTCTCCATGCGTGCGATCACCAACACCGGCGCCGACTACGAGAACCTCTACGGCATGTTCTTCGACGTCCACGACGGCCGGATCGTGTCGATGATCGAGAACCTCGACAACCGCGTGGCCGCCACCGCCTTCGACACGTCGGCCCTCGCCTGAGCGCCGCCGCACGCAGGCGCTCGGGAGGCCGGGCAACCGGCACCGTGCGGTCGCAGGCGTACCCTTCAGCCGGCCAGCTGCGCCACGAGCTTCGCCGGTGCCGTCATCCGGAACGAGTCCTCGACGAGCTCCCCGACCTCGGCCCAGTCCACCTCGGCAGCGGTGAGATCGAGGCCGATCCAGCCGTAGGGGCCCCAGTACGCGGGGACGAAGAACCGCGGATCGGCCAACAGCGCCGCCGTCTCGTCCGGGTCGGGGAGGACGAGCACCGAGTGGTCGAACCGACCGGAGTGGTGGTCCCCCTTCTCCACGGCGCCGTAGATCGCGAAGATCTTCCGGGTGAAGTAGCAGGGACGACCGTGGGAGACCTTCTCCGACGCCCCCGGGAGCCCGAGGCAGATCGTACGGACCTGGGCGAGCCAGGGGTCGTCGTCGTCGAACATCAACGGGTGGCTCACCAAGGCAGTGTCGATGGCGACCACGACCTCGGTCAACCCCACGTCGATCGCCCGATGCCCGTTCGTGCAGTTGGTCGCGCCTTTCGCGCTCAACTGCACAAACCGACGACCCACGGAGGAAGCAGGGACAGAAGTCAGGCCCGCGGGAGGCCGAGCAACTGGCGGCCCACCAGGCCGCGCACGATCTCGGAGGAGCCCCCGGAGATCGTGAGGGCCCGCGACCACAGGAGGTTGTGCTCCCAAAGCTCGGCCACCTCCCGGCCGGCATCGTCGACCGACACCGACGACGCCAGGAGCTCCATGGCCCGCTCGCAGAGACGGACGAACTGCTCGGTGTACGCGAGCTTGGCCAGCGGACCGTCGCTCGGGTGCTCCTGGTCGCGCAGCATCCGTGCCACCGTGTCGGTGACGATGGCCCGGACGGCCTCGACCTCGACCAGGGCATCCGCGAGTCCGGCCAGCACGTCCTCGTGCTCGATCGCGGCGGAGCCGTCGGCCAGCCGGGCCGTCCGGGCGAGCGTGACGAGGTCGTCGAAGAGCATCTGGAGCTGTACCGCGTTCGCCCCGACGAAGGCCCGTTCCGACGCGAGCCCCGAGGTGGCCACCTTCCAACCCCCGCCCACCTCCCCGAGCACGTGCTCCGGGCCGAGACGCAGCCCGTCGAGGAACACCTCGCAGAACTCGGCCGAACCGGTCATCTCCCGGATGGGCCGGACCTCGATGCCGGGCAGGCCCATGGGCACGACGAAGGCCGTGATGCCCGCGTGCCGTGCGACCGTCGGGTCGGTGCGGGCGAGCAGGACGCCCATGTCGGCCCACTGCGCATCCGTGCTCCAGATCTTCTGCCCCGTCACGACGAACCCGCCGTCGGCCGGCTCCGCCCTGGTGCGCAGCGAGGCGAGGTCGCTGCCCACGTCCGGCTCGCTGAAGAGCTGGCACCAGACGTGCTCGCCGCTGCGGATCCGCGGCAGGTACTCACGCTTCTGGGCCTCCGTGCCGAACGCCAGCAGGGCGTGGGCGGCGAGCATCACCTGGTCGAGCGGCCGGTAGGCGCGCGCCCGGAACAGCTCCTCCATCAGGATGAGGTCGTGGGTGGGGCGGTGGTCGGCCCGGCCACCCCACTCGACGGGCCACCCTCCGCCCAGGTACCCGGCCTCGTGGAGCGCGCCGAACCACGACCGGATCGCCGCCTCCTCCGCCGCGTCCCGCGGCACCCGCACACCCTCGGGGAACCGCAGTCCGGGGTCTCGCTCGGCCAGGAAGCGGCGCAGTCCGACGCGGAACGCCTGGTCGGCGGGGCCCTCACCTCGACCCTCGACCTCGACATCAGGGTGAGGGTTCACGATCCCTTGCCCCCCAGCATGCGGGCCAGGTTCGACCGGAACGCCGGCTCGTCGAAGGATGCCGTCTCGGTGGCGATCGCACCGTCGAGCGCGGTGTCGACCGCAGCAGCGATCGCCCGGTTCAGCAGCGCCTTCGTCTCCCGGACCGACTGGGGCGGGAGCGCCGCCATGCGCTGGGCGAGCCCGAGCGCCACCGTCCGGGCCTCCCCCGTGGGGACCACCCGGTTCGCGAGTCCGAGACGCTCCGCCTCGGCTGCGGGCAGCCGGTCGCCGAGCAGCAGGTACTCCTTGGCCCGGAGCAAGCTGGTCAGGAGCGGCCAGGTGAGTGCACCACCGTCGGCGGCCACGAGGCCAAGCGCCACGTGCGGGTCGGCGAAATAGGCCTGCTCCTCCATGACGACGAGGTCGCACATCCCCGCAAGGCTGCACCCGAGCCCTACCGCCGGGCCGTTCACCGCCGCGATGACGGGCACGCGCACCGACGTCATCGCACGGACGATCTCGGCGCCCTCCTCCATGATCGCCGCCCGCAGGTCCAGGTCGTGGACCATGCGGTCGAGCAGGTGGAGGTCGCCGCCGGCGCAGAACGCCTTCCCGGCGCCGGTCAGCACGATCGCCTTGACCGCAGGATCGGCGTCGAGCTCGCGCCACACCCGGGCGACCTCGCCGTGCAACTCCTCGTTCGCCGCGTTGAAGGCGTCGGGACGGTGCAGCACCACGACGCGGACGTCACCGTGCGCCTCGATCCGCAGCTCACCGTTCGGACCTCTCGACTC
The DNA here is from genome assembly GCA_040382135.1 of Acidimicrobiales bacterium. Taxonomy (GTDB): domain Bacteria; phylum Actinomycetota; class Acidimicrobiia; order Acidimicrobiales; family JBEIGA01; genus JBEIGA01. Next base: position 3,128 of record JBEIGA010000216.1, read on the forward strand.
CGTGTCCGGTCCTGTCGTGCTCATGTGTGGCTCGCTCTCATCGTCTCAGGTGCTGCCGGTCCAGCCGGCGAGTTGCGCCAGCCGGGTCCGTGCGGCGCGTGGGTTGCCGCCGGCCCGTGCGTTCAGCTGGGCGCGGCGCTCGAACAGGTGGAGGCCGTACTCCCAGGTGAATCCCACGGCGCCGGTGAGCTGCACCAGGTCGTGGAGCACGGGCACGGCCCGACGGGCGACCCCCGCCTCGGCGAGGACGGCACGCCGCCCGAGGTCCGGGTCACCCGCCGTGAGGGCCGAAGCCGCGCCGTCGACCAGCAACGACAGCCCACGCAGGGTGACGGCATGGTCGACCAGCCGGTGCTGGACCGCCTGGAAACCGCCGATCGGCGACCCGAACGCCACGCGCTCCTTGGCGTAGGCCACGGCGCGTGCGTGGCTCCGGAGCACACCGCCGAGCGTGTCGGCGGCGAGCAGGAGGCCGTGGCGACGGCTCACCGCCTGCCGCAGCGCGGCGTCGGCCGACAGGGCGCGCCCGGGAGAACCGGGGAAGGTGACGTCGGCGCAGGAACGGGTGGGGTCGAAACCGTGCCGGTCGCCGAGCGAGGTGTCCGCCGCGGCGACCCAGACCATTGGTGCCCCTGGCGGACCGAGCACGACGAAGCCGTCGGCGTCCTCGGCCCCGACCACCAGGCGGGCGACCCCCTCGACCCGCACGCGGTCACCGTCGGCCGTGACCGCGCCTGCGCCGTCGAGCACGGCAACCGCCGGCAGCAGCCGGCCGTCGAGCACACCGGCGACGAGGTCGGGGGCACCTTCGCCGAGGGCCGCGGCTGCAGCCACCACGCCGGGGAACGGCGCGCCGTGCAGCCCGGCTCCGAGCTCGAGCGCAACGACCGCTGCAGCGGCGACCTCATCGCCGAAGCCGCCGGCTGCGGCGGGCACGCAGAAGCCGGCCAGACCCATCGCGGCGAGCTCCGGCCAGTTCGACCGCCAGCCGGGGTCCGGCTCCGGGGGCTGCTCGGGCGACCCGGAGCAGAGCACCCCACGCACGGCGGTACGGAGCTCGGCCAGCTCCTCGGCGGTCGTGGTCATCCCCGGATTCTTCCGGCCCGACAGGACCAACGCCAGCGAGAGCCACGCCCCAGCGGCGTGCGATCCGATCAGAGGCCGTAGGCCCTCGTGGCACCGGGCTCCGACCGCGCACCACCCCACCCCGTTTGTGCAGATGGTCGCGGTTCTCGTGCTCAACTGCACAAACGGACGGACCTCGGAGGAAGCTGCGACCGGGCGGAGTACCGTGCCCAACGCGGGCAGCTCACGTTGGGCTGCTCCATGTTGAGAAGAGAAACCATTGATCACTGGCACCGTGAAGTTCTTCAACGCTGAGAAGGGCTTCGGCTTCATCTCCCGCGAGCAGGGCGAGGACGTCTTCGTCCACTACTCCAACATCCAGGGTGGCGGCTACCGCTCGCTCGACGAGGGGCAGAAGGTCGAGTTCGACGTCGCCCCCGGCCGCAAGGGCCAAGAGGCGCAGAACGTCCGCGTCATCTGAATCCGACGACCTCGTGACCGAGCCGCCCGCCCCGTGCGGGCGGCTCGTCCGCGTCAGGACGGATCCACGCCCAGCGAGACCAGGTGGAAGGCTCCGGCGTCGGGGCCGACCACTTCGAGGGTGACCGTCTCGACGGCAACCGGGAGCTCCACGGTCGCCGTCTGCCAGATCAGGAAGGCGTGGACCAACCGGTCCCAGTCCTGCTGCTCGACGGGTTCGACCACGGACTCCGGCACGGTCCACTCGATGTCGTGGGTCCACCCGGCGCCGTCGGTCAGCCGGAGCCGCAGCGGACCGGCCCCGAGCCGGTCGTCGGCGACGTCCGGGAACCCGCGGACGCGCAGCACCGATCCGACGGGCGCCTCGAGCGGGACCGTCAGCGACGCGCCCGGCTCACCCCAGGACAGGGCCACGCTCTGCGGGAACCCCGCCAGCACGGTCAGCTCGGGGCGGTGGCAGGCGTCCCGGCCCGGCTCGAGGAACGGGGTGAAGTACCCGAGCGGGCAGAAGGTGGCGGTCAGCCCGTCGAGCTCGAGACGCTCGAGGTCCTCGTCGTCGTCGCCCGGGACCGGCGCCGGCTGCTGACCGCCGAGCACCACCCCGAGCTGCACACCCGCAGGCGGCTCCGGCTCGTCGAACACCGCACCGGCCCAACCCTCACCCTCCTCGCCGAGCACGGCGAGCACGAGCTCAGGGACGATCTCGGCGAGGAGCTCGCGTTGCTCCTCCGGGTTCATCGGCCCGGGGTCGGTGCACGCCGGCGCCGGGGTGGGGAACGCGTCGGGACCCAGCCCGCTGTTGGTCGCGTTGTGCGTCGTCCGCTCCAAGCCGATCAAGGCGATCGGAGCAGCGCGCTCGACGAGCAGCGCATCGCTGACGGCGATCGCTCCGGAGACCCCGGTGTCGCCGTCGCACTCACCGACCACGACGACGGCCGGCACATCGGCCACCGGGCGTGCGGCGGGGTCGTCGAGTCCCGGCTGCAGCATGACGATGCCGGAGACCGCGGGCTCGAAGACCGTGGAGCCCGAGGCCAGCACCGCCGCCTCGCCGGCTCCGACCGAGTGGCCGACCACCGCCAGGCGATCGAGGTCGACCCGGTCTGCGGGCACACCGAGCTCGCCCGCGACCAGCGCGTCCACGGTCCGCTGGACGAGCTCCGCGGTCCGGGTCGTGGGTGCCGGCTCGCCGGCACCGAAGGTGTGCTGGACGTTCACCCCGGGCGCGACGGCGATCATGCCCCGGGCGGCCAGCGCCTCGACGAGGTAGGCGAAGCCCTCGTGGTTCGGGATCTCCGAGTCCTCCTGGCACGGCCAGGTGCCATAGTCGCTGCCGACCGAGCACACCGGGTGCCGACCGTGGAGCACCACGACGACCGGGTGCGGACCGGCATCGTCGGGCGCGGCGATCACGCCCCAGAGCCGGCTGGGCGCGCCGTCCGCCAGCGTGACGGTGCCGAGGTCCCACGAGGTAGCCGACCCGGACACGGTGCTGCCCTCGTCCGACGAGTCGTCGCCACACGCGCCGAGGAGCGCGATCGCGGCCGCCAGCACGGGCACGAGCAACCGCAACGAGCGACCCTTCGACGAACCTGCCATCCCCGTCTCTCCCCTGTCGAACCGTGGATCGACCGCCGGCGGTGCGGTCGCCCGACACTAGACGGCCGCGCGCGCGGTCAGAGGTGGGTGTTGCGCTCCAGCCCCCGGAAAGCGAAGAAGCCCCAGATCGGCGGCAGGTAGAAGGCGGCGAGCCGGTGCATGATCACCGCGGCGAACGCCGTCTCCTCGGGCATGCCGAAGCTCACCAACCCGTGGGTGAGGCCGGCCTCGGTGACCCCGATGCCACCGGGCACGGGGATCAGCCCGGACAACAGGGCCACGGTGAGGTTGATGAGCAGGAGCTCGCCGAGCCCGATCGGGAACCCGAACGCCCGGGCGAAGGCGCCGAGCGCCAAGGCGAACAGGACCTCGGTGAGCAGGTTCCCGCCGAGGAGCATGCCGAACCGGCGGGGCGAGCGGATGCCGCGCACTGCGGCGACGGCCTCGCGCACCAAGGTCGTGACCCAGTGGACGATGAACCGTCGGACGCGGGCGATGGCGGCGATCACCGTTGCCACCGAGACCAGCACCACCAACGCGTAGAAGAGGAACGCGCCCGACCCGTCGAGGATGTCGAGGTCGAGCTCGATGCCGAGGGTGGCGTCGGTGAGCGTGAGGATCCCGAGCAGCAGGCAGATCTGGATGATGAAGCCGCCGAAGCCGTCGATGGCGCCGACCGCCAACGCCGATCCTGGTGGCAGCCCGTGTCGCTGGAAGAAGC
>JBEIGA010000217.1:0-6980 GCA_040382135.1 Acidimicrobiales bacterium
AGGGCAAGCAGGGTCGCTTCCGTCAGAACCTGCTCGGCAAGCGCGTCGACTACTCGGGCCGCTCGGTGATCGTGGTCGGCCCGACCCTCAAGCTCCACCAGTGCGGCCTGCCGAAGCTGATGGCGCTGGAGCTCTTCAAGCCGTTCGTGATGAAGCGGCTGGTGGACGAGCAGATCGCCCAGAACATCAAGTCGGCGAAGCGGATGGTGGAGCGGCGCCGGCCCCCGGTGTGGGACGTCCTCGAGGACGTCATCAAGGAGCACCCGGTCATGCTCAACCGGGCCCCGACGCTGCACCGCCTCGGCATCCAGGCGTTCGAGCCGGTGCTGGTGGAGGGCAAGGCCATCCAGATCCACCCGCTGGTCTGCACCGCCTTCAACGCCGACTTCGACGGAGACCAGATGGCGGTGCACCTGCCGCTGTCCGCCGAGGCGCCGGCCGAGGCCCGGGTGCTGATGCTCTCGGCGAACAACACCCTCTCGCCGGCGAACGGCCGACCGCTGGTCACGCCCACCCAGGACATGATCATCGGCGCGTACTACCTCACCGAGGAGGCCGAGGGGGCCAAGGGTGCGGGCCGGACGTTCCGCCGGATCGATCAGCTCGAGCGGGCCCTGGAGGCCGGCGACCTGGACCTCCACGCGTCGATCGTGTTCCGTGCACCGGAGCTGGTGGCCACGCCCGCCAACGGTGCCGCCGCCACGTACCACACCACCACGGCCGGACGGGTGCTGTTCAACCGCACCCTCCCCGAGGGGTTCGAGTACATCAACCGCTCGGTCGGCAAGAAGGAGATGGGCACGCTGGTCGACCGGCTCGCCCGCTCCTACAGCAACGCCGAGACGGCCGCCGCCCTCGACCGGATCAAGAACCTCTGCTTCCGGTACGCCGCCCAGTCGGGTCTCACGATCTCCATCAACGACGTGCAGACGCCCGTCACCAAGCAGGAGATCCTCGACCGGTACGAGAAGGACGCCGAGAAGGTCGAGCAGCAGTTCCGCCGGGGCATCATCACCGACGGAGAGCGGCGCCAGAAGGAAGTCGAGATCTGGAACGCGGCCACCGCTGAGGTGACCTCGGAGATGGAGATCGGGCTCAAGGGCATCAAGTTCAACCCGATCGACATGATGGTCGGCTCGGGCGCCCGAGGGAACATGATGCAGGTCCGGCAGATCGCCGGCATGCGTGGCCTCGTGGCCAACCCCCGTGGCGACATGATCCCCCGTCCGATCAAGTCGAACTTCCGTGAAGGCCTCGCCATGCTCGAGTACTTCATCGCGACGCCGGGCGCCCGGAAGGGTCTCGTCGACACGGCCCTCCGGACCGCCGACTCGGGCTACCTCACCCGTCGTCTCGTCGACGTGTCCCAGGAGCTCATCATCAACGACCGCGACCCGTTCGCGGCGGGGAACGTCCGTGGCATCTGGATCGAGGACGTCGCCCCCGACCAGGCCGGAAAGCGGACCTACCTCGAGACCCGGTTGTTCAGCCGGACCCTCGCGGACGACGTCACGTTGTCCGACGGCACGGTGATGCCACGCGGCACGATCGTGACCGAGGACGACATGAACACCCTCCGGGACGACCCTGCGGTCACCCGGGTCCGGGTGCTGTCGCCGCTCACCGACGATTCCGAGTTCGGCATCTCCGGTGCGGCGTACGGCATGTCCCTCGCCACCGGCAAGCCGATCGAGGTCGGTGAAGCGGTGGGCGTCATCGCCGCGCAGTCCATCGGCGAGCCCGGTACCCAGCTCACGATGCGGACCTTCCACACCGGCGGTATCGCAGCGGCGAGCGGTGACATCGCCGGCGGTCTTCCCCGCGTCGTGGAGCTCTTCGAGGCCCGCACGCCGAAGAACAAGGCGATCCTCGCCCGTTCGACCGGCATCGTCCGGGTCGGCGACGACGACGTCCGCGGCCGCACCGTGGTGGTCGTCGGCGACGACGGCACCGAGGACTCCTACCTCATCCCGACCGGCGCACGCCTCGAGGTCGCCGACGGCCAGGAGATCCGGGCCGGCGACGCCCTCGTCGAGGGCGCTCGGGACCCCAAGGAGCTGCTCGAGATCAAGGGCGTCCGCGTGACCCAGGAGTACCTCGTCAACGAGGTCCAGCGGGTCTACCGGGACCAGGGCGTGTCGATCCACGACAAGCACATCGAGCTGATCGTGCGGCAGATGACCCGTCGCATCGCCATCCAGGAGCCGGGCGACTCCGACTTCCTGCCGGGGGAGCGCGTCGACCAGTGGGCGTTCGCCGAGGCGAACCGCCGCCTCGTCCAGGAGGGCAAGCGTCCCGCCGAGGGACGCCCCGAGCTCATGGGCATCACGAAGGCGTCGCTGGCCACCGACTCGTGGCTGTCGGCCGCCTCGTTCCAGGAGACCACCCGGGTGCTCACCGAGGCCGCCATCGAGTCGCGCAGCGACTCCCTGCTCGGCCTCAAGGAGAACATCATCATCGGGAAGCTCATCCCCGCCGGTACGGGGTTGGAGCGCTACCGCGAGGTCGCGCTCACCGCTCCCGACTACCAGCCCATGGACTACTACTCGTCCGGCGGCGAGGACCAGGACCTGTCGGAGTGGCTGGCCCAGTCGGCCAACGCCGGCTCCCGCGGGACCGACGTCGACCTCGCCGCGGCCGACTGACCCACCGAACACCCGGGCCGGCCCCGATGGGCCGGCCGGGGGCGGGTTGGTGCTCCGCCGAACCGTCCCGTACAATACAGCGCCGGTCTCGCCGACGGTCGTGGCCCCGTCCACCGGCGCCCGGGACCCCCCGTCGGCTCCCCTGTTTCGACACCGTCCGTCATCCGGACACCGAAAGGTTCCATCGTGCCCACGATTCAGCAGCTGGTCCGCAAGGGCCGCCAGGACAAGCGCCGCAAGGAGTCCACGCCGGCGCTGAAGGGCGCGCCGCAGCGGCGGGGGGTGTGCACCCGCGTGTACACGACCACCCCGAAGAAGCCGAACTCCGCCCTCCGCAAGGTGGCCCGTGTCCGGCTCAGCAGCGGCGTCGAGGTCACCGCCTACATCCCCGGTGAGGGCCACAACCTCCAGGAGCACTCGATCGTGTTGGTGCGTGGCGGTCGTGTGAAGGACCTTCCCGGCGTCCGGTACAAGATCATCCGCGGTGCGCTCGACACCTCGGCCGTGCGCGACCGGAAGCAGGCCCGCAGCCGCTACGGCGCCAAGAAGGAGAGCTGAGATGCCTCGCAAGGGACCGGCGCCGCGGCGCGAGCTCCCGCCCGACCCCATCTACCGGTCGGTCGTCGTCACCCAGTTGGTGAACAAGGTGCTGCAGCGCGGCAAGCGCAGCACGTCCGAGCGCATCGTGTACGAGGCGATGGAAATCATCGCCGAGAAGACCGATAGTGAGCCGGTGGGCACCCTCAAGCGTGCGATCGACAATGTGAAGCCGCAGCTCGAGGTACGCAGCCGCCGTGTCGGTGGCGCCACCTACCAGGTGCCGGTCGAGGTTCGTCCTCGTCGAGCCAACACCCTGGCGATCCGCTGGATCGTCAACCACTCGCGGGGACGCCGCGAGCGGACCATGGCCCAGCGGTTGGCGAACGAGCTGCTGGACGCATCGAACGGTCTGGGCGCTTCCGTGAAGCGGCGCGACGACCTCCACAAGATGGCCGAGTCCAACAAGGCGTTCGCGCACTACCGCTGGTAGTGCCGACGACCCGGTCCTCGACCGTATCCTTGTCCTGACCCCTGACGACCGGGCCTGGTGCCCGGTCATCATCATGCTCCCCCCGCCGCCCGGTACGACGTGCCGGTCCCACGCGGCACCACCCCCACCTCGAGGCGAACAGCGACATGGCTGACCGGTATCCCCTGGAGCGCACCCGCAACATCGGCATCATGGCCCACATCGATGCCGGGAAGACGACGACGACCGAGCGGATCCTCTATTACACGGGCCGCAACTACAAGATCGGTGAGGTCCACGACGGCGCGGCGACCATGGACTGGATGGTCCAGGAGCAGGAGCGTGGCATCACCATCACCTCGGCGGCGACCCACTGCATGTGGAACGACCACCGGATCAACATCATCGACACCCCCGGGCACGTCGACTTCACGGTCGAGGTCGAGCGTTCGCTCCGCGTGCTCGACGGTGCCGTCGCCGTGTTCGACGGCGTGGCCGGCGTCGAGCCGCAGACCGAGACCGTCTGGCGGCAGGCCAACAAGTACAACGTCCCCCGGATGTGCTTCATCAACAAGCTCGACCGGATGGGAGCGGACTTCTACTACGTGCTCGACACCATCAAGGATCGGCTCGACTGCACCACCGCCGTGCTGCAGCTGCCGATCGGCACCGAGTCGGCCTTCGCGGGTGTGATCGACCTGGTCAAGATGAAGGCGCTCATCTGGCGCTCGGAGGACCTCGGTGCGTCCTGGGACGAGGTCGACATCCCGGACGACCTCGCCGAGCAGGCGGAGCTCTACCGCTCCGAGCTGATCGACGTGCTGTCGACCTTCGACGAGAACATCCTCGAGAAGTTCGTCGGCGAAGAGGAGATCACCCAGGCAGACCTGAAGTCGGCCATCCGGCGTGGCACCCTCGCCAGCGAGATCGTCCCCATCGTCTGCGGCTCGGCCTTCAAGAACAAGGGCGTCCAGCCCCTGCTCGACGCCGTCGTCGACTACCTCCCCTCACCGCTCGACCTCCCGCCGGTCCAGGGCACCGACGTCAAGACCGGTGAGCCCGTCGAGCGCAAGGCCGACGACAAGGAGCCCTTCTCCTCGCTCGCCTTCAAGATCATGACCGACCCGCACGTGGGCAAGCTCACCTACTTCCGGGTCTACAGCGGCATGCTCGAGAAGGGTTCGCAGGTCCTGAACACCCGGACCGGCAACAAGGAGCGCCTCGGGCGCCTCCTCGAGATGCACGCCAACGAGCGCGTCGACCGCGACAAGGTCTTCACCGGCGACATCGCCGCCGGCATCGGCCTCAAGGACACCCGCACGGGTGACACCCTCTGCGACATCGCCAAGCCGATCGTGCTGGAGAAGCTCGAGTTCCCCGAGCCCGTCATCCAGGTCGCGGTGGAGCCGGCCTCGAAGGCCGACCAGGACAAGATGTCGAAGGCCCTCTACTCGCTGTCGGAGGAGGACCCCACGTTCCGGGTCCACACCGACGAGGAGACGGCGCAGACGATCATCTCCGGGATGGGCGAGCTCCACCTCGAGGTCATCGTCGACCGCATGCTCCGGGAGTTCAAGGTCGACGCCACCGTCGGCAAGCCCCAGGTGGCCTACCGCGAGACCATCACCCAGCCGGTCGAGAAGTACCGCTACCTGCACAAGAAGCAGAGCGGCGGCTCGGGCCAGTTCGCCGAGATCTACCTGAAGATCGAGCCGAACGCAGGCAAGGGGTACGAGTTCGACGACGCGATCACCGGTGGCCGCGTGCCGAAGGAGTACATCCCGGCGGTGGGTCACGGCGTCAAGGAGGCGATGACCAACGGGGTCCTCGCCGGCTACCCGACCGTCGACGTCAAGGTCACCCTGATCGACGGCAGCTATCACGACGTCGACTCGTCGGAGATGGCCTTCAAGATCGCCTGGCAGATGGGCTAACGCGAGGCGGCCCGCACGGCGAAGCCCGTCCTCCTCGAGCCGATCATGGCCGTGGAGGTCGTCACCCCGGACGACTACCTGGGTGACGTCATGGGCGACCTCAACAGCCGTCGCGGTCAGGTGCAGGGCACTGAACAGCGGGGCAACGCACAGGTGGTCAGCGCACGGGTGCCGCTGTCGGAGATGTTCGGATACGCTACCGACCTGCGTTCACGGACGCAGGGGCGCGCGACGTTCACGATGCAGTTCGACTCGTACCAGCAGACCCCGAACTCCGTGCAGGAAGAGATCGTCGCTCGCGTGCGCGGCGAGTGATCGCGTCACCCACTCGGTTCAAGAAAAGGCAAGGGATAGAGCCATGGCCAAGGCGCAGTTCGAGCGCACCAAGCCCCACGTCAACGTCGGCACCATGGGTCACATCGACCATGGCAAGACCACGCTGACCGCGGCGATCACCAAGGTCCTCCACGACCAGGACCCGAACGGGACCTCGTTCACGGCGTTCGAGAACATCGACAAGGCGCCGGAAGAGCGCGAGCGCGGCATCACGATCAACGTGTCGCACGTCGAGTACGAGACGGGCAACCGCCACTACGCGCACGTCGACATGCCGGGTCACGCCGACTACATCAAGAACATGATCACGGGCGCCGCCCAGGTCGACGGCGCCATCCTCGTGGTCGCCGCCACCGACGGCCCCATGCCCCAGACCCGGGAGCACGTGCTGCTCGCCCGTCAGGTCGGCGTGCCCAAGATCGTCGTGGCGCTGAACAAGTGCGACGCCGTCGACGACGAGGAGCTCCTCGAGCTCGTCGAGCTCGAGGTGCGTGAGCTTCTCAGCGAGTACGACTTCCCGGGTGACGACACCCCGGTGATCCGGGTGTCCGCCCTGAAGGCGCTCGAGGGCGACGCCGACGCCGCCCAGGGCATCATCGAGCTGATGGCCGCGGTGGACGACTACATCCCGCAGCCCGAGCGCGACGTCGACAAGCCCTTCCTCATGCCGATCGAGGACGTCTTCTCGATCACCGGCCGCGGCACCGTGGTGACCGGTCGTGTGGAGCAGGGTGTCGTCAACACCGGCGACGAGATCGAGATCGTCGGCATCCGGGCGACCAAGAAGACGGTCTGCACGGGCGTCGAGATGTTCCGCAAGATCCTCAACCGCGGCGAGGCCGGCGACAACATCGGTGCGCTGCTCCGCGGTGTGGACCAGGAGGAGGTGCAGCGCGGTCAGGTGCTCGCCAAGCCGGGCTCCATCACCCCGCACACCGAGTTCGAGGCCCAGGTCTACGTGCTGACCAAGGAGGAGGGCGGCCGCCACAAGCCGTTCTTCTCCAACTACCGGCCGCAGTTCTACTTCCTGACCACCGACGTCACCGGCACCATCGA
>JBEIGA010000218.1:0-6936 GCA_040382135.1 Acidimicrobiales bacterium
CCGCGCCGACCCGGACCGCCCAGCGGACCGCGGCCTCGAGGCCCAGCCCGCGGCAGAGCGCGTCGGCCAGCGCCCCGCAGAAGGCGTCGCCCGCCGCGGTGGTGTCGACCGGGACGACGGCGGGCGCCGGGACGTCGACCGCCGTGGCGCCGGCGGGCTGGACCCGTGCACCGTGCGGCCCCAGCGTGGTCACCACCGCGGGGACGCCGAGGCGGGTGGCCGGATCGGGGCCGGGCGGCGCGCCGGCGAGGAGCACCTCGAGCTCGCCCGCGTTCGGGACCAACACGTCGACCTCGGCGAGCAGCTCCGCAGGGAGCGGTGTCGCCGGTGCGGGCGCCGGGTTCAGCACGACGGTGCCGGTGGCGGCCCGAGCGGCGGCGAGCACCGCCGGGAGCGGGACCTCCAGCTGCAGCAGCACGACGGCCGCGTCGCCCAGGATCCCTGCGGCCGCCGCGACGTCGTCGGGGGTCAACGCGGCGTTGGCCCCCGGGCTCACGACGATCGCGTTCTCGCCGTCGGCGGTGACGGTGATGAGGGCGATGCCGCTCGGGCCGGCGGAGACGGCGAGCGCCCCGGTGTGGACGCCTGCGTCGTCGAGCGACCGGCGAAGGGTGCGACCGGCGTCGTCGTCGCCCACCCGGCCGACGAAGGCGGTGCGCCGGCCCAGCCGCGCCGCGGCCACCGCCTGGTTGGCGCCCTTGCCGCCGGGGACGAGGCGGTGGTCGCCGCCGAGCACGGTCTCGCCGGGCGCGACGTGGTGGGGGACGGGCACGACGATGTCGAGGTTGGCGCTCCCGACGACCACGACCTCCGGTGCGGTCATGCCGGTCCGGTCAGCAGACGCCGCGGGCGAGCTCGTTCGCCCGCTCGAGCAGGAGGTCGACCCGGCGCGCCACGCCGTCGGCGTCGCCGGTGGCGCCCATCCCGCCGGTGGCCCCGCGGAGGCGCCGGGCGTACGCGCCCTCGCAGATGCAGGCCTGCTTCCACCACGAGAAGACCGTGTAGTACGGCAGGTCGGAGAGGTCGAACCCTGACCGGGCGGCGTACCGGGCGGCGACCTCGTCACGGCGGGGGAAGGCGGGGTGGACGGTGGGCGGGTCGGTGAGCCAGGTGAACTCGTCGCCGGGGTCGGCCCAGTACTGGAGCGACCAGGCGAAGTCCGCGAGGGGGTCGCCGATGGTGCACAGCTCCCAGTCGAGGACGGCAACGATGCGGTCGTCCGGGCCGAGCACGGTGTTGTCGAAGCGGTAGTCGCCGTGGGCGAGGCCGGCGGCGTACCGCTCGGGTGGCCGTGCGGCGACGAGCCGGTCGTGGAGCTCGGCGAAGAGCGGCACGTCGCGCACCTGGTCCCGCTCCACCTGGCTGCGCCACCGCTTGAGCTGCCGGCCGACGTAGTCGTCGTGGCGGCCGAGGTCCGCGAGGCCGATCGCCTCGAGGTCGACGGTGTGGAACGCGAGCTGGACGTCGATGAGGTCGTCCGTGGCGACGGCGGCGCGCTCGGGCGTGAACCCCTCGGCGCCGGCTGCGTCCCGGAGGATCAGCCCCTCGACGAAGGACATGACGTAGAAGCCGGTGTCGAGGACGCCGGGTTCGGTGGAGCGGGCGATGCACCCAGGTACCGGGACCCGGGTACCGGCGAGCGCCGACATGATCCGCCACTCGCGCCCCATGTCATGGGCGGTGGGGAGGGTGTGGCCCACCGGTGGCCGGCGCAGCGCCCAGGCGGAGCCGGCGGCGTCGGTGACCCGGTAGGTGAGGTTGCTGCCGCCTGCAGCGATCAGCTGGTAGGCGAAGGGTGGCTGCGAACCGGGGAGCGCCTCGGCGAGCCAGGGGTCGAGGGTCTCGGGAGCGATGCCTCGGGGAGCGTCCATGGCCTGCGAGCCTTGCCGTCGAGCGCAGCGCCTGCAACCCCTCCCGCTGCCCGTGCGAGGTGGACATCCGGGGGCTGCGACGAGTGCCGACGGTCGGACTCGAGGAATCGCCATCAGGCTGCACGTCGCAACCCCCAGGAGCCCACCATTGGGGGTGACTGTAGGGACGACACCGGGCGCAGGTTGAGCCCGATTTCACAGCAAGTCTGAGGAAATGTCCTCAGAAGGTGCAACGGATCTCCGGAACGGAGTGTGGGGCGGGACCGGAGCCCCACCCCACATGCACCCTCCATGCATCGCCCGGTAGAGGTCGCTACCCGGCATCCATGGGACCTCCCGGTCACCATGACCCGAATCCATCGGCCCCCGGCGGGATGCTGGGATGGGTCGATCGGCCCTTTGGCCTGCCAGACTCCCGGCCATGCTGCGCATCGACGACGAGGCCCGGGTCCGCACGATCACGCTCGACCGGGCCGACGCCCTCAACGCCTTCAACGAGGCCCTCTACGACGCCACGACCGAGGCTCTGCTGGCCGCGGCCGAGGACCCCGGGGTGGCGGTGGTGGTGCTCACCGGCAGCGGGCGGGCGTTCTGCGCCGGCACCGATCTGCTGGAGATGGCCCGGCGGGGGAGCGACCCGGACTTCGTGCCCGGCGTCCACGGCTTCCCCGGCCTCATCGACACGCTCACCACGTTCCCGAAGCCGCTGCTGCTGGCGATCAACGGGCTCGGCGTCGGCATCGGTGCCACCATCACCGGCTTCGCCGACATGGTGTTCATGTCCACGAACGCCCGGCTGCGCTGCCCGTTCCCCACGCTGGGCGTGGCACCGGAGGCGGCGAGCAGCTTCACCTTCCCCGCGCTCCTGGGGCGTCAGGCCGCCTCGTGGATGCTCATGAGCGCCGAGTGGTTCGACGCGGAGACGTGCGTGGCGATGGGCCTCGCGTGGAAGGTGGTCGAGCCGGACGAGCTCCTGCCGGTCACGCTCGACCACGCACGTCGCCTCGCCCGGCTGCCGATCAGTTCGCTGGTGGAGACCAAGCGCTGCATCACCGAGCCGATGCGCGCCGACATCGAGGCGGCACGCCACCGCGAGAACGCCGCGTTCGCCAAGCTGCTCGGCGGCCCGGCGAACCAGGAGGCCCTGCGGGCGTTCGCCGAGAAGCGCGAGGCCGACTTCACGAACCTGCCGCCCGGCTGGTGACGGGCTCCGGCCCGTCAGCGGACACCTGGGCGGAGCCCGTCAGCGGACACCTGGGCGGAGCCCGTCAGCGGACACCCGGGCGGAGCCCGTCAGCGGACACCCGGGCGGAGCCCGTCAGCGGACGATGCCCTCTTCGAGCTCGTAGAGGCGCTTCACCGCACCCACGAGGATCTTCTTCGCGAGCTTCGGGCTCTCGTCGAGGAGGGTGGAGAACTCGCGGCGGTTGAGCGCCTCGAGGGTCATGTCGGTGTCGGCGGTGACCGTGGCCGTGCGGGGCACGCCGGCGACGACGGCCATCTCGCCGAAGAAGTCGCCCGGGCCGAGCGTGGCGACGACCCGGCCGTTGCGGCGGACCGTGGCGGTGCCCTCGAGGATGATCATGAACTCACGGCCGGGTTCGCCCTCCACCGTGAGGTCCCGGCCGGCCTTCACCGTCACCGGGGTCATGAGCTTCGCGACGTCGCGCAGCTCCTTGGCCGACAGCTCCGAGAACAGCTCGATGTTCTTCAGGGTGTCGTCGGTCTTCGCCATCAGGCCACCTGCCTTGTCGTGGGACGAGCATGTTCTACTACGCCGCGGGTCGGCGTTCCCGGGCCGACGACGGGGGCAGAACGTGTTCTACGATCCCGCGGCGCCGCGGAGCGGCGCCGAGCGACGGAGCCGGGGGAGAGGGACGACATGGCGAACACCGACGTGCTGGGGTTCTGGCGGATCGCCGAGGCCGATCCGGGCCACCTGGCGGTGGTGGACCCGGACTACAACGAGCTCACCTTCGGCGAGCTCGCCGAGCTGACGAACCGCATCGCCAACGGTCTGCGGGCCCTCGGGCTCCGCAAGGGCGACCAGGTCACCACGGTGCTGCCGAACAGCATCGAGCAGCTCGCGGTGTGCCTCGCCTGCTTCCAGTCCGGCTTCTACGTCACCACGGTGAACTGGCACCTCGTCGGCCCGGAGATCGCCTACATCATCGAGGACTCCGAGACCAAGGCGCTGATCGTCAGCGAGCAGTTCGGCGACGAGGTCAAGCGGGCCATCGAGGACAGCACGGTCCCGGCCACGCACCGGTTCTCCGTCGGCGCCGTGGAGGGCTACCGGCCCTTCGCCGAGCTGATCGAGGGGCAGCCCGACACCCGCCCCGAGGAGCTGGCCACCGGCTCGTTCATGTTCTACACGTCGGGCACGACCGGCCGTCCCAAGGGCGTGCGCCGGGCGCTCCCCGACGTCCACCCCGACGATGCCGCGGCCGGCAGCGGCGGGCTGTTCATGCTGCTCGGCATCACGCCGCACGACGGCAACGTGCACATCACCCAGGCGCCGCTCTACCACACGGCCGTCAACATCTGGACCACGACGTCGCTGCACATGGGCCACACCGCGGTGGTCATGGACCGCTGGACGCCGGAGGGTTCGCTCGAGCGGATCGAGAAGTACCGCGTCACCCAGAGCCACATGGTGCCCACGATGTTCCACCGGCTCCTCGCCCTCCCCGACGAGGTGCGCCTGAAGTACGACGTCTCGTCGCTGCGCCGGATGATCCACGCCGCGGCGCCGTGCCCCGTCGACACCAAGAAGAAGATGATCGACTGGTGGGGCGACTCGATCTGGGAGTACTACGCGGCCACCGAGGGCGGCGGCACGATGGTCGGCCCCGAGGACTGGAAGCGCTTCCCGGGCACGGTCGGCAAGGTGTGGCCCGGCTCGCAGGTGATCGTCGTCGACGACGCCGGCGAGGAGTGCCCCACCGGCGTGTCCGGCACGATCTACATGAAGTCCCCGGCCGGCGAGTTCGAGTACTACAAGGACGAGGAGAAGACGAACAAGGCCCGCCTGCGCGACGGCTTCTTCACCGTCGGCGACGTCGGGTACTTCAACGAGGAGGGCTTCCTCTTCCTCAACGACCGCTCCAACGACATGATCATCGTGGGCGGCGTGAACATCTACCCGGCCGAGATCGAGGGGCAGCTGCACCAGCACCCGGCGGTGGCCGACGTCGCCGTGTTCGGCATCCCCAACGAGGACACCGGCGAGGAGATCAAGGCGGTCGTCGAGCTCCACGCCGGATGGGAGCCCACCGACGAGACCACCGCCCAGATCATGGAGTACCTGCGCGGCCAGATCGCCAAGCAGAAGCTCCCGCGGACCATCGACTACACCACCGAGATGCCCCGCGACCCGAACGGCAAGCTCTACAAGCGCAAGCTCCGCGACCCCTACTGGCAGGGCCGCACCCGCTCCATCTGAGCCGCTACTTGATCGCCACGGGGTTGACGGGGGAGCCGACGCCGCCGACGAACGGCTCGGGGTTCGCCGCGAGCAGGAACGTGTAGCGGCCGTCGACGGCGCAGTCCTCGGCGAGGGTCTCGAGGTCGAAGTTCTGGCCCTGGGTGAGGCCCATGTCCACGAGGTGGAGCAGGTGCACGGCGAGCATCGCCGCAGGGTTCTCGCTCGGGAACACCTCGAAGGTGAGGGTGTCGTTGGCGACCGCCGCCACCTCCTTGCGGTGGAACCACTCCACGGTCTGCAGCGAGGGGCCGGTGTTGCCGCCCTGGCCGTCGGCGCCGAGGCAGTAGGCCATGCCGCCGCCGCGGTGGTAGTGGGCCATGCGACCGGTGCGGATCAGGATGATGTCGCCCTGTCGCACCTCCACCTTGCCGAGCTCGGCGGCGGCGTCGAGGTCGTCGGCGGTGATGGCGTAGGCGGGCGGCAGCTCGTCGAGGCCCTTGGCGCGGGCGACGTCGAGGAGCACGCCGCGCGAGGTCATGCTGCGGATGTTCGAGATCCCGAGCGAGTGGCAGCCCCACTCGTCGATGGTGGAGGCGGGGAAGCCGTTGTAGAGCGTGCCGCCGTAGCTGACGTGCCCCAGGCCGTCCCAGTGGGTGGCGGCCTGCAGGCCCATGAAGACGACGTCGTCGCTGGTGCAGAAGCCCTCGGGGTCGCCCATGGCGGCGTGGTTGACGGCGATCATCGTCCGCAGCGGGTTGACCCGGCCGCGGATGATCCCGATCTGGATGCCCTCGAGCTGGAGCGGCACCGCCAGCGAGATCGCCCGCCCGTCGACCACCGAGTCCCGGCCGCGGCGGATGGCGTCGGGGGTGATGTGGTTGATGGTCCCGATGCGGTCGTCGTCGCCCCACCGGCCCCAGTTGCGGACCTTGGCGGCGAGGTCGTGGAACTCCTGTGGCAGGGGCATGCGGCTCTCCTCTGGTGCAAGCGCGTACTGGCCGGCGTTTTTAGCTCCCAGAGCGAGGAACACCGGCCAGTACGAGCGGGGGTCGGTCAGAACGCGCGCACGGGCCGCACGGAGACGGACGTGACCTTGGGGTCGTTGTCCAGCGTCCCCACACCCCAGACGACCCGGAGCCCGCGCCCGTCACCGGCGTCCCCTGGTTGCCCGGAGTGGCCCAGCAGCTTGTCGGGTCGGCGCCGCTGCCCAGCCCCACGCTCGCGTGGGTGTGCCATTCGGCGGGCGCGGCCTCGAGGTAGGTGCACGACGAGGCGAGGCCCGCGCCGCACGCGAACGGGGCGGCGGCGTAGAAGACGATGCCGCGGCCCGGGCCGGTGCCGCCCAGTGCTTACGGCGTCGCCGTCGCCGTCGTGGAGGTGGGGCCGGTGCCGGCGGCGTTGACGGCGGCGACCCGTACGTCGTAGGCGGTGCCGATCGCGAGGCCGGTGATCGTCGCCGAGGTCGTGGTGGAGGTGCCGTCGTTGAACACGGTCCACGCGCCTGCCGGCGACACGCGGTATTCGATGGTGTAATCGGTGACGGCGCTGCCGCCGGTGTTGGTGGGCGCGGTCCAGGTGGCGGCGAGCTGACCGCTGCCGGGGGTGAGTGCCAGGCCGGTGGGTGCGGCTGGGGGGCAG
>JBEIGA010000219.1:0-6911 GCA_040382135.1 Acidimicrobiales bacterium
CCCCCCCGGCCACCACACCCCACGCCAGAACGGGAGGAGGGGGGGTGCTCAGACGGCGGTGTCGCCGGTGTAGCGGGACAGGTTGCGGTGGAGGTTGATGACCCGGCACTCCTCGCGGGAGAGCACCACGTGGGTGAGCCCCGGCGCGTGGAGACCGACCTGCATGGTCTGCAGGACTCTGAAGTCGGCGTCGAGCACGAAGCCGAAGCTGGCGTGCTCGAGCGGGACCTGGGCGTCGAACGGGCGGCTGCGGGGGCGGTCCGCAGGCCCGCGGTGGAAGTGCATCGTGAACAGCTCGGACTGGTCCGGGGTGGGACCTGGGCGCCCGGCGAGGATCGTGCAGACGTCGGCGCTGATGAGCAGGGTCGAGTTCGGGAACAGGTTGTACTGGCTGAGGTGCAGGAGCTGCTCGTCGGTGAACCCGGACAGGTCGGCGCCCTGGGTCGCCTGGTGGGCGCGGATCCGCTCCGCGATCTCGTGGAAGAGCGTGGAGCCCTCGGGCACCTCCGGCACCGGTGAGCCGCTCTCGTGCTCGGGGCCCATCCGTCCGCCCTGGGTCAGCACGAACGAGTCCCAGACGTCCTGGTCCGGGACGTTGCGGCCGAGTCGGGGGCTCGGGACGCCGTAGGGCTGGTAGGAGACACCGTGGTGGTCCCAGAGCCGCTGGGCCGACTCGACGTCGTCCATGCACCCGAGCATCTCGCGGTGCAGACCCTGGATGTGGTACGTCTCGGAGAACCCCTCGACCACGACCTTCCAGTTCGCCGGGACCGGGGTGACGGTGGTGGCGATGCAGCGGAGCTCGTCGAGGCGGGCCCAGGCGAGGTCGTCGGGGATGCCCTCGAGGTACTCGTGGAGGGGCGGCGCGCCCATGTCGAGCGTGACGTAGACGAACGGACCCCAGGCCTCGGCGCGGGCCGGTAGCAGGGGGAAGTCCTCGTTCCGGAGGGGGGCGAAGCCCTTCCGGGACGGCACCTCGCGCAACCGGCCCTGGAGGTCCCAGGCCCAGCGGTGGTACCCGCAGCGGAGCTCCTCGAGCCCCTGCCCGGAGCCCTGGCAGATGAGGTTGCCGCGGTGGCGACAGGCGTTCTGGAAGGCGCGGAGCTCGCCGTCGTCACCCCGGACGACGAGGATCGAGTAGCCGGCGATGCGGTACTCGAAGAAGTCCCCCGGCTCGGCCACGTGGTCGAGGCTGCAGGCGATCTGCCAGGTGCGAGGCCACACCCGCTCGGCCTCGAGCCGGGCGAACTCCGGCGAGGTGTACCGGCTGACCGGCACCTTCACCGGACCCTCCGCGAGCCCGGCGGCGGTGATGGCCGTGCCGAGGATGGCGTCCTCGTCCGGCACCTCGATCGTGCTCATCACGTCCCCCTGCGATCCGTCGGCCCGGACCGGGGCCGCTCAGGCCGATGGTACGCCGGGCGCAGGCGGGGCGAGCAGTTCGACCTGCATCCCGTCGGGATCGGCGAGGAGCAGCGACGCCCCCTCGGGCACGTCGTGGGGTCCGTCGAGGTGGACGCCGCAGGCGGCGAGGTGGTCGACCCACGCCGGCACGTCCTCACGGGGGATGGCCAGCGCGAGGTGGTCGATGCCCGGACGGAACGGCGGCGTCGGTCCCTCCGGATCGGCCTCGGAGAGCACCAGCGTGAACCGGGAGGGGCGGTGGCGCATGGCGACGTACCCGCGGCCACCGGACTCGCCGGCGACGAACCGCGCGAAGCCCAGCACCCGGGTGTACCAGTCCTCGCTGGCCTCGAGGTCGCGGACCCGGAGCTGGACGTGGCTGACGGCGGCGAAGGCCGGCGTGGTGCTCATGCGCCCGGGGCCTGCATCAGCTCGACCCGGACGCCGTCGGGGTCGGCGAGGAAGACCAGGTCGATGCCGGGCGACTGCCGGGTCTCCTCGAGCACCGCGCCCCCGCACGCCACGAGGTGGGCGATCGCGGCCTCGAGGTCGTCGACGTACAGCGACAGATGGGTGAGCCCGAGCAGCCGGCGGCTGGCCGACGGGGATCCGCCGGGCGACGGCGTGGTGTAGGCGAGCAGCTCGATGGCGAGTCCCTCCGCCCGGACGAACTGGGAGGTGACGATGGTCCGCTCGCCGATCTCGAGGGCGAGGTCGAGGCCGGGGACCTGGTCGCTGTCGAGCTCGAAGCGCTCGTCGGCACGGAACCCGAGCCCGTCGCAGTAGAAGCGGAGCGAACGGTCGAGGTCGGCCACACAGATGCCGACGTGGGAGGGGCGGTACTGGGGTGCCATGCCGGCGAGCTTACGCCTCGTGCCACGGCACCCCGGAGGTCAGTCGTCGCCGCCCCGGTGGAGCTCCTCCGGCTCGATCATCTCGCCGGCCGCGGCGAGTGCGGTCGCGAGGGACACGGTGCGGTCGTAGACGGCGTCGAAGTAGTGGACGGCGATCGTCTCGTGGGCCGGGAGCGGCGGGCGACCGAGCGAGCGCACGACGGCGGAGGGGTCCTTGGTGATGCGCACGAGGTCGTCCGCCGGCGGGAGCGCAGCGGGTTCGCCCCAGAACGCGGCCTGGACGTCCGGGGCCACCGAGCCGGCGACACCCCCCTTGCGTCGGCGTCCCCGCCCTCGCTTCGGCTGGTTCGGCTGCTGCGGGGTGCCCCCGCGCGGCGGCTTCTGGCGTCGGTCGTTCATCCGGCCACCTCCGCGCCCGCGCCCACCGGTTCGGCAGCGGGCTCCAACTCCGTCGGTTCCAGCGGTTCGGTGTCGGGCTCCGGTTCCTCGATCAGCAGCTGCGAGGCATCGATGCCGAGGGCCCGGCGGAGCTGGTCGGTGTCGAGGTCCTCGATCGAGCTGGCCTTGGGCAGCACCATGTCGGCCACCTGCCGCTTGCCCGCCACGACCTCCTCGACCCGTTCGTCGACGGTGCCGGGGCACACCAGGCGGTGGCAGATCACGGTCTTGGTCTGCCCGATCCGCCAGACCCGGTCCCGGGCCTGGTCCTCGACGGCCGGGTTCCACCAGCGGTCGTAGAGGACGACGTGGCTCGCCGAGGTGAGGTTGAGGCCGGTGCCGCCGGCCTTGAGCGACAGCACCATCGCTCCCCTTCCCGTGCCCGCCTGGAAGTCGGCGACCAGCTGGTCGCGGGTGCCCCGGGCCAGACCGCCGTGGTAGCAGGCGATGGGGACGCCCGTGCGCTCGGTGAGGTAGGTCGCGAGCTTCTCCCCCCACGAGGCGAAGTGGGTGAAGACGAGGATCCGTTCCTCGGCGGCGAACACGTTGTCGATGATCTCGTCGAGGCGGGCGAGCTTGCCCGAGCGCCCGGCGAGGGGGAGGTCGTCGCTCTGGTACGCCGCCGGGTGGTTGCAGATCTGCTTGAGGGCGGTGATGGCGGCGAGCACGGCGCCCTTCTGCTGCGGCGCGCCACCGGGGCCCTGGTCGACCGTCGTCTTCACGATCAGCTCGTCGAGCACCGCCTGGTAGAGGCCGATCTGCTCGGCGGTCATGCCGCAGTGGGCGAGCTCGTCGATGCGGTCCGGGAGCTCCGCGGCGATGGCCGGCTCCGCCTTGGTGCGGCGGAAGACGAGGATGCCGTTGAGCGCACGGAGCGCCCGCTCCGCGGCGTCCTTGCCGCCGCCCGCCTGGGAGAGCTGGGCGATGAAGGACGGCCGGCTGCCGACGAGACCGGGGTTCGCCCAGTCGAGGATGGCCCGGAGGTCACCGAGCCCGTTCTCGATGGGGGTGCCCGTGAGCGCCACACGGCTCCTGGCCTGCAGACGGCGGAGCTGCCGGGCGGTGTCGCTGGTGGGGTTCTTGATGGCCTGCGCCTCGTCGAGGACGACCGTCGTCCACGCGACCTGCTCGAGCGCCTCCATGTCGCGGACGGCGGTGCCGTAGGTGGTGATGACGACATCGTTGTGGGACGCCATCGTGGGCACGTCCTCGTCGTCGACGCGGCTCGCGCCGTGGTGGACCACGACCCGGAGGCCGGGGACGAAGGTGGCGGCCTCCTTGGCCCAGTTGCCGACGACGGCGGGTGGTGCGATGACGAGCGCCGGCCCGTCGCCCTGCAGCGAGGCCAGGTGGGCGAGCATGGTCGGGGTCTTGCCGAGGCCCATGTCGAGCGCGAGGCACCCCCCGAGGCCGGCCTCGGCGAGGAAGCCCAGCCAGGCCCAGGCCTCGGCCTGGTAGCTGCGCAGCTCGCCGCGGAAGCCCTCCGGACGGGACTGCATCCGCTCGGGGAGCCCCGACGCGCTCCGCAGGAGGTCTGCGGCCCAGCCGGCGCCGGTGAGGGAGACCCCGCCGGCGAGTGCCGAGCCCTCGAGGCCGAGGGCGTGTCGGAGCATCTCGGCGCCGGTGAGACGGGTGGTGGAGGCGCGCTCAGCCAGCGCGGCGGCGGCCTCGACGAGGTCGGCGCGGTCGAGCTCGATCCAGCGGCCGCGTGACTTCACGAGCGGACGGGCCTGGGCGGCGAGGCGGTTGATGTCCTCGGCCGTGAGCTCGACGTCGTCGAAGACCGCCGACCAGCGGACGTTGGCGAGCTGCTGGGCGCCGACCACGGTCTCCTGGGCGTCCATCGAGGTGAGCCGGAGCCCGGGGGACGGCTTCCGCCGCGACAGCGGCGGGACCCGCACCTCGTAGCCCGCGGCGGTGAGCGCCTCGCCGGTCTCGGTCATGAGCCGCCAGGCCTCGCCCTGGTCGAGGACGACCTCTCCACGGCGACGGGCACCGGGGCGGAGCAGCTCCGGTACGAGACGCTCGAGCCGGGTGAGCTGGAACTGCACGTCCTTGCGGCGCTCGGGGGCGGAGGTGACGAGCGCCGTCTCGACCGGTTCGAGACGGTTGCGCTCGGCGGGCGCGAAGACGCTGAGGTACCAGGCGCCGCCGTCGTCCGGCGGGTCCAGCTGCACGACCAGACGGGTGGCGGTGCCGGTGACGGGGCGCGCCCACTGCTCGAGGCGGCGGCCGATCTCGGCGCCGGCCCGGGCGGGCGCCTCGAACGGGGTGCCGTCGAGGCGGGCGAGCAGCGCTTCGGCGACGTCGGCGTTGGACTTGGGGTCCGGGGGTGGCGCAGGGACCTCGACGCGGCGAGCTGCGTTCGCACAGAGCACGCCGAGCAAGTCGCTGAGGATCGCCGACGTGGTGGCACGGGGGTCCTGGCGGTCGTCGGCGAGGGGAACGGACCCCGGCATGGAACCGGCCAGGGCGGCCATGGTCTCCTCGTCCACGAGCGCTGGTGCCCAGCGGACCTCGAACGAGGAGCGGTCGCCGCCCCGGCCGTCGCCCTGCCGTCGGGCCTTCTTCAGCTGGGGAACCATGCGGCCCTGGGCGGCGAGGCGGACGGCGAGCGCAGCGACGAGGCCGAGCCAGGTGGCGCCCGCACCGACCGCGTCGTCGTCCGCCGTGGTCCGCAGCGCGACGAGCCAGCCCAGGACCGAGCCGATGGGGGTGGCGACGGCGTCGGCACGCGAACCGTCGGGCAGCTTGACCTGGCGGTGCTCCTCCCAGGGGACCGAACCGGTGCCGGCGCCGCGGAGGCGTTCCCGGAGCTCCTCCGCGGTGTCGGGGACCGCGTTGCGTCCGCCCGCCCAGGCGACCAGCCGTCCGGGGCTCCAGGAGAGCTGGAGGGCGGCGACACCCGGCGTGACGTCCTCGGTCTCGGCGGTCTCCCCGTCGTCGGAGGGAGGGACGGCGTGCTCGGTGGCGTGGGGGCGGGTCGCACGGACCTCGTCGCCCCACTCGTCGAGGGTCCGACCGCTCGCCTCGGCGAGGACCTGCGCCGCCCGGCGGACGTCGGTCTCGAAGTCGGCGACGGCCAACTCCCGCTCGACCCCCTGGAGACGGCGTCGGAGGTCCTCGAGCGTTCGTCGCCGTTCGTCGAGGGTGCGCTCGAGCAGGCGGACCCACTCCGCCCGATGCTCGTCGAGCACCGCGACGGCGCGCTCGTCCGCCAGTTCGTCGAGGTGGTCGAGGACGAGTTGCTCGAAATCGGCGGGGAGGGTCCCCGGCCCGGTCGTGCTGGTCCTGCTGATCGTGGTCTCCGATCGCGTTCCTGGATCGCCGTGGGCGGATGCACCCACGGGCGGGAGGTCCTGCAAGCGGTGCTGCGGGCTCCCGTCCCCTCGCCGGCGGGCAGGGCCCACCCGGTCGTGCCGGACCCTGACCGACCCGTCGGAGCGGGCAGGGCACCCGGTGCAGGCCACCGGACGAGGGAGCCGGTGGCGACGAGGGGAGCTTACCCATCCGTCGGCGTCTCAGCGGTGATGATGAGACCTGGCGGTGATCGGGGGCAGCGGCGTGGTGTGCGATCCTGGGACCCCATGCCGCGTGATGCGACCGACACCCGGGCCCGCCTCCTCGCCGAGGCGGAGCGCCTCTTCGCCGAGCGTGGGATTCAGGGCGCCACCACACGGGAGATCACCGCGGCTGCCGGACAGCGGAACGCCTCCGCGCTCACCTACCACTTCGGCTCGCGCCAGCAGGTGCTCCTCGAGATCCTCCGGCTGCACGGGGACCCGCTCGACGACCGGCGGGGCGAGCTCGTCACCGAACCCGTCGCCGAGCAGCCGACCCGGGAGCTGGTGGCCGCCCTCCTGGTCCCCTATGCGAGCTGCCTGGACACCTCGAGCGGACGCGCCTACCTGCGGATCGTGGCGCAACTCGCCGACACCTTCCCGATCTGGCGCTCCGACGCCGGGCTGCGCGCCGGGCACATGGTCCGGATCCTGGAAGCGCTCGAGGCGCGGGTCCCGGGTGACGAGCAGCAGGCGAGGGAGCGCGTCGTGGTGATGATCCTGCTCATGACCGCGGCGATGGCCGAGCGTGCCCGCCAGGTGGAGGCGGGCGGCCCGGAGGGGCTCCCCCACCAGTCCTTCGTCGCGATGCTCGCCGATCTGATCGTGGCAGGGCTCGAGGCGCCGGTCGGCCCCGTCCTCGACGCTCAGGCCC
>JBEIGA010000220.1:0-6854 GCA_040382135.1 Acidimicrobiales bacterium
CCACGAGCCCCTCCCCACCGCCACCTCCCACGCCGACACCCCCGCCGTCCGCAACCCGTGCGGGGCCGCGGCGGTCGACCCGGGCAGGGCGCTCGCCAACGCCCTCGACATCCTCGAGCTCGAGCGGGCGATGGGGCTCTTCGTCGAGGAACGGGTGCAGGCCTTCTTCATCGACTGGACGCTCTTCATCAAGGCCTGGAACGTCTTCTACGGCACGTTCCACTTCGTGGTCACGATCGGCGCGCTCGCCTACCTCTTCCTGCGCCAACCCCACCGGTACCCCACCTGGCGCAACACCCTGGCCGCCACCACGGCGCTCGCCCTCATCGGTTTCTCCCTGTTCCCGCTGATGCCGCCTCGGCTGCTCAACGACTGCGGCGTCTACGGCGGCTGCCTGACGGAGTTCACCTTCGTCGACACCCTCGTCGACCCCGGCGGGCTCTGGTCGTTCGACTCCGGCGCCATGCAGGAGATCTCGAACCAGTACGCCGCCATGCCCAGCCTGCACTTCGGTTGGTCGTTCTGGTGCTTCCTCGTGCTCTTCCCCCACATGCGCCGACGCTGGACCCGGGTGCTCGTCGCCCTCTACCCCTGGGTGACCCTGTTCGCCATCGTCGTCACGGCGAACCACTACTGGCTGGACGCAGCCGGCGGCGCCCTCGTCCTCGCGGTCGGCTACCTCATCGGCTCGCGCCTCGCCCGCTTCACCGCCCGACGCCGCGAGGCGAGGTTCCGGGAGGACGTCGACCGACCCGTGCCCGCCTGACCGGCGAAGGCGCATCTTCGGACCCGTCGGGTGGGCTGCCCATCGCCCCTGCCGCGGGGTTAGCCTCGTGCCGTGATCCTCGATTCGATCGACGGTCCTGCCGACCTCCGCCGCCTCGACGACGCGCAGCTGGTCGAGCTGGCGCGGGAACTCCGGGAGGTGATCGTCGAGACCGTGTCGCGGACCGGCGGTCACCTCGGCTCGAACCTCGGCGTGGTGGAGCTCAGCCTCGCCATCCACCGGGTCTTCGACTCCCCACGGGACATCGTCCTGTGGGACACCGGACACCAGGCGTACGTGCACAAGCTCCTCACCGGGCGTCGCACGCAGTTCGAGGAGCTGCGCCAGTCCGGGGGGCTCTCCGGCTACCCGTCTCGTGAGGAGTCCCCGCACGACTGGATCGAGAACAGCCACGCCTCGACCGTGCTCTCCTACGCCCACGGTCTTGCGGTGGCCCGCGACGCCCAGGGCGGCACGCACCGCATCGTGGCGGTGATCGGCGACGGCTCCATGACGGGCGGCATGGCCTTCGAGGGGCTGAACAACCTCGGCCACGCCAGCAAGGACGTCACGATCATCCTCAACGACAACGGCCGGTCGTACGCCCCCACCATCTCCAAGCTCAGCGAGAGCCTGGTCCGCATCCGGTCGAACCCCACGTACATGCGCCGGCAGGCCCGCCTGGAGCGGATCGCCGAGAACGTGCCCTGGGTGGGCGAGCAGCTCGAACGCGGCATGCGGGCCTCCAAGGCGGCCATACGGCAGCTGTGGGAGCCGCCGGCGTTCTTCGAGAACCTCGGCGTGCACTACCTCGGCCCGTTCGACGGCCACGACATCGAGGACCTCGAGCAGGCCCTCCGCAACGCGTCGGCCTTCGAGGGGCCGGTCGTGGTGCACGTCCTCACCCAGAAGGGACGCGGCTACGCGCCGGCCGAGAACGATCTCGTGAAGGCCATGCACGACACCTCGGGCATCAAGCCCGGGAGCTACACCGCGGCGTTCACCGAAACCCTCGTGAAGCTCGGCGAGGAGCACCCCGAGCTGGTCGCGATGACGGCAGCCATGCCCGACTCCACCGGGCTCCTGCCGTTCAAGGACCGCTTCCCCGAGCGCTTCGTCGACGTCGGCATCGCCGAGCAGCACGCCGTCTGCGCCGCGGCGGGCATGGCGATGGGCGGTCTCCGGCCCGTGGTCGCCGTCTATTCCACCTTCCTCACCCGCGCCATCGACCAGGTGAACCTCGACGTCGGCCTGCACCGCCAGCCCGTGGTGTTCTGCCTCGACCGCGCCGGCGTGACCGGCGACGACGGCCCGAGCCACCACGGCCTGCTCGACATGGTCCTGCTCTCCAAGGTGCCGGGCATGACCATCTTCGCCCCGAGCTCCTACCAGGAGCTGCAGACCATGCTGACCGACGCCGTGGAGCTCTGCACCGACGGTCCGGCGGCGATCCGCTGGCCCAAGACCGCTGCGCCCAACGTGGGCGAGCACGAGGTGGGTCGAGGGTTGCAGGCCCGCAAGGTCCGGGAGGGCACCGACGTCTGCCTCATCGGCGTCGGCAAGATGCTCGCCGCCGCCCAGGAGGCCGCCGACGCGCTCACCGCCACCGGCGTGTCGGTCTCGGTCTGGGACCCGCGGGTCGTGTGCCCGCTCGACCCGGCCATGATCGAGGACGCGGCCCGGCACCGGATCGTGGTCACGGCCGAGGACGGCTTCCGGGACGGCGGCATCGGAGCGGCCATCCGCGACCTCGTCGAGGCTCAGGGCACGGGCAGCCGGGTCCAGGTCCTCGGCGTTCCCACGGTGTACATCCCGCACGGCCCACCGGACCGCATCCTGGCCCGGTTCGGCCTCGACGCGGCGGGCATCGGGGCCGAGGCCCGGCGCCTCCTGTAGCGAACGCCCGACGCCGGGATCCCCCGACCCGGGATCAGCCGATCCGGGATCAGCTGTAGTACGGGTTGGCGCCCGAGGCGTGGTCCGTGGCGTCGCGCACCTCGGTCACCTCCGGGATCAGCTCCACGATCTGCGTCTTGATCCCCTCGGTGAGGGTGAGCTGGCTCATGGCGCAGCCCTGGCAGCCGCCGCCCATCGTGATGTAGACGACGGTGTCGTCGACCCCCACCAGCGTGGCGTACCCGCCGTGGGCGGCGAGCGACGGGTTGATCCGCTGCTCGAGCAGTTGGGCCACCTTCTCGGCGATGTCACCGGTGAGCTCGAGCGGCCCCATGTGGGCCATGGGGTCCGGGCGGTTCGGGTTCCGGATGACCAGGCCGCCCTGGTTGGCGTTGGTCGGCAGGTCGAGGGTGGCGCCGCGGAGCTTCTCGATGCTGTCGGCGGGCACCACCACGGTGAGCTCGCCCACCTCGAACACCGCGTCGCCCTCGAGGGCCTCGGCGAAGGGCTCGAAGGCGAGGTCGTAGGTGTAGTCGACCCCCCGCGTCCCGATCACCTCGATGCGGAGTCCGAGCACCTCGCCGTCGGACTCCTGGGCTCGGATCTCGAGGACCCGGGCGAGTGCAGCGTCGCTGACGGCGAGAACGGTGTCGTGGGCCGTGGTCATGGGCTCCAGGCTACCGAGCCGGTCGGCGCCGACCCTGTTCGACGGGGCTCCGCCCTGTTCGACGGGGCTCCGCCGGTGATCCGCACGGTCAGGCGAGCGCCTCGAGGGTCTCGGCCGCCTCCAGCCACGCCTCCTCGGTGCGGGTGACCGCGTCGTCGACCTCGCCCAGGGCCACGCTGAGCCGCGTGAGCTCGCCGTGGTCGGCGCCCGCTGCCGCCAGTTCGGCGGCCAGCACGTCGCGCCGAGCGGTGAGGTCGGCGAGCTCCGCCTCGAGCTTGGCCACCCGGGCCCGGAGGGCGCTGGCGGAGACACCCTTCGGCCGGGTCGCGGCCGGGCGGGCGGCTGGACGGTCGGGGGCGGAGGCACGGGCGGTAGAGCCCAGGGACCGCCCCGCGCGGCGTTCGGCCTCCCATGCGGCGTACCCACCGGGCCGGCGCCCGGCGGTCCCCGAACCGCCGTCCGCCCCCCGCTCGAGGACCAGCACGTCCTCCACCGTCCGCTCGAGGAAGGCGCGGTCGTGGCTGACCACCACGAGGGCACCCGGCCAGTCGTCGAGGAAGTCCTCCAACGCCCGGAGGGTGTCGAGGTCGAGGTCGTTGGTGGGCTCGTCCAGCAGGAGCACGTTGGGTCGACCGCTGAGCACGAGGAGCAGCTGCAGCCGGCGTCGCTCCCCGCCCGAGAGGGTGCCGATGGGCGCCCACTGGGTGTCGTCCTCGAACCAGAACCGCTCGAGCAGCTGTCGGTCCCACCACGCCGGCTCCACCCGCCCCCCGGCGGTGTCGCCGACGATCGCCTCGAGGACCCGCTGCTCGGGGTCGAGGTCGCGACCGAGCTGGTCGTTGACCGCGACGACGGCGGTGGAGCCGGTGACCACCCTGCCCTCGGTGGGCATGAGGCGGCCGGCGATGACGTCGAGCAGGGTCGACTTGCCGGTGCCGTTGAGGCCGACGATGCCCAGACGTTCGCCGGGGTCGAGGGCGAGGTCGAGGTGACGGAACAGCCAAGGGCCGTCACCCCACCGGTGACCGACGTCGTGGAGCTCCACGACCTGGTCACCGAGCCGCGGGGTGGCGGCGTGGAGCTCGAGGGGGGCGTCGCGCACGCTGGACGTCACCTCGGTCTGCTGCAGCGCCTCCGCCTGTGCGATCCGCGCCTTCGACTTTCGGGTGCGGGCCGGAGCGCCGCGCCGGAGCCACTCCAGCTCCCGTCGGGCCAGGTTGCGGCGCTTCTGCTCGGCCACGGCGGCGCGGGCCTCGCGTTCGATCCGGCCCAGGAGGTAGGCGTCGTATCCGCCCTCGTGGACCGTGCCCCGTCCCCCGTCGATCTCGAGCACCCGGGTGGCGACACGGTCGAGCACGTGACGGTCGTGGGTGACCACCACCAGACCGCCGCGGCGGCGGGCCAGCGTCTCCTCCAACCAGGTGATGGCCTCGATGTCGAGATGGTTCGTGGGCTCGTCGAGCAGGAGCAGGTCGGCGTCGGAGACCAGGCAGCGGGCGAGGGCCACACGCTTGCGCTGGCCACCCGACAGGGAGCGGACGTCGGCGTCGAGCGCCGCCCCCATGCCCAGGCGGTCGAGCGCCGCCTCCCCCTCCCAGTCGTGGCCCACGACCGAGCGCACCGTCCCCGCCGGCAGGTCGTCCCCCTGGTCGAGCACCGCGATCGTGACGTCCCGGCCCCGGCGCACCACGCCGTCGTCGGCCTGGTCGATCCCGGCGAGGTAGCGCAGCAGGGTGCTCTTCCCTGCGCCGTTCCGCCCGACCACGCCGACGCGGTCGCCGGTCGAGACGGTGAGGGACAGGCCCTCGAACAGCACCCGGCCGGGCCGGGCGGCGGACAGCCCGGAGGCATCGGCGAGGATCACCCGGCCGAGGCTAACGGCGGAGCCGGGTCGGGTACGCTGCGACCCGCGTGAGCGACGGCATCCTCTCCGGCCCCATCGACGCGGACCCCCGCCGTCCGGCGACCCTGCGCCGGGTCGAGGCCACCCCTGGTCTGCAGGTCACCGACCGCGCCACGGGCTGGTCGTGGTACGTCGTCAAGGCCAACCCCGAGAGCATCGTGCTCCGGGACGAGCGCGGCCGGCAGGAGCGCGTGCACCTCCGCCCCGGCCGGTTCGCGGTCGGCGGCACCCCGGTCACCCTGGTGCCCCCGGCACCCCGCAAGGCCGCGGCCCCCACCGTGACCGCGTCGGGCTCCCTCGCCGTGGCCGGGGCAGCCGCCCGAGTCGCCCGTGGCAGCCGGCTCCTGGTGGAGGGACGCCACGACGCCGAACTGGTGGAACGGGTGTGGGGGGACGACCTCCGGGTCGAGGGCATCGTCGTGGAGCCCATGGACGGCATGGACGACCTCGCGGCCGTGGTGCGGCGGTTCGCCCCCGGCCCGTCGCGCCGCCTCGGCATCCTGCTCGACCACATGGTCCCGGGCACCAAGGAGTGGCGGGTCGCCGCCGGCGTCGACCACCCCCACGTCGCCATCACCGGCCACCCTTTCGTGGACGTCTGGCAGGCCATCCGTCCCGCGGCCGTCGGCATCGACCGCTGGCCGGACATCCCGAAGGGGCAGCCCTGGAAGGACGGCGCCGCCGAGGCGCTCGGCTTCCCCGACAGCCGGACCTGCTGGGCCCACCTGCTCGGACGGGTCCGGCGGTACACCGACCTCGAGCCCGCCCTGGTCGGCGCGGTCGAGCGGCTCATCGACTTCGTCACCGAGCCGGTGACCTCATGACCGCCACCGGCCATCACCTCCGGTCCGCCCACCAGGGCATTTGGGCATCGTCGGGGACCGGGACTAGAACCGGGGCGCCCACCGAGCGCCCCGGGCCGGTTCGCCGGTCCGGGGTCGGTGGGCCCGGAACCTCCCAGGCGGTCGACGGGATGAGCGGCACGGTGAGCAGCAGATTGCGCAGCACGATGCGCCGGGCGGCGGGCGAGCACCGGTGAGAGCCGCGCCCGAGGGGCCCGGATGGTGGCAGGCGAGCGACGGGCAGTGGTACCCGCCCGAGCTCCACCCGGCCGTGCTCGCCGGTGACCGATCGGTGGACGAACTGCGCGCCGCACCCATCACGGGCCGAGCGGACCGGACCACCATCCGCTGGGTCGCCGAGACCACCCCCGAACCCGAAGCGGACGACGCGTGGGAGCCCGAGCCCGAAGCCGACGAGGCCTGGGAACCCGAGCCCGAGCCCGAGCCCGAAGCCGACGAGGCCTGGGAACCCGAGCCCGAAGCCGAGCCCGAAGCCGACGAGGCCTGGGAACCCGAGTCCGAGCCCGAGCCCGAGCCGGTCCGAGCGGCCGCTGTGGGCCCGGCGCCCTCGACCACCACGACCACCGCACCTCCCCTCCCCGGCGCCGAGGACTTCGGCCCCGAACGGCCATCCCGGTTCCTGCTCCTCGGCGTGGCGGCAGCCGCCCTCGCCCTCATCGCGATCTCGGCGTTCACCTTCCTCACCAACCGGGACGAGACCTCCGAGCCGGCGACCGAGGGCGCGGGCAGCGTCGCCACCACGACCTCGGACCCCGACAC
>JBEIGA010000221.1:0-6824 GCA_040382135.1 Acidimicrobiales bacterium
CGCGCCCGTGGCTTCTTGGTCGGCCCTTCCGCCGTGGGCCCGTTCCCCCCCCCCCCCCCACCCCCCCCCCCCCCCGGTCCTTTGACCCTACCGTTCCAATTGTGCGCCCCACCGCTAAAACGAACGGGAGGGAGGGGGAGGACGACTGGACGGGGATCAGGTTGGTGGGTGCGCCGTTCAGGCCGGCTGTCACACCCCGTGAGTGGAATGCACGGCCATGCAGCGACTCGATCACCTCGCCGCATCGGCCCGCGCGCAGTCGGGCCTCCTGACCAACACCCAGTTCGAAGCCGCAGGGATGCAGCCGGGCGCGGCGAAGTACCGGACCCGTGTCGGCGGACTGGAACGGGTGGCGCCGGGTGTGCGACGAGTGGGCGGCGCCCCGATCACCTGGCGCCAGCAACTCGAAGCGGCGTGCCTGGCCACCGGCCCCCTGTCGGCGGCGTCGCACCGCTCGGCGCTGGCGTTGTGGGGACTCATCACCTGGGAGGACGTGCCGGTCGAGATCACGGTCGTCTACGAGCGAGACCCCGACGGCTGCGACGCCGTGGTGCATCGGTCGAAGGATCTGCTGCCACAGGACATCGAGCTGGTCGACGGCATCCCCTGCACGTCCGTCGTCCGGACCCTCGTGGACGCCGGGGCGGTGCTGCAGGACCGGACCGTCGAGCGGCTGCTCGAACGGGCGCTCGTCCGGCAGTTGGTCACCGTCGCCGGAGTTCGGGACTTCATGGAACGCGTGGCGGCCCGCGGGCGCCGGGGCGTGGGCGTCATGCGTCGGGTGCTCGAGGCGCGGGCCTACGGCGAGTCGGCGTCGCAGTCCGAGGCGGAGGAGCTCTTGGCGCGCATCTGCCGGGAGCACGGCCTGCCACCCGCCGTGCCGCAATACCGCGTCGAGGTGGACGGTGGGCTCCGCTTCCTCGACTTCGCCTACCCGCAGCCGTTGCTGCTCGCGATCGAGGTCGACGGCTTCGGACCCCACACGCAGCGGCACGTCTTCGAGGACGACCGCGTCCGGCGCGACGAGCTGACCCTGCTCGGCTGGATGCTCCTCCACTTCACCTGGCGCCAGATGACCAAGCGGGCCTGGTGGGTGGCCCGGACCATCGGCCGGGCGATCGACCTCCGGACCTCCGCCCCGCCCCTCCCCCCGGCCGTTCTTTGAAGCGAAAGGTCGCACCATGCGACCGAACGCTTCAAAGAACGGGGAACGAGGGGGCGTGACCGTCATGGGATCCGCCTCACAGAACACCGAAGAGGCGGGTGGCGGCTTCGGCGGCCTTGGCGCGGATCTCGGCGGCGTCGACCCGGGTGGGGGCGCCGTCGGTCCAGACGACCTCGCCGTCGACCTCGACCTCGAGCGGCGACACGCCGGGGCTGAACGCCAGGCGCCACGGGTCCATCGGCTCGTAGGTCCAGCGGACCCGATCGGCGCGGGCCTCGGGGAACAGGTCCCAGCCGGCGGCGAGCCAGCCCCAGGCGGTCTCGGGCGTCTGGGTCACGTCGGTCTCGCGCAGCTTCACGTAGGCGATGCGGAAGTCCTCGAGCATGTCGGCGCCGATGCCGTCGGTGCCGAGCGCCACCGGGTTCGTGAAGCGCACGGGCCGGGCGTACCCGACCGCGTTGTTCATGTTCGACCGGGGGTTGTGCACGATCGTGCCCGGCAGCCCGTGGTCGTCGGGCAGGTGCACGCCGTGGATCAGGAGCCAGCGGTCGTTCGTGAGCCCGGCGAGGCGCAGGTGGGCGTCGGCGTCGTCGGTGCCCTCGGCCACGTGGACGTGCACCCCCACCCCCAACTCGTCGGCCAGGCCGGCCGCCGCTCGCAGGGTGTCGTCGGTGCAGGTGAAGGCGGCGTGGATGCCCACCATGCCCCGTCCCCCGGCCCGCAGGAACCGCTCGTTCTCGGCCAGGCCGGCGGCCGCACCGGCCGCACCGTGGCGGTCGGTGACGCCGTAGGCGCAGCTCACCCGCACCCCGACCTCGGCGCACGCGTCGGCGATGACCGACAGCGAGCCGTCGATCGCCGAGGGCGACTCGTGGTGGTCGACGATGGCGGTGCAGCCCCGCTCCAGCGCCTCGAGGGCGCCGAGCTTGGCCGACCAGTGGATGAGGTCCAGGTCGAGGGCGACGTCGAGCCGCCACCAGATCAGCTCGAGGATCCGCCGGAACGAGTCGGGGGTGGCCGGCGGCGCGGGCATGCCGCGCGCCAGCGCCGAGTACAGGTGGTGGTGCGAGCACACCAGCCCGGGCGTCACCGAGGGCCCGTCATGCACGGAACGGCTCCCGGTTGGCCTCGTTCTGCATGGGCAGCTCCCGCCGCCACTGCCCGTCATGGGCGTGGAGCGCGGCGGCCACGGCGCCGGCGGTGGGCACGAGCCCGATCTCGCCCACACCCTTGATCCCGTAGGGCGACCGCGGCTGGGGCGCCTCGATCAGCAGCACCTCGACCGGCGGCATGTCCTTGGGCCGGATGATGTCGAGGCTCCGGAAGGTGCTGTTGCGGGGCCGGCCGTCGGGGTCGCACGGGAAGCCCTCGGTGAGCGCGTACCCGAGGCCCATGTGCACGGCGCCCTCGATCTGGCCCTCGCACAGCAGGGGGTTCACCGCCCGGCCGACGTCGTGGGCCGCCACGACCTTCTCGATGTCGCCGCTCTCGAGGTCGAGGACGACGAGCTGGGCCGCATAGCCGAACGCCGAGTGGATGACGGGGTTCTCGACCCCGTCCTTCAGCGAGTTGGTCCAGTCGACGCGGTACTCACCCCAGTAGTCCACGCCGGGCTCGCACCCGCCGGCCACGGCGGCCCGGCAGGCCTCGGCCACCGACCCGGCGCCCATCAGCGTGCCCCGGCTGCCGGTGGTCTGCCCGGCGCCGAGCTCGCGGTTCGTGTCGACCACGACCCGCACCTTCTCGGCCGGCACGCCGAGCTCCTCCACCGCCACCTGCAGGGCGACGGTGTGGATGCCCTGGCCCATCTCGGTCCAGCAGTGGCGCACCTCGACGGTGCCGTCCTCCTCGAAGCGCACGACCGCCCGGGCGATCTCCTTGAACCCGTTGCCCAGGCCGGAGTTCTTGAGCCCGAGCCCGACGCCGACCGGCTTGCCCGCGGCGACCGCCTCGTCGTAGGCGGGCTTCACGGCGTCAAGGCACATCCGGGCGCCGGCGCAGCCGTCGTCCATGACCTGGCCGGGGCCCCACACGACGCCGGGCGTGATCACGTTGCGGGACCGGATCTCCCAGCCGGAGATGCCGACCTGCTCGGCGAGGCGGTCGAGCACGCCCTCCATGGCGAACTGCGCCTGGTTGGCCCCGAAGCCGCGGAACGCGCCGCACACCGGGTTGTTGGTGCGCACGGCGGTGGCGTGGACGTCGACGTTCGGCACGACGTAGGGCCCGGTGCCGTGACCGGCCGCCCGCTCGAGCACCTTCATGCCGACCGACGCGTACGGCCCGGAGTCGCCGATCATCCGGGCCTTCAGTGCGGTGAGGCGCCCTTCGGCGTCGCAGCCGGCCCAGTACTCGAGGCGGATCGGGTGGCGCTTCGGGTGCATGAGGAGCGACTCCTCACGCGACAGGGTGCACTTCACCGGCCGGCCGAGGAGCCATGCCGCCAGCGCCGTCTGCGCCTGGTTCGACATGTCCTCCTTCCCGCCGAACGCACCGCCGTTGGAGACCAGCTCGACGGTGATCTGCGCCGGGTCGATGCCGAGGACCGCAGCGGACTGGTCGCGGTCGTCCCACACGCCCTGACCGCCGCTGTAGACGTGCAGCCGGCCGTCGGGCTGGGGCACGGCGAGGGTGGACTCCGGCTCGAGGAAGGCGTGCTCCACCCGCTGGGTCTGGAAGACCTCGTGGACGGTGAACGCGGACGCGGCGAGGGCGGCATCGGCGTCACCGCGGTGGTACTCGCTGACCGACAGCACGTTGCCGTCGAGGCCCCAGACGGCGTCCTCCGGGTCGTCGATGGCGGCGACGGGGTCGGTGATGGGGCGGAGCACGTCGTACTCGACGCGCACGAGCTCGGCCGCGGCCCGGGCGGTCTCCCGGTCCTCGGCCACCACGAAGGCGATGATGTCGCCCAGGTAGGAGGTGCGCCCGCCGACCGGGATGAACACCGGCCAGTCCTTGTGGATCAACCCGACCTTCAGGGTCCCCGGCACGTCGGCACCGGTGAACACCCGGACCACGCCGGGGACGGCCTCGGCCGCGGACGTGTCGATGGCGAGCACCTCGGCCCGGGCGTGCGCGGCGAGGTGCACGGCGGCGTGCAGCATGCCGGGCACCCGGATGTCGTCGACGTAGCCACGGTCGCCGAGCGCCAGCTCCGACGCCTCGTACTTCACACCGCGAGACCCCACGCCACCGGGCTGGATCGTGACCGGCACCTCGCCGTGGGCGAGCGACTCGACCGCGTCGAGGATCTTCACGTACCCCGTGCAGCGGCACAGGTGACCGCCGAGGTGGCGGGCGGCCTCGTCCCGGGTGAGCTCGGAGCCCTTCTTGTCGAGCAGCGCCTTCGCCCGCACGAGGATGCCCGGGGTGCAGAACCCGCACTGCAGGGCGCCGTGGGCGGCGAAGGCGGCGGCGAAGCGGTCCCGCTCGTCGTCGGTGAACCCCTCGAGGGTGAGGATCGACGTGCCGTCGGCCTTGTCCATGGAGGTCTGGCAGGCGACGCGCGCCTTGCCGTCGACGATCACGGTGCAGCAGCCGCACTGCCCCGAGGGGGAGCAGCCGTCCTTCGGCGAGGTCACGTCGAGCTCGTCGCGCAGCGCGCTCAACAGGTGGGGGTGGTCGGCACGCGCGCTGACGGCCTCCCCGTTGAGGGTGAAGGTGACGGTGCCGGTCGTGGCGTCGGTCGCGGTCATCGCAGTGCTCCGGGAGGTTCGGGGCGGGCAGGTGCTAGAGGGGCGGGGGGATCTCGCCCTTCTGGGACGTGATCAGGCCGTAGGCCTCGGGGCGGCGGTACCGGTCGAACTGGAACAGCGTCTGGCGGTAGTTCTTGCAGAAGTCGAGGTCGATCTCGTGGGCGGCGAGCTCGTCATCCGTGTGGGTGGTGAGGGCGACGACCCGGCCCGACGGGGCGATGATGCAGCTGTCGGCGAGGGAGTTGACGCCCTCCTCGACCCCGCCCTTGGCGACGCCGACGACCCACACCCCGTTCTGGTAGGCACCCGCCTGCATGACGAGGTGGCTGTGGAACGCCGCGAGGGTGTCCTGCGACGGGTCCGGCGGGTAGTGGATGGGGGTGTTGTAGCCGATGAGGATCAGCTCGGCGCCCTGCAGGGCCAGCATCCGGTAGGTCTCGGGCCAGCGGCGGTCGTTGCAGGTGGCGATGCCCACGACGCCACCGAACGCCCGCCAGACCTTGAACTCGTCCCCGGGCTCGAAGTAGCGGCGCTCGAGGTGCTGGAACGCCCGCCACGGCTCGTGCTCCTCGTGTCCCGGCAGGTGCACCTTGCGGTAGTGGCCGACGATCGAGCCGTCGCGCTCGACGAGGATCGTGGTGTTGTAGCGGTGGCCGTCCGGGGTCAGCTCGGCGTAGCCGAGGGCGAACCCGACGCCGAGCCGGGCGGCCTCGTCGAAGAGGCGCTTGGTCTCCGGACCGGGCATCTCGGTCTCGTAGAAGCTGTTCAGCTCCTGGTCGTCCTCGATGTACCAGCGCGGGAAGAACGTGGTGAGCGCCATCTCGGGGTAGACGACGAGCTCCACCGCCTGCTCCTTGGCGTGGCGCAGCAGGGCGATGAGGCGGTCGACGACCTGCGCCCGCGTCTCGTCCCGGGCGATGGGCCCGAGCTGGGCGGCGGCGACCCGCAGGGTGCGTGGCATTACTTCTCCATCTCCGAGGACTTCTCCATCTCGCGGAACTCCGTCTCGGTCAGGTCGAGGAGCACGTCGAGCAGCACGTCGGCACCGGCGACCATCTGTGCGGGATCGGTGTGCTCCCGGGGGTTGTGGCTGATGCCCTTCTCGCTGGGCACGAAGATCATCCCCGCCGGACAGACCCGCGCCAGCATCTGGGCGTCGTGGCCGGCGCCCGAGGGCATCCGCATGGTGGTGCGCCCGTGCGCCCGGGCCACCGATTCGACGAGGTCGATCACCCGGTCGTCGAAGAGCACGGGCTCGAAGCGGGCGAGCTGCCGGGACTCGACCGTGACGCCCTCGGCGGTGGCGAGCGCGGCGATCTCGGCGGCGAGGCGCGCCTCGGCCTGCTGGAGCAGGGCCTCGTCGGTGTTGCGGACGTCGACGGTCATGACCGCCTCACGGGCCACGACGTTGACGAGGTTCGGGACCAGCCCGATCCTGCCGACGGTCCCGACCTGCCGGCCGCCCATCTCCCGCGCCAGGCGGCGCACGAACACGGCGATCTCCGCGGCCACGAGGCCCGGGTCGCGGCGGAGGTGCATGGGCGTGGTGCCTGCGTGGTTCGACTGGCCGCGGATGGTGAGCTCCTGCCAGGAGATGCCCTGGACGCTCTCGACCACACCGATCTCGACACCCTCGGCCTCGAGCAGCGGGCCCTGCTCGATGTGCAACTCGACGAACGCGTGGGGCGGCACGGCCGGGCACGGCGCTGCGCCCAGGTAGCCGATGCGGGCCAGCTCCTCGCCGTAGACCGCGCCGTCGACGCCGACGGTGGCGAGCGCCTCCTCGAGGGGCAGGCCGCCCACGTAGACGAGGCTGCCCATCATGTCCGGCGGGAAGCGGGCGCCCTCCTCGTTGCTGAACGCGCCGACGGCGATCCCGCGTCGGGGCAGGTGCCCGGCTGCGAGCAGGGTCTCCACGACCTCGAGCCCGGCGAGCACGCCGAGGTTGCCGTCGTAGCGTC
>JBEIGA010000222.1:0-6816 GCA_040382135.1 Acidimicrobiales bacterium
GCTCGGCCTGGCGGAGGGTGCCGCCGGCCGGGTGGCCCAGCGCGGTGGGCAGGTCGTAGAGGACGTCGGAGAGCCGGGGCAGGAGGATCGTGATCTCCAGCGAGGTCGGTGCCCGGTCCGGCTTGGTCGCGGGTGCGCCCATGAAGATCTCGGCGAGGCCCGTGACGGTGCTGCGCTCGGGAGCGAGGATCAGGTCGCCGAACCGGAGAAGCATGCGGTCGGAGGAGGCGACCGAACCGGGGGCGGGCTCGGCGAGCTCGCCGCAGGTGCCGTTCACCGGGCGCCGCAGCAGCGCGGTCAGCACCAGCGCCGAGCGCACGGCGACGGCGGTCAACGACTCGCGGATCGCGCCGGCGGCCTGCTGGTCGAGAGGACGGCGGACGGAGAAGTCGTAGAGCTCCACGCCGTCTCCATCGGCCCGACCGGACCGGACATGAGCACTTCGGCCTATGTGGCACCGGTGGACCGGTGCGTGGTGTCAGGCCCCCGACGCGTAGGGCGACGCGGTCACCGCGGGCCGACGGGCGACCAGCGCCCGGACCCGCTCCTCGAGCACCCCCGAGCGCTCGGTGGCCGAGCGCAGGCGCACGGCCAGCTCGGCCGGCACGGGGGCGTCCGGCGCCTGCCACGGGTGGT
Source organism: Acidimicrobiales bacterium (assembly GCA_040382135.1). Classification (GTDB taxonomy): domain Bacteria; phylum Actinomycetota; class Acidimicrobiia; order Acidimicrobiales; family JBEIGA01; genus JBEIGA01. The sequence continues at coordinate 637 of JBEIGA010000222.1, forward strand.
CCTCGTCCGGGCGCGGCCCGCGCCCGTCGAGGAACGCCTCACGGCGCCGGTCGCGCTCCTCGAGCTCGTCCAGCGCCGCGGCCCAGGCCGCGACGGGGTCGGTCACGCCGACGCCACCGCCGCAGGGCGCGGAGCGAGGTGCGCCTCGCGCCAGCCGTCCCGGATCGGGGTCAGCGCCACGACGGCGTCACGCGCCGCCTTCGGGTCCTTGTCGCGGCAGGCGTCCATCAGGCGCCGGTGGGCGAACTCGTAGATGCGGTCCAGGTTGACGGCGATGTCGCCGCCCCGGTCCCGGTCGAGCACGGTGCGCAGCTCGGTGACGATCCGCTGCGAGCGGACCAGGTGGTTCGCCGCCTGGGCGAAGGCTTTCGCCTCGAGGTCCTCGGCCCCCGCCGCAGCCCGTGCGACGGCAGCGTCGAGGAGCATGGCGATCAGCTCCGCCGGAGACGCCGTGGTCACCCTCTGCCGCAGGTAGTGCTCTGCACCGTTCACGTGATCGCCCATCCCTTCCGTGGTCCGTCGATCTATCGGGTCATCGGTTCATGGAGTTGAGCTGCTGCAGGAGGATCGAGTTCTGCCCCTGCAGGTTGCTCATCATGCTCTCGAGCGCCGAGAACTCCTTGCGCAGGCGCTTCTCGGTGAGCTCGAGCCGTCGTTCGTAGGCGCCGATCTGCGCCTCGAACACCTTCTTCTGCGCCTCGGCCGCGGTGACCTGCCCGTCGGCCAGGCGCTGCCCGAAGCCACTGGCTCCCACCACCGCCTGCACGTCGCCGGCGAAGCCACGGCTGAAGGTGATGCTGCCGAGGGCGCCGGTCCGGCCTGCGCCGATCGTGACGACGAGCCCTGTGGCGTCGCCTTCGGATGCCGTCAGGATGTCCCCACGACCGGTTGCGGCCTGACCACCGATGGTGCCGGCCACGTCGAGGCCTGCGTAGGTCTCCCACTGGTCGACCGCGACACCGAGGCCACTGCCGTCGGCCCCACCACCCCTGCTGGACCGGACCCTGAAGGACTCGGCGGATCCGATGACCGAGCTGGTGATGCGCAGGCGGTCACCCGAGGCATCGGTGACGACGTCGACGGAGAGCGTGTCCTGGTCCGCCGCATCGAGCACCGCCGACAGGCCGGCGGCGACCTGGGCCGCGGTCTGTCCCGCCGTCGCCTGGTACGAGAAGTCCAGGCCACGGTAGGAGACCGTCAGGAGCTCGTCGGCGACGAGGGTGCCCTTGTCGGGCCGGTTCCCCGGCCGGCCGGCGTCGATACCGAACGGCGTACCGGTCACGGTGGGCGCTGCCGCAGCCTGAGTCACGACCACGGCGTAGCTGCCGCTCGCGGTGAGGTCGCCGACCGCCCGGTACGAGATGTCGGACGAGCTCACCGAGTTCGTCCGGGCGAAGAAGCGCTCGACCGCCGCAGGGTCCTCCCGCAGCTTCGCCTCGAAGGTGGCCTGGTCGAAGACGAGACGGCCGCTGCGGTCCACGGAGATGCCCAGCTGGGAGGCAGCGGAGATGGAGCCCCCCTGCGGCGAGAACACGGCGGAGGTGATCGACTGGCGAAGGCTGCGCGCTGCCGACGAACCGGTCAGCGCTGCCGCCGAGTTCGTTGCTGCGTTGTAGGCGGTCTTCGAGTCGATCGCACCGAGCGCGTCGTTCACCGACTTGACCCACGTGGAGACGGTGGCCGCCGCCTTGGTCGTGTCCTGGGCGATGGTGACGGTGACGTCCTTCGCCGGGTCCGCCTTCACGAGGTTGATGGTGACCCCCTCGAGCAGATCGCCGACGGCGTTGGACGACCGGGTCGTCGTGACGGCGCCAGGCCCGGTACCGATCTGGATCTCGGCGTTCTGCACCGCAGTGACGGTGTCGAGGTCACCGAGCGCGCTCCGCGCTCCGGCGGTCAGTCCGGTGGTGCCCACCATGAGTGAGCCGGCGGACCCAGTGGACCGGCTGGTCAGGGAGATGCGGTGATCCGGCGCCGTTCCGGTCCCGATGTTGAGGATCTGGGCGTTCGCCACCGCTCCGGCGGCGGAGAGCGCTGTGGTGAGCCCGGACACGGTGGTGCCGGCGTCGGTCGCGACGAAGAACACCCGAGCCGTACCGACGATGGGCCCGCCAGGACCGATCTCGAGCCGGTAGCCGCCGACCTCGGCCTCGGTCTCGCCGGCGGCGACTGCGACGGTCTCGTCACCGACGGTCACGTCGAACCCGCCGCCGACCTTCGCGACGACCTCGACGTCCGCGGCGCCCCCGTTCGGAGTGCCGATGGGGGTGATGGAGGTGAAGGCGAGCTCGGCGAGTCCGGCGCCCACGACGACGCCGCCCGCACCGACCAGATCGGTCGGAGCGCCGGCGCTCGTCCCCGTCATGACCTGGTGGGCCGTGGCGAGTCGGTTGACGCGGAACGTGACGCCGCCCGCCTGGGTGCCGGGAGCGGCGGAGGCGGTGGCGATCGAGGCGTCCGACGATGTCGTGCTCGCAGCGCGGAACGTCGTGCCCACGAGCAACGGCTGGGTCGCCGTGCGGACAGCGGCGACCTTCGAGGTGATGTCCTTCCAGGCGCTGACCTTTGCGTCCTGGCTGGAGGCCCGGGTCTGGGCCAACTGCATGGGGCGGCGCTCGAGCGTCATCAACTGGTTGATGATGGCGCTGGTGTCGAGCCCGCTGCTGATGCCGTCGATGGATGCCATGGAGGGAGGCTTCCTGTACGGGTGGGGGTGCCCGGCCCGACGCCCTCAGGCGCCGGGCCGGGTCCCACGGAATTAGCGGAGCAGGCTGAGGACGTTCTGCGACGTCGCGTTCGCCTGGGCCAGCATCGCGGTGCCGGCCTGGGTCATGATCTGGTTGCGGGTGAACGCCGCCATCTCGGAAGCCATGTCCACGTCGCGGATCCGGCTCTCCGAAGCGGAGATGTTCTCCATGGCCACACCGAGGTTGGCGATGGTGTGCTCGAACCGGTTCTGGATGGCACCGAGCTCGCCACGGACCGTCGACACCGCCAGGATGGCATCGTCGATGTCGTCCAGGATGGTGCCGTGGTTGCCGTTGACCAGGTCGAGGGCGTTCACGCCGAGCGAGGTGCTGTTCATCGCGGCGATCGACACGCTGATCGTCTCGTTGGCGTTGGAGCCCACCTGGAACTCGCCACCGGAACCGCTGCCGGCAGCGATCGAGGTGGTGATGTCGAAGCCGATGTCGCCGAGCGGGGTACCCGTGCCCTCGGCCAGCGCCACGGCCTGACCGGTCGCGTTCTCGATGGTGAAGGCGTAGCCGGCGCCGACCGCCTCGGCCGAGACCGAGATCTTGTCGGCGAAGGCGTGGTTGTCGGCGTCGCCCGAGCTGAGCAGGGCGTCCCGGATCGCACCCTCGAGGTACGAGGCGAACGCCGCACCAGTACGGGTGTTGTCGTCGACGGTCACCGTGACGGCGGCCTCGGAACCGACCGTCAGCGTGAAGGTCTCGTCGTCGGTGAGCTGGACGGAGCCGTCGGCGTCGAACGCGGACCGGCTGGTCGCGGTCTTGCCGAAGTTCCCGTCGAACAGGTTCACACCGTTGAACTTGGTGTTGCCGGTGATGCGGGTGATCTCGGCCGAGAGCTGGTCGACCTCGTCCTGCATGGCCGTGCGCGCCTCGGTGCCGTTGGTACCGGTGTTGCTCGCCTGGACCGTGAGGTCGCGCATCCGCTGCAGGATCGAGTGGACCTCGGTGAGGGCACCTTCAGCGGTCTGCACCACCGAGATACCGTCCTGGGCGTTCCGCATGGCGACCTTGAGACCGCCGACCTGCGAGCGCAGACCCTCCGAGATCACCAGACCCGCGGCGTCGTCGGCGGCCCGGTTGATCCGGAAGCCGGACGACAGCTTGTCCAACGACTTCGTCATCTTGTCGTTGTTGGTGCCCAGGTTCCTGAGCGCCGCCATCGCGGAGATGTTCTGGTTGATACGCACGAAGGTTCCCTCCTTCTAGTGGGATGCCGACGTCCTGTCGGCACGATCCTTTTCGGAGGGTCCGGTGCGGAACTTGAGCGCGACCTGAGGTTTTTTCGGACGCGGGTCAGCGCGTCGGCGGCCGGCGCGGCAGGAGGCGGAGGTCGGCGCCGGTGGCGCCACTGGCCTCGCGGTTCGCCCGCATGATCTGCGCGGCGACCTCCTGGCGGTGCACGGAGATCTCCCGGGGCGCGTCGATGCCGATGCGGACCTGGTCGCCCTTCACCTCGAGCACGGTGACGGTGACGTTGCCCCCGATCACGATCGACTCGTTGACCCGGCGGGAGAGGACGAGCATCAGGAGCCTCCGAGCGGCGCGGCGAGCGACCACTCCTGGTCGTAGAGCACGACCTGGGCCGCCTTGCGCGTCCTCGTGTTGATCACGACGGGTCCGAGCAGGTTGGCCCGAACCTCGCCGGCGTCACGGTCGACCGACAGCAGGCACAGCACGGTGGCGTCGACCGGGTCGATGATCTCGAGCCGGTCGCGCAGTTCGTCGGGGAGCTCCGGGGCGTAGTCCGGGAAGAACGGCCACGGCACGGTGGTGAGGAACGCCAGCTCCGGGTCGTCGACCGACTGGAGCCAGTAGAAGTCCTCGTTCTCGGCAACGTCGATGAGCGCGAACCGCACCGCCGCCGGGAACCCGAGGGGTCCCTCGTCGAAGCGGACGAGGCGATCCTCGTCCACCTCGATGTCGCCGAACCGGGTGCTGTGAACCTGCACGAGCGGGATCCTAGGGTCGTCGGGCGGCCGGATCGGCCATGGGGCGGGTGGGGAACCGGCGGTCAGCCCTGCGCCGGGCGGTAGGTCCAGTGCCACGGCTCGCGGGGCACGTCCTCCACGAAGCCGTACTGCCAGGCGTTGCGGCGCATCCAGGCCTGAGCGTTCGCGTCGAGGTCCAGGTCGACGGCGAGGCCCCAACCGTGGTTGCTGGTGCCGGGCGTGGCCGCGAGGCCGCCCTGGCTGTAGAGCCCCTTGCGCTCCGCGAGCGACACCTGCTCCTCGTAGGTCCGGTAGGAGTCGGTGAGCCCGAGCGTGATGCCGTCGCGGGCGGCGTCGGCCTCCATGCGGAGGAAGGCCGCCGCAGCGTTCGCCTCCAGACGGTGGCCGTCACCCACGGGGACGAGGGCGCCCTCGGGGATGCGGCCGTTGCCGTAGGCGGCGAGCTCGGGGGGCGGCTGGAGGTCACCGTAGGAGCCGGGCTGGCGGACGGCGGCGGGCGTCAGGGTGCCGGACGCCGCCGGTGCGGCCACCGGCGGGGGCGCGAGCGCGGCGCTCAGCAGCTGGGCACCGAACCCCGAACCCGAGGCCACGGAGGGCCCGGCCACGACGGGGTTCGCCATCCGGGCCTGGATCTGCTGGATCCGCGCATCGAGCGCGTGCACCGCTTCCACACCGCTGCAGTCGGCAGCGGTTCCGCCACGTTGAGCCGTGCCGCGCTCAAGTTCGGCGCGATTGCGCCGAAAGACCCGGAAGGACACCCGAGGAGAGCGGACGTGGACGAGCTGGCCGGCGTGCTGAACCGACAGAAGCAGATGCTCGAGGTGCTCGTGTACCGCGTCGAGATCCTGCGCCACCTACTGAGCAGGGGCGAGACCCGGTTCCTCGGGTTTGCCACCGCAGAGGTGGATCACGCGGCCGCCATGCTGCGGGCCGCCGAGCAGGACCGCACCGACCTGGTCGCCCGCTTCGCCCTCGAGCGGGGCCTCGACCCGGCAACGCTCACCCTGAAGGCGCTGTCCGAGGACGCCGGGCCCTATGCGCCCATGTTCGACCGGCTGCGCAGCGAGTTCCTCTCCCTCACCGACGAGCTCGAGGCCCTCGTGCGGGCCAGCAAGGTCCTCGCCGGCCGTGGCGTCGCCGAGGTGGACCGCATCCTCGCCATGCTCAGCGGCGGGGCCACGACCAACGCCGCGCTGACCTACGGTCCGAGCGCTGACCGGCGACGGCCCCGTGCCCTGGGGCGGAGTTACGAGGCCGTGCTGTGATCGACGGCCTCATGATCGGCGTCAACGGGCTGCTGGCCGCCCAGCGGTCCCTCGACGTCGTCGCCCACAACCTCGCCAACGTCAACACCCCCGACTACGCCCGCCAGCGCGTCGTGCTCAAGGAGGCGCCGCCGGTCACCGGGTTCCGGCCCGGCCAGGGCACCCCCGCCTACGGCATGGGCGTGGTGATCCAGGGCATCGAGCTCGTGA
>JBEIGA010000223.1:0-6812 GCA_040382135.1 Acidimicrobiales bacterium
AAGCCGACCGCATGGCCGACATGGGCTTCATGCCCCAGGTGGAGTGGGTGCTCCGCCACGTCGGCAGTTCCCACCAGACGCTGCTCTTCTCGGCCACCCTCGACGGCATGGTCGACGGGTTGATCAAGCGCTACCAGTCCGATCCCGTCCTCCACGAGGTCGCCAGCCGGGCGGTCACCGTCGACGAGATGCACCACCGGTTCCTGCTGGTGCACGAGATGGACAAGGCCCGAGTCGCCGCCTCCATCGCGAAGAACGCCAACCGCACGATCATGTTCACCCGCACCAAGTTCGGCGCCGACCGGCTGGTCCGGAACCTGAGCGACCTCGGCGTGAAGGCGGCCGCGATCCACGGCGACCTCCGCCAGACGAGCCGCGAGAAGGCGCTCGCCGGGTTCATGGACGGCAGCATCCCGGTCCTCGTGGCCACCGACGTCGCCGCCCGCGGCATCCACGTCGACGACGTGGACATCGTCGTCCACTACGACCCGCCGTCGGACCACAAGACGTACCTGCACCGCTCGGGCCGCACGGCACGGGCCGGCACCACCGGCGTGGTCGTCACCCTCATCCTCTGGAACGAGGAGGTCGAGATGCGGCGCATGATCCGACGCCTCGGCCTCGACCACCCGCTCGTCGAGATGTTCTCGAACGACAAGCGGCTCACCGACCTCGTCGCCTGGGACCCTCGGGACGAGGTCGTCTGAGCCATCGCCCTCGCGCCGGCGTCGGGGGCGACCTCGAGCTGGTGCTGGGCTGGGCCGCGTCGACGGGGAGCACCCCCGTCGAGGCCGCGCTCGCGGTCCTGGGGGACGACGCTCGTCCCGAGGAACTGCAGTGCGTCGGGGCCGACCCGTGGTTCGCCGGACAGGTCTACGAATGCCTGCTCGCGCCCGCAGCGCGCCGCAAGCGCGGCGCCCACTTCACCCCGAGGGAGCTCGCGGCCGCGCTGGTGGACCGGGTGCTCACCCCGTGGATCGTCACGGACACGATCCCGACGGTCTGCGACCCGGCCATGGGCGCCGGAGCCTTCCTCCTCGCCGCCGCCGATCGTCTGGCGACGGCGGGGCATGCCCGTGCCGCGGTGGTCGCCGCGCTCCACGGTGCCGACGTCGATCCCGACGCCGTGCGGGTGGCCCGGGCGGCGCTCGCCCGTTGGGCCGGCGTGGCGGAGGCGACCCTCGCCGACCGACTGGTCGTGGCGGACTCCCTGGCGCAGGGCGCCACCGGCTGGCCGGAGGGGGCGGTCCCGTTCGATGTGGTGCTCGGGAACCCGCCGTTCCTCAGCCAGCTCGCCGCGGCGACCGCGAGGAACGCCGACCACCACACGTCGGCCCGCGAGCTGCTGGCAGGGCGCGCCGGAGGGTACGCGGACACGGCGGGGCTGTTCCTGCTGCGCGCCGTCGGGCTGACCCGACCGGGCGGCAGGACGGCGATGCTCCAACCGCTGTCGTTGCTGGCCACGCGCGACGCCGGACCGATCCGCGCCGCCCTCGCCGCAGCGGGCGTCGCCGAGGTGTGGGTGGGTGGCGACGGCGGGTTCGAGGCGAGCGTCCGGGTCTGCGCGCCGGTCGTCGCCCCCGGCGGGGGGTCGGAAGGGCAGGTGCTCGTGCTCGCCGGACCCTCGGTCTCCGAGGTCGGCCGGGTCGCGTTGCCCCCCGACCCCACGGCGCCGTGGGGGGAGCTGGTCGCGGTCGTCGCCGGCGTGCCACAGGTCCGACTGCGTTCCCGGGGAACGGTGGGGGATCTCGCGACCGCCACCGCCGGGTTCCGCGACCTCTTCTACGCGCTGGCGGCGGCGGTCGGGCCGGCCGAGGCTCCGGACGACCTGCCCGTGCTGACCGCCGGGCTGATCGACCCGCTCGCCTCGCGCTGGGCGACGACGGACACCCGGCTCGCTGGGGTCCGGGTGCGACGATCGGCGCTGCCCCGCGCCGCCGTGGCCGACCTGCCGGGGCGGCTCCCCGGCTGGGTCGAGGCCCGCCTCGTGCCCAAGCTGCTCGTCGCCACCCAGACCCGTGTCCTCGAGGTCCTCCCCGATCCGGAGGGGCGCCTGGTGCCGTGCACGCCCGTGATCTCGTTGGAGCCGCGGTCACCCGAGGACCTGTGGCGTCTCGCCGCCGCGCTCACCGCGCCACCGGTCACGGCGTGGTGCGCACGCCTGACGGCCGGCGCGGCGCTCGGCGCCGATGCGCTCAAGCCATCGGCCCGGCAGCTGCTCGGGATCCCCCTGCCGGCGGACCACGCTGCGTGGGACGAGGGCGCCGCGTTGGCGCAGGCGGTCACCGACGCGACGGGCGCCGCCGAGCGACGCCGTCTGCTGGTCGAGCTCGGCACCGTGATGACCCGGGCGTACGGCGTCCGCGACGAGGGAATCGTCGCCTGGTGGCGGGACCGATTGCCGGTACGGCCGGAGTGACGGCCACAACGGGCTTGACTCCGGGCGACTTTCGTCGTTCACTGCCGGGATTACATCGAGAGCGGCTCTGCGGCGACGCAGGGTCCGGCAACCTGGGACGGACACCCAAGGTGCCTCCCGCCGCCAGGCGGGGATGTGGTCCCGGGACCTCGGTCGACGGGACAACGAAGTGTCCGGGCCGGGCTCCGCCCGATCCGTCGCTCGCATCGAGGGTGTCCGAACCACTGAGCGACTGGAGGCACGGTGCCCGACGACCCGACGAGCGCATCCTGGCTGCCGCACGTCCCGTCACCGCTCGATCGGCGCTGGGCCCGTGACATCCCCGCCACCGGCGCCTGGCGGGACGGCGATCCCGTGGGGAGTCGGCGGTTCGTGCCGATCGGCGCCGAACGGCCATTCGCGATGGAGTTCGGTGGCTCCCTCTCGGACGCACGCCTCGCCTACGAGACCTGGGGCGAGCTCGACGACTCGGCCTCCAACGCCGTGCTCGTCTGCCACGCGCTGACGGGCGACGCCCACGCGGCGGGCCCGATGGGACCGGCCCACCCCACCCCCGGCTGGTGGGACGACCTCATCGGTCCGGGCCGTCCGCTGGACACCGACCGGCTGTTCGTGGTGTGCGCCAACGTCCTCGGGGGTTGTCAGGGGAGCACGGGCCCGTCGAGCCCCGACCCGGCCACCGGCCGCCCGTACGGTTCGCGGTTCCCGATGGTCTCCATCCGCGACATGGTCCGGGCCCAGGGCGCCCTGGCCGACCATTTCGGTATCGACCGCTGGCACAGCGTCATCGGCGGCTCGATGGGCGGCATGCAGGTCCTCGAGTGGGCGGTGATGTTCCCGCAGCGGGTCGGCTCCTTCGTCGCGATCGCCACGACGCCCGCGGCGTCGGCCTGGCAGGTGGCGTGGAGCGCCGTCGGGCGGACCGCCCTCGCGCTCGACCCGCGCTGGCGCGGCGGCGACTACTACGACGCCGAGCCGGGGGACGGTCCGCACGCCGGGCTCGCCATCGCCCGGGCGGTCGCCCAGATCACCTACCGCAGCGACGAGGTCTTCGAGGATCGCTTCGGTCGGGAGCTCGTCGATCCGATCGACGCCTTCGAGCTCTGGAGCCGGTTCCAGGTGGAGGGCTACCTCGACCACCACGGCCAGAAGCTCGCCCGCCGGTTCGACGCGAACTCCTACCTCCTGCTGAACCGGGCGATGGACCTGCACGACCTCGGCCGTGGCCGCGGGGGGATCGACCTGGCGCTGCGCCGGGTGGTGGCCCCGTCGCTCGTGCTCGGGATCACCTCCGACACGCTCTACCACCCGCACCAGCAGCAGGGCCTCCACGCCGGCCTCGTCGCCGCCGGCAAGGACTCGACCTTCGGGATGATCGAGAGCCCGGACGGCCACGACGGGTTCCTGCTGGCGTTCGACCAGGTCGCCGAGCACGTCACCCGCTTCCTCACGAGGATCGAGAAGGAACGATGAGCAGCCCGTCCGACCACGCCGAGACGCGGGCGATCCTCGCCGGCCGCGCCGCGAACGCAACCGCCCTCGCGCCGGTGCTGTGGGCGTCGACCACCTTCGTGACCGAGACCGTGGAGCAGGGTCGGCGGATGGCCACCTCGGTCGGGGCCGACCGCTTCTACACCCGCTACGGCAACCCCACGGTCAACGCCTTCGAGGACGCCATCGCCGAGCTCGAGGGCGCCGAGGCGGCACGGGCCTTCGCCTCGGGCATGGGGGCGATCAGCGCCGTCGTGCTCGGCCTGTGCAGCACGGGGGACCACATCGTGGCCCAGAAGCAGCTGTACTCGGGGACCCAGCTCCTGCTCCAGAGCGTGTGCCCCCGCTTCGGGATCGACGTCACCTTTGTGGACGGCACCCGGTCCGGCGCCTTCGCCGAGGCGGTCCGCCCCGGCAAGACCATGCTCGTCTTCGCGGAGACCCCGGCGAACCCCCGGCTCGGGATCGTGGACCTCGAGGAGCTGGGCGCCATCAAGGGCCCGATCACGGTCGTCGACTCGACCTTCGCCACGCCCCTCGTCCAGCGGCCCCTCGAGTACGGCGTCGACCTCACCCTGCACTCGGCCACGAAGGCGATCGCCGGGCACAACGACGCCACCATCGGCGTGGTCGCCGGGAGCGCGGAGCTGCTGGCCTGGCTCTGGGGCTTCGCCGTCCTGCACGGGGCCAACGCCTCGCCGTTCGACGCCATGAACGGCCTGCGGGGCATCCGCACGCTGGCCGTCCGGCTCCGGCAGCAGACCGAGACCGCCCAGGCGCTCGCCGAGTTCCTCGAGGCGCACCCCGCGGTCTCCGCCGTGAGCTACCCCGGCCTGGCCTCGCACCCCCAGCACGAGCTGGCCCGACGCCAGATGTCCTCGCCCGGCGGCCTGCTGTGCTTCGACGTCGCCGGCGGCGCCGAGGCCGGGCGGGTCTTCGTGGAGTCCACCCGCATCGCCCGGCTGGCCACGTCGCTCGGCGGGCCGGAGACCCTGGTGACCCACCCGGCGTCCACCACCCACGTCGGGCTGACGCCGAAGGAGCTCGCCGAGGCGGAGATCGGCCCGGGCACCGTGCGGGTGTCGGTCGGGCTCGAGCACGTCGACGACGTCGTCGCCGACTTCGCCCAGGCGCTCGAGGCGGCGTCGGCGGTGGCCGAAGGCGCTGCGGGCCCCGCCGCCGGCTGACGTGCCCGAGATCCTCGAGATCGAGACCTACCGGCGACTCGCCGACCGCGTCGTCGGCCGGACGATCACGTCGGTCGACGCCCCCGACGCCTGGTACCTCAAGGGCGGCGCCACCGCTGGCGTCGTCGTCGACGCGCTGACCGGTGCGCGGATCGTGGGCACCCGGCGGATCGGGAAGCTGTTGCTGCTCGATCCCGACCGGACGCGGCCGGTGCTCGGCCTCCGCTTCGGCATGACCGGTCGGCTCGTCGTCGACGGCGTGGCCGGGATCGACGAGCTCCAGTACGGCAGCTCGCGGGACGAGCCCTCGTGGACCCGCTTCCGGCTGGGGTTCGTCGACGGTGTGCTCGAGATGCGCGACCCGCGGCGTCTGGGTGCCGTGCAGCTCGACCCGGACGAGGGCGCGCTCGGGGTCGATGCGTGGCGGGTCGACGAGCCGACGCTCGCCACGCTGCTCGCCGGGAGCGCCGCACCGCTCAAGGCCCGGCTCATGGACCAGTCCCGGCTCGCCGGCCTCGGCAACCTCCTCACCGACGAGATCCTGTACCGCAGCGGCCTCGATCCGGCGCGCCCCGCGGGCGGACTGGGCCGGTCCGAGCGACGGCGGCTGGCGGCGACCGTCGTGCCGACGCTCGACGAGCTCTTCGACCGCGGCGGTTCCCACACCGGCGACCTCCAGGCCGCACGGGTGCGGGGAGGGAGGTGCCCCCGGGACGGCACGCCGCTGCTCCGGCGCACCATCGGCGGGCGCACCACCTACTCCTGCCCCAGGCACCAGCGGTGACCGGGGTGTCCGCCGGAGCGGTCGGACCCTCCACTACCGTGCTCCGCCGGATGGAGACGCGGCCGGGGACGAGTGCAGCGAGGGTGCTGCGGGACGGCCGGCGAGTGCTCGTCCTGGTGTCGGTCCTGCTCTTCGCCTTGGTCCTGAGCGGTGTGCTCGCCGGACCCGCCATGGCGCAGGCCACGGAGCCCGCGGACGCCGAGGCATCCGTGGAGGTGGAGGGCGATGGCGCGGTGGCGGGACAGGCCGTCGCCGAGGAGGGCGAGTCGATCGACGACGCAGCGGCCGACGACGCCGGGGAGGACGACGAGGCCGAGAACGAGGTCCGGCTGATCGTCGGGCTCCTCGTCGCCGTGTCGGTGGTGGCCGTCGTGCTCACCGCCCTGTTCTGGTACCACACGATCCCGTCCCGTCGGGTCATCGCCGCCCGCCGTCGACGGGCCCGAGCCGCCAGGACCCGCACCACCCGTCGGACGAGCGCGAGCGGTCCGGACGACCTGCGCGCGTCGTAGGTTGTCGGCATGGCCGACTCCCTCGATCTCGACGCGATGCTCCAGCGCTTCCGCGAGCGTGCCGCCGCAGTGCGCCGTCGTCAGCTCCCGCCGGTGGGTGGCGACGAGCGGAAGAAGTTCATCGACCAGGCCCAGCTCGACTTCCAGGACTTCGCCATCATCGGCGATGCCGTCGCCTCCGTGGAGGACGGGGTCCTGGTGCTGCGCATCGACCTCCGTCCGCCCGCCGCCGACTGAGGCGGCCGTTCGGCACCGGGCGGCCCGGCCGATCGCGTAGCCTGCAGCCACCCACGCACCGGGGAGGCAGGACGTGTCCGACACCGACGACCGAGACCAGGCGATCCCACCGCCACCGCCGGGATCGGTTCCGCCCCCACCGCCTCCACCCCCTCCGCCGTCGGGCGCAGTGCCCCCACCGC
>JBEIGA010000224.1:0-6789 GCA_040382135.1 Acidimicrobiales bacterium
AGTCGAGCGGACGTGGGGTTCGAGCTCGCGGGCCTCCTCGGCGCGGAGCAGGCGGGCGGGGATGCCGTTGGCGGCGGCCCGCTCGGCCAACCCCGGGAGTGCGGCGGCCTCGGCCGCGTCGGTGGCGACGATCAGCTTGCCGGTCACCTCGTGCGCCAGACCGTGCTCGGCGCAGAAGGCCACCATGCTGCGGTTGCCGCGGACGGCGAGCTCCGCCTTCAGCGATCCGGGCCGGTAGTAGACGCCGGAGTGGATCACGCCGCTGTTGCGTCCGGACTGGTGGCGGCCGACGTCGCGCTCCTTCTCGAGCACCACCACGCGCCAGCCGGGTCGGCGTTCGAGCAGGGCGTGGGCGACCGCGAGACCCACGATCCCCGCCCCCACGACGACGGCGTCGGCCTTTGCCTCCATCTCGTTCGGGAGACCCATCTGGAGCGGGTGACGGGAATCGAACCCGCCCTATCTGCTTGGAAGGCAGAGGTGCAGCCACAACACTTCACCCGCAGCAGCCCCTGATCGTATCGGCCGATCTCTCCGCGAAACCCTCAAGTTCGGCAGGCAAACGGCCGTCATCTCCGGCGCACCCTGCCGAGAGGTTCCCGCCATGGGCCGTCGCGCCGCATCCCGTCCGTCCTTCCGCCGTCGCACCACGGTCGCGAGCAGCGTCGCCGTCGCCGCGACCCTCGTCGTGAGCGCCTTCGCGCCGACCGGGTACGCGGTACCGCCGGGCAGGCGAAGAAGAACTCCACCACGACCACCACCACGGTGGTCACCACGACGACCCTGCCCCCGGCGCCGCCCGCCGTTCCCGCGCCGTTGCCGACCACCGCCCCGCCGTCGACCACGGCCCCGCCGCCTGCGACCGCGTCCTCGAGCCTGCCGCTGGGGTCGATGCACCGGGTGGTCGACCAGATCGGGGCCCGGGCGCTGTGGGCGCAGGGGTTCACCGGCGAGGGCGTCACGGTCGCGGTGCTGGACACCGGCGTCGCCCCGGTGCCGGCGCTGAGCGATCCTGACAAGGTCGTGGCGATGGTCGACCTGTCGGCCGAGGCGGGCATGCCCGACGCCGAGTACCTCGACACCTACGGGCACGGGACCCACATGACCGGCATCATCGCCGGCCGGACCCCGGGCGCCGACCCGGCGCTCGCCACCCAGCACCCCGAGTGGTTCCTGGGCGTGGCCCCCGATGCCGAGATCGTCTCGGTGAAGCTCGCCGGCGCGAGCGGCGCGGTGGACCCGTCGCAGGTCATCGCCGGCATCGAGTGGGTGGTGGAGCACAAGGACGAGCTGTCCATCGACGTGCTGAACCTGTCCTACGGCACCGACTCCACCCAGTCGTACCTGAGCGATCCGATGGCCTACGCCGTCGAGCAGGCCTGGGACGCCGGCATCGTGGTCGTGGTCGCCGCCGGCAACGACGGCCGCGGCACCCAGCGGCTCGGCAACCCGGCCATCGACCCGTTCGTGATCGCCGTGGCCGCCGCCCAGCCGAGGAACAACGGCAACTGGAAGGTCCCGTCCTGGGGCACCAGCGGCGATGGCGTCCGGAACCCCGACCTCGCCGCTCCCGGCACCTCGGTGCACAGCCTGCAGGCCCCGGGGAGCCGCATCAGCGAGGGCAACCCCACGGCCGTCGAGCCGAACGGCCTGTTCCGCGGCAGCGGTTCGTCGCAGGCTGCCGCCGTGGTGTCCGGCGCGGCGGCCCTGCTGCTCGACGCCCGGCCGGACCTGACCCCGGACCAGGTCAAGGCCTTGCTCCGAGGCACCGCCGACCCGTTCTCGAACGGGCAGGCGCGGTTCCAGGGCGCGGGTCTGCTCGACCTCGACGACGCGCTGACCGCAGCGGTCCCGGCGAACGCGACCCAGACCCACGCCCGTTCCGCCGGCGACGGTTCGCTGCAGGGCAGCCGCGGGAGCTCGTTCGTGGTGGTCAACGGCGAGGCCCTCACCGGCGAGACCACCGTGCTCGGCGCCCCGTGGGACGGCCGCAGCTGGCGGGGCGACACCTGGACCGACGGAGCCTGGGACGGTCGGAGCTGGCGCAGCTCGACGTGGCGGGGCGTCGCCTGGGAGGACGCCCAGTGGACGGGGCGCAGCTGGCGGGGCGCCGACTGGAACGGGGCTCTCTGGACCTCGGCCGCCTGGTCCGCCGGCACCTGGAGCGGCGCCGAGTGGACGGCGGCGACCTGGACCGGCCGGAGCTGGCGGGACACCGCATGGGACGGCCGGAGCTGGCGGGACGCGGCCTGGGACGGCCGGAGCTGGCGGGACGGCTCCTGGGACGGCCGGAGCTGGCGGGACGCGAACTGGGACGGTCGCAGCTGGCGCGACGCCGACTGGGACGGCCGGAGCTGGCGCATCGGCAGCTGGTCCTGAGCCCGGGTCTGGCGCCCTGATCCTCGGACGAAGCCCCCGTGCCGTCGCTGCACGGGGGCTTCGGCGCGTCGGACGCCCGAAGTGGGTCCTCTTCTCCGGTCGCCAGACCCTCAAGTCGACGGCGTGTCCAGCCGTTATGGACAACGACCGACCGGTCGTGGACGAACCCGATGACCGAACCCCTTCTCGCTCCGGACGCGCCCAGCGCGCGCACTGCGACCTCGCGGACGGCCCTGGCCGACCGCGGGGTCGTCGTGCTGACCGTCGTCCAGGTGCTGGCCGCGGCCGCGTTGGTGCTCGCGAACGGCGAGACGTCCGACCACCTCCCCGGACCGTGGGGGTTCGTCGCGATCGCCGCCGCCTTCTTCCTGGTGGAGTACTTCGTCTTCCACGTCGAACTTCGGCGCGAGACCATGTCGTTCTCGTTGTCCGAGGTCCCCCTCGCGTTCGCGCTCGAGTTCCTCGCCCCGGGCACCGCCGTGGTCGCCCGGCTGCTCGGGTCCGTACCCGCCTACGTCCTGTCGTCGCGACCCACGGCGCGCAAGGCCACCTTCAACGCCGCCAACTGGGCGGCCGAGACCGCGCTGGCATCGTTCGTCGTGCACGCCATCGCGGGCGGCCACGGGAACGGCGAACCCGTCCTCCTGTTGTTCGCGATCGTGCCGGCGATCGCCATCGCCACGGCGGCCTCCAGCCTCGTCGTCGTGGTCGTCGTGTCGCTGTACGAAGGCGGGTTGGGCGAGCGGCTCCGCGCCGAGGCCGGCGGCATCCTCGTCTCGGGACTCGTCATGGCCACGGGGGCCGCCGCCGCCGTGACCCCTGCACACGTGGACACCCGCCTCGTGCCGATCGCCGTCGTCCCGTGTGCTGCGTTCTGGTTCTTCGCCCGGGCGAACGGCGGCCTGGCCCAGGCCAACCGCGACCTCGAGGACATGCACAGCTTCTCCCGGGTGGTGGGAGGTTCGCTCGAGCCGGCGGTGATCGCCGAGCAGGCCGCGGACGAGATCGGCCGCATGCTGCGTGCCGGCATGGTCCGGGTGATCGTGCTCGACCCGGAGACCGGCGACGAGCGGCTCCGGCGGGGGAACCCCGAGCTCGACGCCGCGCTGCCCGTCGACGCGGACGCCCTCGCCGCGCTGCTCTCCTGGGCCGATCCGTGTGTGCTCCAGCCCGGCGATCGGGGCGCCACCGTCGGGCAGCTCGTGATCGTGTCCGTGCAGGACGACGGGCTCCTCCTCGGCGCCTTGGCGATCGCGGGACGCGAGGGCGGCGTGGCCGACCGCTTCGACGCCGCCGACGTCCGCCGGCTCGCCGCTCTCGGCGACCAGCTCGCCGCGGTCCTCCGACGCGCGCTGCTCCACGAGGAGCTCGAGCGCGGCGCACTGCACGACGGTCTGACGGGGCTGCCGAACCGGGTCCACCTCGAGCGGCTGATCGACGCCCGGCTCGCGGGGCCCGACGGTCCGCCCGTGTCCGCCGTGGTGCTGCTCGACCTCGACCGCTTCGCGGAGGTCAACGAGGCACTCGGGCACGTGGCCGGCGACCAGCTGCTGCAGGAGGTCGCACGCAGGCTCTCCACGCTGTGCGGCCCCGGCGACGTGGCGGCCCGGATCGGGGCCGACCAGTTCGCGCTCCTCGTCGGGTGTCGGGCGGCGAACGAGATCATCACGCTCGCCGGTGCCGTCGGGGCGGCGCTGCGCGAGCCGGTCGAGGTCGAGGGCGTGGCCCTCGCTGCGTTGGCGAAGGTCGGGATCGCCGTCCTCGGGCAGCACGGTGACGACGCTGTCACCCTCCTGCGGCGGGCGGAGATCGCCCTGCACCACGCCAAGGCCGGTCAGGCCGAGTGGACGCTCTACGACCCGGCGATCGATCGTTCGACCGCGGACCGCCTCGGCATGGTCGACGAGCTCCGCCGAGCCATCGAGGACGGCGGGCTGGAGCTGCACTACCAGCCCAAGCTCGACCTCCGCACGGGCACGATCGTGGGCGCCGAGGGGCTCATCCGTTGGATGCACCCCACCCGTGGGATCGTCCCGCCCGACGAGTTCGTGCCCCTCGCCGAACGGACGGGGCTCATCGCCGGCCTCACCGCCGTCGCCCTGGACCAGGCGCTCACCACCGCCCGGGAGCTGGTGGCTGCGGGCTACCACCTCCGGTTGGCGGTGAACCTCTCGGCGCTCAACCTGGTGGACGACCTCCTTCCCGACCGGGTCGCCCGGGCGCTGGACGACCATGACGTGTCCCCGGGGCTCCTCACCCTCGAGATCACCGAGGGATCGATGATGGCCGACGCCGAGCGGGCCATCGCCGTCCTCCGCCGCCTGGATGCGATGGGGGTGGAGCTCTCGATCGACGACTTCGGCACTGGCTACTCGTCGCTCGCGTACCTGCGGCAGTTGCCGGTGGGGGAGCTCAAGATCGACCGCAGCTTCGTCCTCGCGATGTCGACCGAGGACGACACCATCGTCCGCTCGACCATCGACCTCGGCCACAACCTCGGGCTGCAGGTCGTGGCGGAGGGTGTCGAGGACGATGCCACGGCCGCGCACCTCGCAGCCCTCGGCTGCGACCTCGCCCAGGGGTACGGCATCGCCCGGCCGATGGCACGGCAGGCCTTCGTGGCGTTCCTGGCCTCGACGCGGTTCGGTGTCCGGAGGATCGCGGACGCGGCCGCCGAGGGTGCCCCCATCCACCTGTCCTGAGGGATCGATCGCGGGACCCGCAGCCGGAACCGCTGCCTCACGGGTCGCGCCGGTACACTCCGTCCTCTGTGAAGAGCACCGTGGAAGCCCTCGACGACAACAAGGTGAAGGTGTCGGTCGAGGTCGAAGAGCAGGAGTTCGAGCGGGCAGTCGACGCAGCCTTCCGTCGCCTGGCCCGTGAGGTCCGGATCCCGGGGTTCCGCCCCGGCAAGGCGCCCCGCCGGGTGCTCGAGGCCCGGTTCGGCAAGGGGGTCGCCCGCGAGGACGCCCTGCGCAGCGCACTCCCGGATTACTACGCCCAGGCCGTGATCGAGCACGACGTCGACGTGATCGCCGCCCCGAGCATCGACATCACCGGGGGCCACGAAGCCGGCCCGGTGCAGTTCGACGCCGTGGTCGAGGTCCGTCCCCGGATCACCGTCGAGGGGTACGCCGACCTCGAGATCGAGGTGCCGAGCCCCCGGCTCGACGAGGCCGACGTGACCGAGCGGATCGACCAGATCCGCCGCCAGCACGGCGAGCTCGCCGACGCCGACCGGCCTGCCCAGGACGGTGACCACGTCACCATCGACATCTCGGGCACCTACCAGGACGAGGACGTCCCCGGCCTCACCGCCACGGACTACCTCTACGAGGTGGGCGCCGGTGCGGTCGTCGCCGAGATCGACGAGAACCTCCGTGGGGCCTCGGCGGGCGACGAGCTGTCGTTCACGGCCGCCCACCCGGATCCTGACGAGGAGGACGAGCTCGTCTTCTCCATCACGGTCAGCCGGGTGCAGGAACGGGTGCTGCCCGAGCTCACCGACGAGTTCGTCGACGAGGCCACCGAGTTCGAGACGGTCGAGGCCCTCCGCGCCGACATCGAGCGCCGCCTCGGTGCCATGAAGAAGCTCCAGGCCACCCTCGCCCGCCGCGACAAGGTGGTCGAGGCGGCGGCCGGCCTGGTAGCCGAGGTGCCCCAGGCCATGGTGGACAGCGGCTTCCAGGACCGCCTGCAGGACTTCGTGCAGCGCCTGCAGCAACAGGGCATCGGTGTGGAGCAGTACTTCGCCGCCACCGGGCAGTCGCCCGAGGACGTCACCGCCGCCATGCGGGAGCAGGCCGAGCAGGCGGCGAAGCTCGACCTCGCCCTGCGGGCGATCTGCGAGGCCGAGGGGCTCACCGCCACCGACGACGAGGTCACCGAACAGCTCACCGCCATCGCCGAGCGCGCCGGGGTCACCGTGGCCGTGGCCGAGGAGCGCTTCGCCGCCATGGGGCAGCTGTCCGACCTCAAGGCCGAGATCGGCAAGCGCAAGGCCCTCGACTGGCTGGTGGAGCACTGCCGAATGGTCGACCCCGACGGCAACGCCGTGAGCGCCGACGACCTGGTGCTGGAGCAGGCCGAGGCCGCCGAGGCCGGGTTCGTCGACGACGACGACCTCGTCGGCGATCTCGCCGAGGCCCTGACCGAGACCGAGACCGAGACCGAGCCCGAGGAGGGCAGCGCGTGAAGGCCTGGAACTACCTCGTCCCGACCGTCGTCGAGCAGACCAACCGGGGGGAGCGGGCGTTCGACCTGTACTCCCGGCTGCTCAAGGAGCACATCATCTTCCTGGGCACCCCGATCGACGACACGATCGCGAACCTGGTCTGCGCCCAGCTGCTGCACCTCGAGTCGGAGAACCCCGACAAGGACATCAGCCTCTACATCAACTCGCCCGGCGGC
>JBEIGA010000225.1:0-6784 GCA_040382135.1 Acidimicrobiales bacterium
CACCGGCCGGTCCAGGTGGTCAGGTGGGTTCGGATCAGACGAACGCCGAGGCGAACACCAGCGAGACGATGGTCATCACCTTGATGAGGATGTTCATCGCCGGGCCGGCGGTGTCCTTGAACGGGTCGCCGACGGTGTCGCCGACGACGGCCGCCTTGTGCGGCTCGGAACCCTTGCCGCCGTGGGCACCGGCCTCGATGTACTTCTTGGCGTTGTCCCAGGCGCCACCGGCGTTGGCCATGAAGATGGCCAGGGCGAAGCCGGTCACCAGGGCGCCGGCCAGGAAGCCGCCGAGGGCGTCCACGTCGATGAAGCCGATCACCAGAGGCACCACGATGGCGAGGGCACCGGGGAGGAGCATCTCGCGGAGCGACGCCTGGGTGGAGATGGCCACGCAACGGGCCGAGTCGGGGATCACGCCGGGCTTGCCCTCGCGGAGACCGGGGATCTCCCGGAACTGCCGGCGCACCTCCTCGATCATCTTGTTGGCGGCCCGGCCGACGGCGTCGATGGTGAGCGACGCGAACAGGAACGGGAGCATGGCGCCGATGAACAGGCCGATGAAGACGTCCACGTGGCCGACGTTCAGGTCGAGCACGAACGTCGGGTCGGCCTTGGTGAGCGCCTCCTCGAAGCTCTTGAACAGGGCCAGCGCGGTGAGCGCCGCCGAGCCCACGGCGAACCCCTTGGCGATGGCGGCCGTGGTGTTGCCCAGCGAGTCGAGGGCGTCGGTGACCTCGCGGACCGACGGGTCGAGCTCGGCCATCTCGGCGATGCCGCCGGCGTTGTCGGCGATCGGGCCGTAGGCGTCCACCGAGACCACCACGCCGGTGGTGGCGAGCATGCCGATGGCGGCCACGGCGATGCCGTAGATGCCGCCGCCCTCGAAGGTCCACTCGCCGCCCCAGTAGGCGATGAGGACGCCGCCACCGATGAGGATCACGGACGCGGCGACCGAGATCATGCCGGCGGAGATGCCGGCGAGCACGACCGTCGCCGGACCGGTCTCTGCCTGCCGGGCGATCTTCTTGACCGGCCCGTAGTGGTCCGAGGTCCAGATCTCGGCGACCTTGCCGATGCCCCAACCCACGACGAGGCCGCCGACCACGGCGAGGGCCATGCCCCACCAGCTGTCGTACTCGTCGCCGCCGAAGTACGCAGCGCAGAGGCCGAGCACGCCGACGACGGTGATGCCCATGGCCACGTTGGTGCCCATGTGGAGCTGCTTCGAGAGGTCCTGCACCGAGGTGGAGGTGCCGCCGCGCACGGTGAAGGAGCCGAGGATCGCGGCGACCATGCCGATCGCGGCCACCGCGAGCGGGAAGGTCAGCAGCTCGATGATGCCGCTGTCGCCCGCCTGCGAGGCCTCGATGCCGGCGCCGGTGAACGCGACGAGGGCGATCGGGGCGATGATCGAGCCGGCGTAGGACTCGAACAGGTCCGCGCCCATGCCGGCGACGTCGCCGACGTTGTCACCGACGTGGTCGGCGATGGTGGCCGGGTTCCGGGGGTCGTCCTCGGGGATGCCCGCCTCGACCTTGCCGACGAGGTCGGCGCCGACGTCGGCGGCCTGGGTGTAGATGCCGCCGCCCACGCGGGAGAACAGGGCGATGGACGAGGCACCGAGGCCGAACGCGGTGAGCACGTCGAACGCGTCCTCGACCTCGAACACCTCGACGAACAGGATGTAGGTGACCGAGAGGCCGAGCAGGCCGAGACCCGCAACGGTGAAGCCCATGACGGCGCCGCCGCGGAAGGCGAGGGGGAGGGCCTTGTGCGGACCCTCCATGGCGGCCTTCGTGGTGCGGGCGTTGGCCATGGTGGCCACGGTCATGCCGACGTACCCGGCGCCTGCCGAGAGCACGGCGCCGAGGATGTAGGACACCGCGCCGAGGGGCACGACGAAGATGGCGATGAGGACCGCCATCACGACCACGAAACCGGCGACCCAGGTGTACTCCTGCTTCAGGAAGGCCTTGGCGCCCTTCTGGATCTCGGTCATGAGGAAGACCATGCGCTCGTTGCCCGGGTCCGCCTTCTTCACGTTCTGGAAGAAGAAGGCGGCCAGGACGAGTGCGGCGAGCGCACTCAGCAGGGCCAGGTAGGGGACGGCTTCCACGTGGTTCTCCTGAGGAAGGGGACGAACGCCCGGATCGGATCGCGCGCGAGGGCGGCCGCCGGGGCGTCAGGAAACTACAAGGGCCTGTGACCCCGGGCAATCATCGGCCGATCGGCATCCTCCGCCGGCGCTAGCGTCGGCCGCGATGCCGAAGACGGACTGGAACCCGATCCTGCGGGAGGAGCTGGCGAAGCCCTACTGGCAGGAGCTGCAGCGGTTCGTGGCGGAGGAGCGGGCCTCGGCGACGGTGTTCCCGCCGGAGGACGAGGTGTTCGCCGCGCTCCACCTCACCTCCTACGCGGACGTGAAGGTGCTGATCCTCGGACAGGACCCGTACCACGGGCCCGGGCAGGCGCACGGGCTGTGCTTCTCGGTGCGCCCCGGTGTCGCGCCCCCGCCCTCGCTCGTGAACGTCTTCAAGGAGCTGCAGGCCGACCTCGGGTACCCGCCTCCGAACCACGGCTGCCTCGACCACTGGGCGCGCCAGGGTGTGCTCCTGCTCAACGCCACGCTGACGGTGCGGGCCCGCACTGCGGCGTCGCACCAGGGCAAGGGGTGGGAGACGTTCACCGACGCCGTGATCCGGGCCGTGAACGACAAGCCCGAGCGGGTGGTGTTCCTCCTCTGGGGGGCGTCGGCGCGGCGGAAGAAGGTGCTCGTGGACCGCAGCCGGCACACGGTGATCGAGTCCGCCCACCCGTCACCGCTGTCCGCCCACAACGGGTTCCTCGGTTCCCGGCCGTTCTCGCGGGCGAACGAGGCGCTCGTCGCAGCGGGTCGTGCGCCGGTCGACTGGCGGATCCCCGACCGATGAGCCTCGAACCGGCGAACCCCATGCTCGACGACCTGCGACGGCGGGCGCGTGCCGCGCGGCGGGCGCTGCCGGCCGGGGCGCGGGCCGATGCGGCTGCACGGGTGCTCGTGGCCGTGGTCGGCTCAGCCTGGTGGGAGGGGGCACGGACGGTGGCCGGGTACGTCGCCGCCGACGGCGAGCTCGACCCCGGGCCCGTGCTGGCGGCCGCCCGGGCGGCGGGCAAGACCGTGGTGCTCCCGTCGATGGAGGCAGGCGGGATGGTGTTCCGCGTCGACGTCGGCGAGCGCGTCGCCGACGGCATGGGGTTGCAGGGCCCGCCGCCGGACGCTCCGCACGTGGAGCCGGCCGACCTGGACCTCGTCCTCGTGCCGCTGGTCGTGGCCGACGCCCGAGGAGGTCGGGCGGGTCGGGGCAAGGGCTACTACGACCGCGCCTTCGCCTTCCGCCGGACCGCCGCCCCGCCGCCGCAGCTCGTCGGGCTCGCCCACACCTGCCAGATGGTCGACGCGGTCCCGATGCGCGGCCACGACGTCCGTCTCGACGCCGTTGCCGTGGGCGACCGCGACCGGCTCGTCGTGCCCGATCTCCCACCGATGGCTCCGAGCGAGGGATGATGCGCGCGTGTACGTGATCGTGGTCGGGGCCGGCGAGGTCGGTTCCTACGTCGCCGAGCGCCTGAGCCGGGAGGGCCACGACGTCGCCGTCGTGGAGGCCGATCCGGATCGGTTCCACCAGGTGGACCGGGAGCTCGACGTCCTGATGGTGCTCGGGAGCGGTACCCACCCGCGGGTGCTGGCCGACGCAGGCCTCTCCAAGGCCGACCTGCTGGTGGCGGTGACCACCTCGGACGAGGTGAACCTGATCGCCTCTCTGCTCGCCAAGCAGTCCGGCGTGGCCCGCACGATCGTGCGGATCGAGTCGCCTGAGCTCCGCTCCCGTGACGCCGCCGGGCTCCGTGCGTCCTCGGGTGCCGACCTCGTGATCGACCCGGACGAGGAGACGGCGCAGGAGATCCTGGAGCTGCTCGAGTTCCCTGGGGCGAGCGAGGTCGCCATCCTCGGCGGCGGCGAGGTGATCGTGCTCGGCGCCCGTGTCCCGGCGTCGGCGCCGCTCGCCGGGCAGTCGCTCTCGGCCATCGGCGTCCAGTACGAGCCCGAGTGGGACTTCATCGTCGGCTCGATCTCTCGTGGGGGCGAGACGATCATCCCCCGGGGCGACGTCGTGATCGAGCCCGGCGACCTCCTCCGCCTGGTGGTGAAGCGCCGGGCTCGACGGGAGGTCGCCAAGCTGCTCGGGATCAACCGAGACGCCCCCCATCGGGTGCTCCTCCTCGGTGGCGGCCACACTGCGAGTGTGTTGGCCCAGCGGCTCTGCCGACGCGGGGTGGACGTCACGATCGTCGAGCGGCAACCCGATCGGGCGCGGGTGCTCGCCGAGCAGCTGGAGCGGGCGCTCGTGCTGCAGGGCGAGATCACCGACGCGGACCTCCTCGAGGAGGCGGGCGTCCGGAACTTCGACGCCGTGGTCGCCCTCACCGGCGAGGACGACGCGAACATCCTCGCCTGTCTCTACGCGAAGGCGGCCGGCGCCAAGGAGACGGTCGCCGTGGTGCACCGCCTCGCCCTGCTCGACCTGCTCGGCCAGGCCGGCGTCGACGTCGCCCTGTCGCCGCGGACCGCCACCGCCAACGGTGTGCTCCGGTTCGTGCGCGGCGATGTCGCTGCCGTAGCGACGTTCCTCCGGGGCGAGGCCGAGGTGCTGGAGTTCGAGGTGGCACCGGGCAGTCGCGCCGAGGGCAACACCCTCGCCTCCCTCCAGCTGCCGAAGACGGTCCTGGTCGCCGCCATCGTCCGCGACGGCAAGCCCCAGATCGCCCGGGGGAGGAGCTCGTTCCGGGCCCGGGACCACGTCGTCGTCTTCGCGATGCCCCAGGCCGTCGACGGGGTCGCACGGCTGTTCGGTTGACCGGGATGCTCCGATCGGGCGGGACCTCCTGGCTCGCCGCCAGGCTCGCGTTCGCGCTGGCGCGCAGCGATCGGCGGCCCTCGGTGGTCCTCCCGCCCGTCGCGTCGGCCACCGCGGGTACGGGTGCCGGACTGCTCCTCGCCGCCGCCTTCGACGTGGCCGGCGACGGCCGCGACGTCGGCGTGCTGGCGTCGGGGGGCCTCGCCCTGCTCCTCGCCGGCGGCGCGATCCGCCGCAGGGTCCGGTACCGACCACGCCTCACCCCCACTGAGCGGTGTTCGGCCATCGTCATCAGCTGGATGGTGCTGCTGGTGTGGTCGGTGGTCGTCTACCTGGCCACCGGCACCTTCTCCCGGGTCGACGACGCCCTCTTCGAGTCCGTGGCCGGCCTCTCCACCACCAGTGCCACCGTGCTCGCGCCGGTCGAGGAGGCCGGGGACGGGATCCTGATCTGGCGGGCGTCGACCCAGTGGATCGGGGGTCTGCTCGGCCTCTTCCTCGGGATCATCGTGCTCCCTGCTGCGCTGGGCGGGCGCGAGCTGCTGACGCGGAGCGTCGACCGGGCGCCGGCCGACGCGCTGGCGCCGGATGCCAGGACCGGGATGCGGCGGATCGTGACGGTGTACGGCGGTGGCGCCCTGCTGCTCACCGCGCTCCACCTGGTGGTGGGGCTCGACGGTCTCGACGCCTTCGCCCACGCGCTCGCCACGGTGTCCTCCGGAGGGTTCTCCACCCGAACGGGATCGATCGCCGCCTTCGACTCCGCCGCCCTCGAGTGGCTGACGGTGGCCGGCATGCTCGTCGCCGGCACGAGCCTCGTGGTGCTCTGGTGGGTGCTGCGCGGTGCCGCCCGGCCGTTCCTGCGCTCCACCGAGCTCCGGGTCTACCTGGCGATGGTGGCGGGCACGTCCGTCCTGTTCGTGGTGTGGACCACGGCGAGCACCCACACCGAGGTGCGGCACGCCGTGTTCACCGCCGTCTCCGCGATCTCCACGACCGGGTACCGCGTCACCGACTGGGACGCCTGGACCTCGGCGACCCACGGGCTCCTCATCACGGTGGTGTCCGTCGGAGCGATGTCCTGCTCGGCCGGGGGCGGGCTCCGGGTCGTGCGCCTGCTCGGGATGGTCTCGCAGCTCCGGCGGGAGGTGGTCCGGCAGCGCTACCCGAGCTCCGTGCAGGTGGCCCGCATCGACGGGCGGGCCGTCGAGGAGCGGACGCTGGAGCAGATGGTCGGCTACACGTTCTCGGCGACCCTCCTCGTGGTCGTCACCTCGTTGACGGTCTGCGCCCTCGGTGCCGACGTCGTCGCCGGGATCTCCCTCTCGGTCTCCTCGTTCGCCACGTTCGGACCGGGCATCGACGCCGGCGGAGCCTTCGCGGACGCCCTCGTCCTCCCGGCGCCGGCCCGGGCGTCGTTGCTCCCGGCCATGGCGCTCGGGCACCTGGCCATCCTGCCCCCGCTGCTCGTGGCCAGCGCAGCGGTGGAGGAGCTGCGCCGGGCGCTCGGCCTCCGCCGGCGGGTCACCGACCTCCGGAGCCGGGAATGAGGCTCCGGGCTCGGCCCAGCGCCGCAGGACCCGCCCTGCTCCCGGCGGCCGGTCGTCACCGCCCGGTTGCGGCGCGCTGGGACCTCCCGCAACTGCCGAGCACCACTCTGCACGTCGCCGGGACCGCCCTGTTGTTCGTGGCCATCGGCGTCATGGTCTCGGCGATCATCGAGGCGACCCCCGGTGGCGAGGCGACCGGGGCGATGCTGATCGCCGCGGCGGCGAACGCGATCGACACCGCGTCGTAGAGGTTGGGGCCCGGGGTGAGCAGCAGTCCGAGGGTGATGAGCGCGGTGACCCCGACGTAGAGGATCCAGAACCGCCGGGCGGTCTCCG
>JBEIGA010000226.1:0-6776 GCA_040382135.1 Acidimicrobiales bacterium
CGTCGGCGGCGGTGCCGTGGCCACCGCGACCGCCGCGCCCCCGCCCACCGCCACGGGTCCGGGCGGGCACACCCAGCGCCTGCTCACCGTGGTGAAGTCCGGGTCCATCCAGGACGTCAAGGCGGTCCCGCAGGACAAGGTCCACACGTGGCCTCACCTCCTGGTGGTGGAGTTCGTCGCCGCCCTCGTGATCACGGCGTTCACGCTGATCTTCTCGATCTTCGTGAACGCCCCCCTCCTCGAGCTGGCGAACCTGAACGAGACGCCGAACCCGTCGAAGGCCCCGTGGTACTTCCTCGGTCTGCAGGAGCTGCTCTCGATGTTCCACCCGATGGTGGCGGGCGTGACCATCCCCGGCATCGGCATGTTCCTGCTGATACTGGCGCCCTACATCGACAAGAACCCGTCGAACAAGCCCGAGGACCGCAAGTTCGCGATCTCGATCATGACGGTGCACATGATGTTCTGGGCGGTGCTCGTCATCATCGGCTCCTTCTTCCGGGGCCCCGGCTTCAACTTCATCTTCCCCTGGAACGACGGGCTCTTCTTCGAGCTCTGATGCCCGTGACCCTGTCAACCAGCCATTCGAACGAGACCTGGAGGAGCTGAGATGGAACTCGCTGTCGTGCTCGCAGTGGTCGTCCTCGTCGTCCTCGCTGCCGTGCTGCTCCTCGGCGCGGCGCGTCGACGGGACCGGGGCGAGGCCACCGGCACCCTGTCGCGGGAGACCGCCAAGCGGGACCGCGCCGTCGAGCTCCGGGAGGAGGAGGCCGTCGCGGCCCCCACCGGCAAGGCCGTCGAGCGCGCTGCCGAGATCGAGCGCCGTCAGGCCGCGAAGGACCTCGTCCTCGCGGGCGTGTCCGCACCGGTCCCCTACGTGCCGCCGAACCCCGAGGCGATCGGCGTCACCCGGCGCCAGTTCCTGAACCGCAGCGTCATCGTGATGTTCATCCTGGGGATCTCGGGCTTCGGTGCTGCAGTGGTGGCGTTCCTGTGGCCCAAGGGCGGGGGCGGCTTCGGCTCCAGCATCCGGGTCGGCAACGTGACCGAGATCGTCTCCGAGATCCGGGCGAACAACGGCTTCCTCTACAGGCCCGAGGGTCGCATGTGGATCACCGAGTACCCCTCGGGAGCGCTGGAGAAGGCGCGGGCCGTGTACTCGCAGGCGGAGCTCGCAGGCATGGAGGCCGGCGTGATCGCCCTCTACCAGAAGTGCCCGCACCTCGGATGCCGCACCCCGGAGTGCGGCACCTCGCAGTGGTTCGAGTGCCCCTGCCACGGTTCGCAGTACAACCAGGTCGGCGAGAAGAAGGGTGGCCCGGCTCCCCGGGGCATGGACCGCTTCGGCATGTCCGTCGCCGGCGGCGTCCTCACCGTCGACACCGGCAACGTCATCCAGGGTCCGCCGATCGGCATCGACACCACCGGGCAGCAGGCCGAAGGGCCGCACTGCATCGGTTCCGGCAGCCACTGATCGCACGTAGGGAATCGAAACCGCACCGATGATCTTCGCAACGAGCACCGCACGGGCAGTAGGCCTCGTGATCCTCGCCATCGTGGTGGTGGGGGTCCTCGCCTACTTCGTGTTCAACATGGCGAGCGGCAAGAAGGAGGTGGGCTCGGAGATCGAGCTCGCCCCGAACCGCAAGCCCTACTACCCGGACGAGGTCCTCGAGACGAAGAAGCTCGACCGGAGCCTCACCATGGCGCTCCTGACGCTCGGGCTCATCGGCGTGACCCTGCCCCTGTACTGGCTCGCCGAGCCCGGTCGCCAGGAGGGCGCGATCGACGGTTTCGACGACGTGTTCCTCAAGCGGGGCAAGGAGATCTACGAGGGCTTCTGCAGCAACTGCCACGGCCCGACCGGGGGCGGCGGCGTGGCCGCGTACACCATCACGGACGACACGGGCGCCTTCGTCGCCCAGGTCGAGTGGACGGTCCCGGGCCTCACCACCGTCCTCTCGCGGTTCGACCCTGAAGAGGTCACGCACATCCTCAACTGGGGCCGCGGCGTGATGCCGGCCTGGGGTGCGCCCGGCGGTGGCGCCCTCACCACCCAGCAGATCGAAGAGGTCGTCCGCTTCCTCCAGGAGATCCAGGTCACCGACGAGGCGGTCGTCCAGGAGCAGGTGATGGAGGGCGTGGGCGAGCAGGCCCATGCCTACATCCTCTCCACCGAGGACGACCTCGCCGGAGCGCTCGACGACGCCGAGGCGGCGCTCGCCGACGCCCGCTCCGAGCTGTCGGACGCCACTGAGGACGGCGACGAGAACGCCGTCGAGCGGGCGCAGGCCGCCGTCGACGGGGCGCAGGCCGACGTGGACGACGCAAACGCCGCCATCGACGAGGCGGTCGCGGAGCTGGTCGAGCGCATCTCCGACGCCGAGGCGGACGAGCGGGACCAGATCCTCTACGGAGAGTTCCTGTTCAACAACACCGCGGGTGAGGGCGAGTACAGCTGCGCCCGCTGCCATACCAACGGCTGGTCCTACGGCGCACGCTCCGACGAGTCGGTCGCCGCACTCATCGAGGAGTGGCCGAGGCTCGAGAGCACCGGCATCCTCAGGGCCTACGTCCCCGGGGGCGGCGCGTTCGGCCCCAGCCTCTGGACGGTCAAGAACCACTGGCCCACGGCAGAGGGGCAGATCGGCTTCATCACCGCAGGCGGGGGCTTCGGCTCCCAGGACAGCAACCAGATGCCGGGCTTCGGCGGTCGTGAGGACGAGAAGCTGGTGGACGCGGAGGGCAACCCGCTGCGCTACCCGGCGCTCCTCACCCAAGACCAGATCGCGGCAGTCGTCGCATACGAGAGGAGCCTGGGCGAATGACCCTCCTCCACACCCTCGCAGGGATCGCGTGGGATCCGGAGATCCGCGGCATCCTCACGGTCCTCACCGGCGTGGTCGTCCTGTGTGGTTCGATCTGGCTGATCATCTCCACCAACACGGGCTGGCGTCTCGGAACGCTCATCTCGTTGGCCGGTCTCTTCGGCTGGATGGTGGTGATGGGCGCCGTCTGGTGGATCTACGGCATCGGCTGGCGCGGCCCTGACCCCTCCTGGACCATCAAGGACATCAACTACGGCGACCTCGAGGCGTCGGCGGTCGACTCCGTCCGGACCCTGCCCAACTCCGCCGACCTCCCGAACGCCTTCGAGCTGGTCGTCGAGGAGGGCAGCCCCGAGGCCCAGGCCGAGTTCATCAAGGATGTCCCCGCGGAGGACCTCGAGGGGCTCGAGCCCGACGCTGCCGAGCGCCTGCAGATCTCCCAGCAGATCCGCAACGAGCAGCTCTCGCTCGGCGCGGTGAAGGCCTTCGAGCCGGAACTGCTCGCCGACACCGACTTCCAGGGATGGCGCCTGCTCACCCCGGCACAGTCCGGCGAGCCGCAGGCTGCTGCGCAGGAGGCGCTGTTCGAGTACGGCATCTTCACGGCCGACGACCCGTTCCTGTTCATCGACGCCTACACCAAGGGCGGCAAGCCCCGCCTGCCGGCGGACCCGAACCGCTGGGACCGGATCCGGCACTGGATCACCAACAGCGCACGGGTGGTCCATCCGCCCCGTTATGCCGTGGTGCAGTTCCGTGCCGCCCACGAGGCATTCGAGCCGGTCCCGGGTGAGGCACCGCCGGCCCTGGAGTTCAACGACGATGCGCCGGTCATCTCCGTGGTGATGCTCCGCGACCTCGGCCACCGCCGTCTGAACTCGGCGCTGGTGACGATCGGCTCCGCCATCATCTTCGCCGTGCTCTGCTACATGCTGCACGTGCGCGACCAGGAGGTCTCGCGCCGCCGCTCTGCGTGGGCCGCCGGGAAGGGCAAGAAGTAGCCATGCTCGGCCAATGGCTCCCCGTCGTCGTCCTGCTGGTCCTGGCGTTCCTGTTCGCCATCCTGAGCCTGGTCGCGAGCAAGCTGCTCGCCCCGCGGAGCCCGAACGACCGGAAGTCGGCGCCCTACGAGTGCGGCATCATCCCGGCCAAGGACACCCCGGAGCGGTTCCCCGTCCGGTTCTTCCTCATCGCGATGATCTTCATCGTCTTCGACATCGAGATCATCTTCTTCTACCCCTGGGCCATCGCCCACGGTGACGTCGGGGTGTTCGGTCTCGTCGCCGTGTTGATCTTCACGTTCGCCGTGTTCGAGTCGTTCGTGTACCTGATCGGCAACGGGGCGCTGGAGTGGGGCCCGAAGCAGGCGGCCCGCCGCCTGCAGGCCGCCATCTCGGCGGAGCGCACCGCCACCAGCACCGTCCGTCGCGTCGGCCTCGAGGGCCGTGAAGCCGGGGAGGCCGCCTGATGCCCAAGCTCCCGCTGCTCGGCGACTCCGGGGCCATCAAGGACCACGGCCTCGGCGGCATGGACCACAACTTCCTGACCGCCCGCATCGAGGACCTGGTCAAGTGGAGCCGGGCCCGCAGCTGTTGGCCCGCCACGTTCGGTCTCGCCTGCTGCGCCATCGAGATGATGGGTACCGGGGCCGCCCACTACGACCTCGCCCGGTACGGCATGGAGGTCTTCCGGGCCTCCCCACGTCAGGCCGACCTCATGATCGTCGCCGGCCGTCTCTCGCAGAAGATGGCTCCCGTGCTCCGTCAGGTCTACGACCAGATGATGGAGCCCAAGTGGGTCATCTCCATGGGCGTGTGCGCCTCCAGCGGCGGCATGTTCAACAACTACGCCATCGTGCAGGGCGTCGACCAGATCGTGCCGGTCGACGTCTACGCGCCGGGATGTCCGCCGAGCCCCGAGACGTTGATGCACGCCATCTTCACCCTGCACGACCTCATCCAGAGCGGTGAGATCACCCGCCGGCGCGCGGCCACGGGCGCCGGCGCCGAGGTCGCGCTCGAGATGGTGTCCACCGGCGGTGCGACCCCGGTCGCCCTCGGGGGACGTCGGTCGTGAGCGACGCCGAGCAGCCCGACGAACCGTCCGAGCAGGAGCAGCCACCTCCCACCCGCTACGGGGTGCCGGTCACGTTCTCCCGTGGCCAGGAGGTCCTCCACCCCGCCCGTGAGCAGCTGCTCGAGGTCGCGACGGCGGCGAGGGACGACGGGTTCGGCTTCCTCGTCGACGTCACCGCCGTCGACTACCTGCTGCACGATCGCTCCGACCTTCCGGCAGGTGTCGATCCGGAACGGTTCGAGGTCGTCGTCGCCCTGCGCAACCATCGGGAGCGCTCCTACATCCGGCTCCGGGTGCAGGTCCCCGAGGCGGATCCGTCGGTCCCCACGTTGTTCGACCTCTGGCCGGGGTGCGAAGCGCTCGAGCGCGAGGTGTTCGACATGTTCGGGATCGAGTTCACCGACCACCCGGACATGACCCGCATCCTGATGCCCGAGGACTGGCTCGGGCATCCGCTGCGCAAGGACTTCGCCATCGGGCGGATCCCGGTGCAGTTCAAGGACGCCCCCAGCACCCGCTGAGGAACGCACCGATGAGCATCACGCACGACACCGAGACCGAGCCGACCGTGGCCGACCCCGCCGCCGAGGCACCCGACGCCCGCGTACGGCGCCGGGACAGCGCCATCCTGCGCATGTCCGAGTCCGCGGCCGAGAACCTCGACGGCGACCCGGACGACCCCACCGACGACGAGCGCATGATCATCAACATGGGCCCGTCGCACCCGTCCACGCACGGGGTGCTCCGGCTCATCCTCGAGCTCGAGGGCGAGACCGTGCTCCGCTCCAAGCCCGTGATCGGCTACCTCCACACGGGCATGGAGAAGACCGGCGAGGACCTGACCTACCTCCAGGGCCCCACCAACGTCACCCGGATGGACTACGCCTCGCCGTTGTTCAGCGAGCTGGCGTTCTCCCTCGCCACCGAGAAGCTCCTCGGGATCGAGATCCCCGAGCGGGCCACGTGGATCCGGATGCTCATGTGCGAGCTCAACCGGATGAGCTCCCACCTGCTGTTCATGGCCACCAACGGCATGGACCTCGGCGCCGTCTCGATGATGCTCTACGGGTGGCGTGAGCGCGAGGAGGTGCTGCGCTTCTTCTCGCAGGTCACCGGCCTGCGCATGAACCACAACTACATCCGCCCGGGCGGCGTGGCCGCCGATCTGCCCGACGGCTGGCAGGAGGGCATCGCCCGGCTCCTCGAGCTGCTGCCCCCGCGCCTCGACGAGTACGACATCCTCATGACGGGCCAGCCGATCTGGCGGGAGCGCCTCCAGGGCGTCGGAGTGATCAACGCCGAGGAGGCGTTGGCGATGTCGGCCACGGGGCCGCTGCTGCGCTCCACCGGCTACGCGTGGGACCTCCGGCGCGACGACCCGTACCTCGCCTACCCCGAGGTGGACTTCGACGTCGTGGTCGGCACCTACGGCGACTCGTTCGACCGCTACGCCATCCGGCTGAACGAGATCCGCGAGTCGATGCGGATTGTCGAGCAGTGCCTCCACCACATGCCGGCCGGTGACTACCGCATCCAGGACAAGAAGGTGACCCCGCCCCCGCGGGCCCGCATCGACGAGTCCATGGAGGCGCTGATCCACCACTTCAAGATCTTCACCGAGGGCTTCCGCGTGCCCGAGGGCGAGGTCTACGTCGCCATCGAGAGCCCGCGGGGCGAGATCGGCTGCTACATCGCCAGCGATGGTTCGCCCACGCCGTACCGCATGCACGTGCGTGCGCCATCGTTCGTCAACATCCAGTGCCTGCCGCACATGATGCGCGGCGGCCTCGTGGCCGACGCGGTCGCCGTGATCTCGAGCGTCGACCCCGTGCTCGGAGAGGTGGACCGGTGAGCCGTCTGAACGACGCCAAC
>JBEIGA010000227.1:0-6752 GCA_040382135.1 Acidimicrobiales bacterium
CAGCAGGGCGTCATCGAGCACCTCCCCAGGTCCTTCGCGCTCGGGTACGACGAGACCGACCGTCGCCTGCTCGCCGACATGGCCCGCGCGTCC
Source organism: Acidimicrobiales bacterium (assembly GCA_040382135.1). Lineage (GTDB taxonomy): Bacteria > Actinomycetota > Acidimicrobiia > Acidimicrobiales > JBEIGA01 > JBEIGA01. Next base: position 94 of record JBEIGA010000227.1, read on the forward strand.
GGCGGCAAGCCGATCCACGCCAACATCCTCCTGCGCTTCCTGGGCAACCCCGACGTGTGGCGCACCTGCCTCGCCGTCCTCGAGGGGTACGCGGCGGAGGGGCTGCGCGTGTACCCGATGGCCTCGGCGAACCCCAAGGGCCTCCACCTCGCCCTCGCCGACACGATCATCCTCGACGAGATGCCGGCGTTCCGGGAGACCCTCTCGCTGCCGATGCCGGAGCGCATCCGGGCGCTCGCCGACCCGGCCGTCCGTGCTCGGCTGCGGGCCGAGTTCGACGACCCCGACCTGCGGCAGGTCAAGTTCGGCTGGGGGGAGCTGCTGGTCGCCTCGACCCGCGACGCCGGCAACGCGCACCTCACCGGTCGGTCGATCGCGTCGATCGCCGCCGAACAGGGGGCCGACCCGCTCGACGCCTTCTGCGACCTGTCGCTCGCCGAGGACCTCGAGACCGTCTTCGTGGTCGACCGCCCCGTGAGTCAGGAGGACCGCGACGTCATCCGGGAGTTGCTCGCCCACCCGCTCTGCATGCCGGGTTCGAGCGACGGCGGGGCCCACGTCAACACGTTCTGCGGCGCCGACTACACCACCCGGATCCTCACCGAGTACGTGGACGACTCGTTCCCGTGGGAGACCGCGGTCAGGAAGCTCTCGGCGCTGCCGGCGGCCAGCATCGGGCTGTGGGACCGCGGCGAGATCCGCCCCGGGGCCGCGGCCGACCTCGTCCTGATCGACCGGGAGCACCTGGGCATGGGGGCCGCCCGGCTGCTGAAGGACTTCCCGACCGGGGCGGGCCGCATGGTGTGGGAGCAGCGGGGGTACGTGGCCACCATCGTCGGCGGGCAGCCCATCGTCGAGCAGGGCGAGCCCACCGGCGCGACCCCCGGCGAAGTGCTGCGCTTCAACCGCTGAGGTTCGGACGACTGCTGAGGTTCACGCGTCGACCGGTGCGCCGACGGGCGGGACGGGGAGGCGGAGGCGGACCGTGGTGCCCTGTCCCGGCGTGCTCTCGATACCGACGTCGATACCGAGCACGCGGGCGGTCGCGTCGACGATCGCGAGACCCAGGCCGGTGCCGGGGGTGGTCGTGGTCTCTGCTCCGAGCCGCTCGAACGGTTCGAAGACGCTCGTCAGGCGATCGGGGTCGATCCCCTGACCGGTGTCGGCGACCGTCACAGCGACGTGGTCGACACGCCCCTCGACCACGACGGCCACGGAACCACCCGGGCGGTTGTACTTCACCGCGTTGGACACCAGGTTCAGGAGAATCTGCTGCAGGCGGTGGCCGTCGGTCCAGGCATCGACCCGCTCCGGGAGGTCGAGCAGGATCGACACGCCGGCGGCGTCCGCCGCGCCGACCATCATTGCCGCCACCTCGCTCGCCAGGCCCACCACGTCGACCGGTTCGAACACGACGCGGAGCTCACCGCTCTCCACCTTCGAGAGGTCGAGCAGGTCACCCACGGTTGCGGAGAGCCGACGTCCGGCGCCCTCGACGTGATCGACGAACACCGCCGCCTCCTGCGGCATGCCCCCGAGACCGCGCAGGAGCTCGGTGAAGCCGAGCATCGCGTGGAGCGGGTTCAGGAGCTCGTGGCTCACCCGGGCCAGGAAGCGTGACTTCGCGCGATTGGCCTCCTCCGCCCGTACGCGGGCATGGTCGAGCTCGGCGACGAGACGGCGGCGCTCGGTGATGTCCTCGGAGATGGCCCCGAACCCGGCCGGCGCATCGTCGGACCCGAGCACGGGGAACATCGTGGTGAACAGCCACCGGTCCTCGCCGTGGACCCGCAGGTGCTGCTCCCCGCGGAAGATGCACCCACGCTCGTCGAGCAGGGAGCGCCACTCGCCGGCGCGCACCAGTGCCACGGCGGCATCGATGGCGGCGAGGTCGTCGGCCGAGAAGGTCCCGATCAGGCTGCGCCGCCAGTCGGCCAGCCAGTCCGAGCGGGCCACACCCGTGAGCGCCTCGAAGGCCGGGTTGGCGTAGACGCCGCGGGTGACCGTGGCGTCGTACAGGAAGATGGCTTCGGACGCCTGGTCGGCGAATCGACGGATCAGCTCCTCTGCACGGGTCCTCGCCCGGCGGTGCTCCCGCTGACCGAGTGCGACGTCGATGAGCTCGGCGATCCAACGCAGCACGGCGAGCGGCTCGCCGGACCAGTCCCGTCGCACCCGAACTGCGTCCGCTCCGACGAAGCCGCGCAGCGCGTCACCTCGACCGATCGGCGCCAACACCAGGGTCTGGATGCCCTGCTCCTCGAGACTGGCGCGCTCCGCCTCGGCCTCGGGCGGGAGGGTCGCGACGTCGAGGTGGAGCACCTCACCACGGCGGAAGGCGGCTTCGGACCAGGAGAAGTCGTCGGCGGGAAGGTCCTGCAGGATGTCGATCATCGAGTCGATGCCGGGAGCACACCACTCATGTGTGTTGCTCAACCGCTTCCCCGGCTGGTGCTCGAAGATGTAGACCCGATCGGCGTCCAGGGCACGACCGAGCACCCCCAGCGCCTCCTCGACCGGGGTGTCCACCCCGTCCCGCGCCCACTCCGCCAACAGTGACGCGGCCTGGCCCAGCACGTCGAGCGATCCGGAGCCGTGCGCCGTGGAGGACTCACCGAGCATCAGGACCCACCGTGCAGTGCCACGAGACGAGTGTGCCACCGGTGTCGTTGCACTGACGACGTGTCAGGGCAATCCTGGTCAGGGAGTCGGCGCAACGACCGGGATGCTCCGGGTGCGGGCACGATGCGCGGACCAGGCGACCGCGAGGAGGACCCCCGCCGCCAGGGTCGCGAGGTTGGCGAGCATGTGGTAGCCGACGGCGCGCCGGACGAACCCGGAGGCGAAGCCCGCCATGCCGCCGCAGAAGCTCATGAGCAGATCGGCGGTCCCCTGAACGGCGACGCGGTGCCGTTCCGGCACGCTCTCGGTGAGCAGGCTCGACCCGCCGATGAGGCCCAGGTTCCAGCCGAGGCCCAGTGCCCACAGCGACGGGAACAGGAGCTGCTCGACGTCACCCGAGAGGGCCGCGAGCACCGTCGAGGCCACCAGGATCAGGCTGCCGAGCAGGATCGCCGGGAGCCGTCCCCGCCGGTCCGAGTAGCGGCCCACCAGCGGGCTGAACGCGTACATCCCGGCGATGTGGGTGGACACCACGTACTGGCTCACCTCCTCGTGCCCGTGCAGCTTGAGGTGGACCGGCGTCATCGCCATCACGGCCACCATCGTCACCTGGGAGATCACCATCGCGAAGAGAGCGAGGCGAGCCATCGGCACCGACCCGATGACACCGAGCGCCGACCGGACGCTCGGCCGGCCCGGCCCCGAGGCGCCCGCTGCGGTCCCCCCGGCGACCACCAACGGATCGGGTCGGAGCCGGAGCGCGGTGTTGACCATCGCGCCGACGAAGAAGACGGTGCTGAACAGCCACGGGCCGGTGTACTTCTCCAGCCCGAACCACTCCTGCCCGGCAGCCTCCGCCGGGCCGATCAGCAACGGGCCCAGCACGGCCCCGAACGTCGACGCGAACACGATCCGGCTCATCGCCCGGCTGCGCTCGTCCGGCTCGGCGAGGTCGGTGGCGGCGTACCGGGCCAGCAGGTTCGCAGCCTGACCGCTGCCGTAGAGGAACAGGCCGGGCAGGAAGACGGCGAGCTGCTCCCACTCCGCGCCGAGCCCGGCCACGAGACCGCCGACCACGGCGAGCCCGTACCCGAGCTGTAGCCCGGGACGGCGACCGTGGCGCGCCATGCGACGGGCCAGGACCTGGGACATGAACGCGGTGCCGGTCGTGACCGTGGCTGTGGCCAGACCCGCCCACGGGGTCTCCTGTCCGAGGATCCCCTGGACCACGAACGCGCCGACCGTCACCGCCGATGCGAGGGCAGCGGCTCCGACGACCTGCCCGACGGTGAGGACCCGGAGCGTGCGCCGCTGCAGCGCCGCGCGGTCGATCGGTCCCGGTGCTGCGGAGCCGATCATCCGCTGAGCCCGGTGGAGCCGAACGCGCCACGGTCCACGAGGTCGTAGACGAGCTCCACCGGCCGGTCCTGCCCGAGCAGGGTGCGCGGGTCCCGCTCGTCGACGTGTCCGAGCAGGTGGCGGTACATGCCCCAGCCGAGGAGGGTCTGCAGGCGCGGCGGGTATGCCGCGACCTCGTCGGGCGGGATCAACAGGAACCAGTTCTCCTGCGGTCGGAGGTAGCCGGCGCAGTACTGCACGGCCAGGCCGATGCGACGCCCGTCGGTGGTGTTCGCCCCGCCACCGTGCCAGAGGCTGCCGTGGTAGACGACGGCGCTGCCCTTCGGCATCACGGCGGCAAGGGTCTCGATCTCCGCGCCGCGGGGCGGCTGGTGGTCGAGGCGATGGGAGCCCGGCACGAGGCGGGTGGCACCGTTGTCCTCGGTGAAGTCGGTGAGGGCGAACAGCACCTGGAGGTCCATCGGGGAGTGCGGGCGCGCCACCGGGTAGATCCCGTCGTCGCTGTGCAGGATCTGCGCCTCCTGCCCGGGACCGAGGTTCAGCGACACCATGATCGTGAGCAGGGCGTCGGGGCCGAGCAGGGCGTCCACGAAGGGCAACGTCTCGGGATGGACCGCCAACGAGCGGAACGCGGCGCTGCGACCCACGAGGTTGTGCACCCGGCGGGAGCGCACGCCCTGGAAGGTGGTTCGGCCGTCGGCGACGCGGAGACCCTCCTCGAGCCGGGTGAGCTCCGCCACGAGGGCGTCGGCGTGCTCGAGCCGCAGCACCGAGGGGACGATCGTGTAGCCGTCCCGGTCGATGCGACCGAGGTGCGCTGCCAGGGTCGCCTCGTCCATGACCCGACGGTACTTCGCCGTGGGGACCCACGATCCGGATTCCACCCGCACCTTCGAGCAGAATGGACGGGTCACCGCAGAGGGGGCGCCATGTCGCTGCAGTACGTACCCGCCGACGAGGTGGCCCGGATCAGGGCCCGCCTCGACCACCCCGTCATCGACAACGACGGGCACATCATCGAGTTCCTGCCCCTGGTGCGCGACATCGTCGTCGACCTCGCCGGCGAGGACGTGGCCAAGCGCTTCGATGCGGTCACCACCAGCGGCCGCACCACCCAGCAGGTACCGATCGAGCGACGACGCGCGGCCGGGTTGTCCCGCGCTTCCTGGTGGGGCATCCCCACCCGCAACACCCTCGATCGCGCCACCGCCATGCTCCCCGAGTTGATGTACCGCCGCCTCGACGAGATGGGCATCGACGTCGCCTTCCTGTACCCCACCTACGGGCTCACGGCGATCCACGTCGCCGACGACGAGCTCCGTCAGGTCATGTCGCGGGCCTTCAACACCTACCTCGCCGAGGTCTACGCCCCCTACGCGGACCGGATGATCCCGGTCGCCTGCATCCCCACGTTCACGCCCGAGGAGGCGGTCGCGGAGCTCGACCACGCCGTCGGGGCCCTGGGCATGAAGGCCACCATGATGGGTGGTGCCGTCCCGCGGCCGCTCCCCGGCGTGGACGCCCCTGGCGCCCGCTGGATGGACGGCCTCGGCCACGGGTCCGCCCACGACTACACGCCCCTTTGGGACGCATGCGTCCGTCACGGGGTCTCGCCGACGTTCCACAGCTCGGGCATGGGGTGGGGTTCGCGCACGTCTCCCACCAACTACGCCTACAACCACATCGGGAACTTCGCTGCGGCAGGCGAGCTCGCCGCCCGGTCGCTGTTCTTCGGTGGCGTCCCCATGCGGTACCCGCAGCTCCGCTTCGCCTTCCTGGAGGGCGGCACTGCGTGGGCCGCGAACCTCTACAGCGACCTGATCGGCCACTACGAGAAGCGGAACCGTGACGCCATCGGGATCTACGACCCCGACGCGCTCGACCGCGACCTGTTGCGGGCCCTCTTCGCGGAGCACGCCCACGGCCGCATCGCCGAGCGCCTCGATCGGCTCGACGACGGCCTGCACATGCTCTCGGAGCCCATCGTCGGCGACGACACGGTCGACGAGTTCGCGGAGTCGCTCGTGACCAGCTCAGAGGACATCCGGACGATCTTCACCGAGCGCTACTTCTTCGGGTGCGAGGCCGACGACCCCATGGCGGCCGTCGCGTTCAACACCGCACTCAACCCGCTCGGTGCCCGGCTCCCGGCCATCTTCGCGAGCGACATCGGCCACTGGGACGTCCCCGACTTCCGGGAGGTCCTCGAGGAGGCGTGGGAACTCGTCGAGCACGGCCACCTCGACCTCGACGGCTTCCGGGCGTTCGCCTTCGCCAACCCGGTCAGCCTCTGGGCCGGCACCAATCCCCGCATCTTCGACGGCACGGTCGTCGAGGATGCCGTCCGCACCCACCTCCAGGAGGCACGAGCATGACCACGGACCTCTTCGACCGCGTCCGCGTCGTCGACGTCGACTCCCACCTCACCGAGCCGCCCGACGTGTGGACCGCGCGCATGCCGAGGGCGCTGCACGACCAGGTCCCGCACATCGAGCGCATCGACGGCCAGGACGTCTGGATGGCTGCCGGCGAACGCCTCGGCGCCCCCGGCTACTACTCCATGGCCGGGTGGAACGGGATCATGCCCGCCTCGATCCCCCAGACCTTCGACGACATCGCCCCGTCCATGTACGACGCCGGGGCGCGCCTCCGGTTCCTGGACGAGCAGGGCATCGACG
>JBEIGA010000228.1:0-6707 GCA_040382135.1 Acidimicrobiales bacterium
CGCGGAGAGCACCACGGGACGCCTGTGGGCCTGGGACGTCACCGCGCCCGGCGAGGTCGACCCGCTCTCCAAGCGTTGCCTCGCCAACACGCTCGCCCACTTCGACTCCCTGGCGGTCGAGGAGGGCGGCAACGTGGTGGTCGCAGCCATCAACCGCGGCCTCTGCGTCGTCGCCCCCGACGGCTCGAGCGTCGACTTCGTCGCCATGCCCGACATGATGACCACGAACGTGTGCTTCGGCGGGCCGGACCGGCGGACGGCGTACGTCACCCTCTCCGGCTCCGGCCGACTCGTCGCCGTCGAATGGCCGCGACCAGGCTCCGCCCTCGCCCACTGACCCACCGGAGGCCCCGACCCGTGAGCCAGCCCACCATCGTCGACCTGCTCCGCCCGCACATCGGGTCGGACCGACCCGGGCTCGCGTTCGAGGGACAGTGGATGACCTACGGCGAGTACGTCCAGGCGGCGTGCGACCGCGCCGCCTGGTTGCTCGACATCCGCAACCCGGGGCCGTTCCACGTCGGGGTGCTGCTCGACAACGTGGCGGAGTTCCCGATCTTCTACGCCGCCTGTGCGCTCGCCGGCGCCACCCTCGTGGGGATCAACCCCACCCGGCAGGGCGAGGAGCTCGAGCGGGACATCAACTTCACCGACTGCCAGGTCATCGTCACCGAGGCGAAGTACGCACCCCTGCTCGACGGTCTCCGCCTCGCCTGCGGCGCCGACCGGGTCTTCGACATCGACTCCCCCGGCTGGCCCGAGACCGTGGGCATGTACGCCGGCTCGCCGTTCCCCGAGCTCGACCTGCCCCCGTCCACCACCCACGTGCTGGTCTTCACCTCCGGCACCACGGGCGCGCCGAAGGCCGTGATCGTCTCGCAGGGCCGCTGCGCCCGGGCGGGCGCCTCGATCGCCGGCCTCGCCGGGCTGACGCCGGACGACGTCTGCTACCAGGTCATGCCGATGTTCCACTCCAACGCCCTGCTCGCAGGGTGGGTGCCGGCACTGCACGCAGGCGCGGCGCACGCCCTGCGCCGCAAGTTCTCGGCGTCGAACTTCCTGCCCGACGTCCGTGCCTACGGCGCCACGTTCGCCAACTACGTCGGCAAGCCGCTCAGCTACGTGCTCGCCCAGCCCGAGCGCGACGACGACGCCGACAACCCCCTGCGGATGTGCTTCGGCAACGAGGGCGCCGACCACGACCTGGAGCGCTTCGCCCAGCGCTTCGCCTGCCGGGTCCAGGACTCCTACGGGTCCTCCGAGTCCGGAGCGTCGGTGGGACGGGTGCCGGGGCAGCCGAAGGGCTCCCTCGGGAAGGGTCCCGAGGGCACCTGCATCGTGCACCGGGAGACCATGGAGGAGTGCCCCCGGGCGCAGTTCGACGAGCACGGCCGGCTCCTCAACGCCGAGGAGGCCATCGGCGAGATCGTCAACAAGAACATCGGCTCGGGCTTCGAGGGCTACTACAAGAACGCCGAGGCCGACGCCGCCCGGATGCGCAACGGCTGGTACTGGAGCGGCGACCTCGGGTACATGGACGCCGACGGTTGGATCTACTTCGCCGGCCGGGACTCCGAGTGGCTCCGGGTCGACGGTGAGAACTTCGCCGCGGCGCCGGTGGAGCGGATCCTCGCCCGCTACTCGGGGGTGCAGCTCGCCGCCGTCTACGCCGTCCCCGACGAGGAGGTCGGTGACCAGCTCATGGCCGCCCTCCAGGTCGCCGATCCGGCCGCCTTCGACCCTCCGGCCTTCGACGCCTTCCTGGCCGAGCAGAAGGACCTGCACACCAAGGCGGCGCCGCGCTACGTGCGGGTCACCGAGGCGCTCCCCATGGGGCACACCACCAAGGTGCAGAAGCTGCAGCTGCGCCACGAGAAGTGGCTGTGCGACGAGCGGGTGCTCTGGCGTCCCCGCAAGGGCGCCCCGCTGCGCGAGATCACCGACGACGACCGGGCGCTGCTACGGGCCGAGTTCGAGGCACGCGGCCGGCTCCGCGAGCTCGACGTCCTCTGAGCGCAGCCTCGCTCGCATGACCCGCCGGGTCGCCCTCGTCACCGGGGCCGGCAGCGACGCCGGCATCGGGTTCGCCTGCGCCGCCGCGCTCGGACGGGACGGCTGCTCCCTGGTCGTCACCTCCACCACCGAGCGGATCCACGACCGCGCCGAGGAGCTGGCCGCCGCCGGCGTCGCCGCCCTCGGGGTCGTGCTCGACCTCACCGTCCCCGGCGCCGCCGACGTCCTCGTCCGCACCGCCATCGAGACGTACGGCCGGATCGACGTGGTGGTGAACAACGCCGGCATGACGGCGGTGGGGAGCCCGTCGCCGTCGGCCGCCGTCGGGGAGTACGGCGACGACGACTGGGCCCTGAGCCTGGACCGCAACCTCACCACGGCCTTCCGGGTCAGCCGGGCCGCCGTCCCCGCGCTGCGGGAGGCGGGCGCGGGCCGGATCGTGATGGTCGGCTCCACCAGCGGCACCACCATGGCCTTCGCCGGAGACGTCGGCTACCACGCGGCCAAGGCGGGCATGGTCGGGCTGACGAAGGCGCTGGCCCTCGAGCTCGCCGCCGACGGCACCACCGTCAACGCGGTCGCCCCCGGTTGGATCGACACGGCGTCCTCCACCGACCGCGAGCGGGCCGCGGGACGCGCCACACCGGTCGGCCGCTGCGGCACCGCGGCCGAGGTCGCCGCCGCGGTCGCGTTCCTGGCATCGCCCGGCGCGTCCTACGTGACCGGCCAGCTCCTCGTCGTCGACGGCGGGAACGGGATCCCGGAGGACCGCACCCGATGAGCACGGGTGCGCCCGTCGTCCTGGTGACCGGCGCCGCGGGCGGCATCGGCGGCGCGACGGCGACGCGCTTCGCCGCAGGCGGCTGGAGGGTCGTCGCCACGGATCGCGCGGTCGAGGGCCTGCCCTGGACCGCGGTCGCCGCCGACCTCCGACGCCCCGACGCGTGCCGGGCCGCGGTCGGTGCGGCCGTCGCCGCCCACGGGAGGCTCGACGCGCTCGTGAACTGCGCCGGCATCTGGCACGAGGGGCGGGCCGAGGACACGACCGAGGCGGACTGGGACGACGTGCTCGACGTGAACCTCAAGGGCACGTTCTTCTGCTGCGCGGCGGCCATCCCCCACCTCCGGGCCACCCGCGGCTGCATCGTCAACCTGTCGAGCGACGCCGGGATCCAGGGCAACCTGGGCGCCGCCGTCTACTGCGCCTCCAAGGGCGGGGTCTCGAACCTCACGCGTGCGCTCGCCCTGGAGCTGGCACCCGACGGCGTCCGCGTCAACGCGGTGTGCCCCGGCGACGTCGACAGCCCGATGCTGCGCCGCCAGGCGGCCGACCACGGCGACGGGGACCCCGACGCCTACCTCGCCCGGCTGCTGTCGCTCTACCCCCAGGGCGCATCGGCCCGCTTCACCCGTCCCGACGAGGTGGCCGAGCTCGTGTGGTTCCTCGCCCAGCCCCACGCCACGCCGATCACCGGGGCGAACCTCTCGATCGACTTCGGGCTCTCGGCAGGCACCTGACCGGCGCTCCGGCTCAAGGTCGCGTCCGGCGAGGACGATGTCCTGCCCCATGGGTCTCCCCCGCTCCGTCGGTGCGGCCGTCGTCGTGGTCGTGCTGCTCGCCAGCGTGCAGCAGTACCAGGCGCGGGGCGGCGTAGCGGACGAGTCGGCGGCGGCCCGGGCGCCCATCGAGCTGCCGACGTCGATCACCGAGTGGACCGACGGGCTCGACCACTACGTGGTGCAGCTCGACGCCGGCGCCACCGCGCCTGCTCCTGCGCCCGCCGCCGTGCGCCCGGAGGACCCTGCGGGTCCGCCCGAGGACCTGGCGGGGTTGCGCCTCACGATCCCCACGAGCGCGGAGGTGCAGGCCTTCCTCGATGCCGCAGGCCCGGGGTTGCACCTCGCCGTCGACGACACGGGAAGGCGTTACGCCGTCGACCTGTCCGACGGCCGCGTGGTCGACGTCGACGAACCCGGGCGCACCGAACCCGAAGCCGCTGCGCCCGCGACCACTGCGCCCGCCGCCGTGCCCGCCGCCGCCCTTCCCGCCGCCGCCCTCGCCGCCGTGCCCGGCGTCGAGGAGGTCCTCGTCGTGGCCCCGGACCTGCTCGCCGTCGCCGTGGATCCCGCCACCGACCCGGAGGACCTGGCCCGGGTCCCCGGCGTCACGGACGTCAGCGAGGACGTGCTCCTGCACCTCGCCGGCAACGACGCCCGGTTCCCGGAGCAGTGGGCGCTCGACAACCGCGGCGACCCGGCGCAGGCCGGCGGCCGGCCCGGTCTCGTCGACGCCGACATGGACGCGGTCGAGGCGTGGCAGGTCGCGAGCGGCGAGGGCGTCGTCGTCGCGGTGATCGACACCGGTGTCGCCCTCGAGCACCCGGACCTGCGGAACCGCCTCTGGAGCAACCCCGGCGAGGTCTGCGGCAACGGCGTCGACGACGAGGCCAACGGCTACGTCGACGACTGCGCCGGCTGGGACTTCGGCAGCGGCGACGACGACCCGAACCCGGATCCCGGCGATCCGACCCGCAACCACGGCACCCACGTCGCCGGCATCGTCGCCGCCGAGGCGGACAACGGTGTGGGCGTGGCCGGCGTGGCCCCGGACGCACGGATCATGGCGCTCAAGGTGTCCCGGGACGGGATGCTGCCGACCTCCGCCCTCGTCGGGGCGATCCGCTACGCGGCGGCGAACGGTGCCGACGTCGTGAACCTGTCCCTCGGCACCCCGCCCAACACCCCGAGGGCGGCGGTCCCCACGATGGAGGCCGCCGTCGCGGCGGCCGACGCCGCCGGTGTCCTGGTCCTCGCCGCAGCCGGCAACAACGGCGTCGACATCTCGGGCGAGGCCACGGTCTGGCCGGCCGGCTTCTCCCGCATCTACCCGGGCGTGATGGCCGTGGGGGCCACCACCAACACCGACGAACGGGCCACCTTCTCGAACCACGGCACCCCGGTGGACGTGTACGCCCCCGGCGCCTTCCTGCTGTCCACCTACGCGGACGGCCTCGGCTGGGGTTGGATGTCCGGGACCTCGATGGCCACGCCCGCCGCCGCGGGGGCGGCGGCGGTGGTGCTGTCGTCCGGCGTCGCCACGTCCGCGCCCGGCGTGCGGGCCGCGCTGGTCGCGGGCGCCGACGTGCTCGCAGGCGTCGGGCCCCGGGTCAACGTGGCCCGCACCGTCGGCTCCCGCGGCACCGACGGGGTGTTCGACCTCGCGGTCGGCGGGCTCGCCGCGCTCCGCCCCGACACCCCCGGGACGATCCGGGCGACCCTCGCCGCAGCCGCCGCACCCGACGGCCCGGTCTCCCTGGTGCTGGCCGTGGCCACGCTCGAGGGCGGCGCCGCCTACGCGGTCGGCGACCTGCCGGTGACGCTCCCGGACGGCAGCGTCGTCCGCACCGGGGAGGACGGGGCGCTCCCGCCGATCCCGGTCGACGGAGCGAGGGTGGCCGAGGGATGGACCGCCGACCTGACCACCGGGCTCCCCGAGGGGACCTACGCCCTGGTGGCGGAGGTCGTCGACGCCGGCGGCGATCCGCTCGAGGCACCGGTGGTGGCGGTCTTCGACGTGCGTCCGGCGCCGCCGCCCACCACCCCCACCCCCCCGTCGCCCACGGCGCCGCCCGCCAACCCGCCGCCCACCAACCCGCCGCCCACCAACCCGCCGCCCACCAGCCCGCCTCCCACCACCCCGCCGCCCACCAGCCCGACCACGGTCCCCGGCCCGTCGCCCACGACCACCACCGTCCGACCGCCCGCATCCGGCGGACCGTCGCCCACGACCGCGCCCCCGGCCCCAGCGCCCACCCCTGCGCCGCCCACCCCTGCGCCTCCGGCCCCACCGCCGACCGCTGCACCCCCGGCCCCGCCGCCGACCACCGCGCCGCCAACCAGCACCCGCCCGCCCTCGGATCCTGCGCCAGCCCCCACCACCACGCCCCTCCCGGCCCCGCCGCCGCCGACCGCGCCGCCACCTGCGCCCACGACGACGGTGGCCCCGCCGTCGGGCAACCGCCCGGTCGTGACCACCCCGCCGCCGGAGCCCGACCGATCCGGCGCCTGGCGGCTCAGCACAGCCGATCCCCGCCTGGCCATGACGACGGGCGGGACCCGCATCACCCTGACCGGTGTCTTCCCCACCGACCGGACCGTTCGCGTGCTCCTCGGGGACGTGACCGTCGGGCCCGACACGGTCACCTCTGACCGCATCGTGTTCACGACGCCGCCGCTCCGCGAGGACTACTACCCGATAACGGTGGTCTTCGATGCGGGGAGCGGCCGAGCCGTCGAGCTCACCCTGGACCACGCGCTGACGGTCCTGCGGCCGGACCAGCTGCCCGCGCCGACGACCACCACGACGACGCGGCCCCCCTCCGGCGGTGGCTCCGGCGGTGGCTCCGGTGGTGGCTCCAGCCCCACGACCGCACCCGCTCCGGCGCCCACGACCACGCGCCCACCCTCGGGCGGCGGCTCCCCCACGCCGACCACGGTCACCCCGCCGCCGCCGGCCCCGGCGCCCACGACCACGCGCCCGTCCGCGAGCACGTCGAGCACGAGGGCTCCGGTCGTCGTGATCGTGCGCGGGTCGCTCAGCCTCCGTCCCCTCGCCGCCACGGGCACGCTCGCGCGCGCGTCGGCGGTCTTCTCGGTGGCGACGCGCTGCGCCGCCGACCCCTGTACCCCCCGCC
>JBEIGA010000229.1:0-6701 GCA_040382135.1 Acidimicrobiales bacterium
ACCGCGAGCAGCAGCGCACCGGTGCGGAACGGGAAGCTGCCGCCTTCGGGGAACAGCAGGTTCAGCACCAGCACCGGGACGACGGCACCGGCGCCGGCGAGGAGCGCGTGCGACACGCGCCGCCAGTCGGTGGCCGGCACGTCGACGAGCCGATGCCAGCCCGTCCCGATCCCCCGCCAGCGCACCGCGGCGAGCCCCCACCCTGCGATCACCAGCGCGAGGAACGCTGCGGCCACCGGGCTGGCGAGACCGGTGCACACGGCGGCCAGCGCGGCGAGCACCGGGCGGCGCACCACCAACCGGTCGAGGCAGAGCAGGCCGAACGCGACGCCCAGCGCGAACGGGAGCCGGCCCACCATGTAGTTGGCGACCATGACCGCGGCGAAGGTGGCGAGACCGAGCCTCGAGGCACGCCCGATGTGGACCGTGAGGAGCCGGAACCCGGCGATGGCGGCTGCGGTGGCGACCGCGCCCGAGAGCGCCGTGCCGAGGACCGAGGCGAGCGCCGGGAACAGGATCGAGTAGGCGGGCGTGTGGTGTCCGCCGTACCACGCGGCGTTCCAGACGGTCATCCCCTGTTCGCGGAACAACTCCACACGGAAGAGCTGGGCCGGGACGTCGGAGCCGCGCCAGCCGAGCTCCCAGGTGGCCAGGCACACCAACAGCACGGCGACCGAGACGAGGGCGATCGAGGTGGCGTGCAACGGCGCGCGCTGATGCGACTCGAGGCGCACCTCATCGACGAGCACGTCCCGCGCTGCCACCTGCGTGTCCTTCCCGCCCTGACGGTCCAGCGACCCCACCTACGGCGTCCTGTCACGAAACGGTAACCAACACGCGGGCGTTTGGGGCGACACCGGGCTCCGGGCGCGCCGCCGGATGCGGAAGCTCGGAGGCGGACGCCTATCATGGCGGCTTCCGTGGTGGCCGTAGCTCAGTTGGTTAGAGCGCCGGGTTGTGGTCCCGGAGGTCGGGGGTTCGAATCCCCTCGGTCACCCTCACGCCCGTGCCGACCCCGGTCGGCACGTGGCGGCCGGTTGCGGCACGGCTAGGCTGCCGCTTCCGATTGCGCCTCTAGCTCAACGGCAGAGCAACGGACTCTTAATCCGCAGGTTCTGGGTTCGAATCCCAGGGGGCGCACTCCCACACCGGCAGCGGTCCCGACCCACGAGGTCGGGGCGGCTGCCGGTCGCCGTTCCGGGGTCCTCCCCCGGGGGTCGGTGTCGGCGCGGCCGCGGCGGGGTCGAACATCCGACCGAGGTTCTGCGGGTCCACCGAGCCGGGGAGGCCGAGGACGACCAGCGACGAGCGCGGCGCTTCGCCTACCTCCCAGGGACGCCCTGGCGCCATGGTCCGCCAGCGGCCCACCCGTTGGACCACGGTCCTGCGGGTCGGCTCGTCGGTGAGGGCGACGATCCCCTTCACCCGGACGACCGACGACGGGAGGGCGTCGAGCACCGCCTCCAGCTCGCCGCGGTCCACCGGCCGACCCGGGTTCCAGATCCATCGGTCGTGGACGGGCAGCGCCTCCGTGGACAGTGCGGGCGCGCCACCGCCCGCACCGATCACGGCCTCGGGCGGGACCCGACCGTGCTCGGTCAGCACGCGGTCGGTGCCGGGCGCCACCTCGTCCAGCCAGGAGCCGAGCCCCGCCAGCTGGGCCGGGGTGGCCAGGTCGACCCGGTTGACCACGACGAGGTCCGCGGCGGCCAGTTGGCGGAGCACGGTCCGGCCGACCAGTTCGTCCGCCGCACGGCGTCGGACCGTGGCGGCGTCGGCGACGACGACGACGCCGTCGAGTCGGAACCCCGGCGTCATGGCGTGGTGGGCGACCGGCGCCGGATCGGCGACCCCGCTCGTCTCGAGCACGACGAGCTCGGGTGGGGGGCGCATCGCCCGGATGGTCTCGAAGGTCTCCGCCAGCGGGCTGCTGAGACTGCAGCACACGCACCCGTTGACCAGCGTGAGCACCTCGCCCTCGTCGGCCTCGATCAGCTCCGCGTCGACGGCGACCGCACCGAAGTCGTTGACCAGGACCAGCGTGCGCAGCCCCGTGCCCGTCCGCAGCAGGTGGTTCACGAGCGTGGTCTTGCCGGCGCCGAGGTACCCGCCGATCACCACGACCGGGATGGCCGGTGACGGTGCGGTCACGCCGAGCCCGGGGCGGGGTGCAGGTCGCCGCCCAGGACCGTGCCCCAGATGGGGATGTCGCGGAGGTCGAGCGGGTCGACCTCGAGCGGCGACGCCTCGAGCACGGCGAAGTCCGCGCGCTTGCCCGCCTCGATGCTGCCGATCTCGCGGTCCATCCGCAGCTGGAAGGCGGCGCCGAGCGTCGCCGCCCGCAGCGCCTCCTCGGGGGTGATGCGCTCGTGTTCGCCGAGGACCCGGCCCGACGGCGTGCGCCGGTTCACGGCGCACCACATGGTGGACAGGTGCCCGATGGGGGTGACCCCGGAGTCGGTGTGGAACGACAGCGGCACGCCCTCGCGCAACGCGGTCCGGCAGGCCCACATGGCGCGTGCCCGCTCCGGTCCGACGGTGACGTCGTGGTGCTGGTCGCCCCAGTACCAGCAGTGGTTCACGAACAGGTTCACGCCGAGGCCGAGCCGCGCCATGCGCCGGTACTGGTCCTGGGTGGTGAGCTGGGCGTGCTGGACCACGTGGCGATGGTCGAGCCAGGCGTCCTCGGCGAGCACGGTCTCCACCGCACCGAGTGCCAGGTCGACGGCGGCGTTGCCGTTGCAGTGCATGTGGACGTTGAGGCGGCGGCGGTGGAAGGCGCGGACCGCCGCCTCCACCTCCTCGGGGGCCATCAGGAGCTGGCCGTGGTCGACGCCGCGGTAGTAGCCGGGCCAGCGCAACGCTGCGGTGAAGCCCTGGATGGAGCCGTCGACGAGGAGCTTGCAGCCGGCGTTGCGCAGCTTCGGCGTGTCGGTGTCGCGGAGCGCGAGCAGGGCATCCGCCGCCGCCTCCGGGTCGGCGCCCCTGCCGGGCATCCCCGGCAGGTTGTAGAGGACCATGCGGGCGGGGAAGTCGGGGGCGTCGACGATGCCGTGCCAGACCTCGGCGAGCGCCGGGTACATGAGGAACATCCCGGCGAGCTCGGTCGACGTGGTGACCCCGGCGTTGCGGCAGAGCTCCCCGTGCATGCGCAGGACCGACGGATCGGCGTTGAGCTCGCCGAGCCGCCGACTCGCGGACCGGGCGAGGCTCATGGCCGCCGGTTCCTGCAGCTCGCCGTTCGGCTCGCCGTCGGCGTCCCGGGCCACGCCGGGCGTCGGGCAGTCGCGGGTGATCCCCTCGGCCACGAGCATCGCCGTGTTCACCGTGGCGAGGTGACCGCTGGCGTGGCGGATGTAGATGGGCCGGGTGGTGGAGACCCGGTCGAGCACGTCGCGGGTGAGGCGCGGCTCGTCGGGGAGGAAGATCGGGTCGAAGCTCCCGGCGAGCAGCACCTCGCCGGGCGGGAGGGCGGCGTCGAGCTCGCGGAGGCGGGTGAGCAGTTCCGCGGTGCTGCGGACCCCCGGCGCGCTCGTGCCGTCCGGCAGCGGGTACGGGTGGTAGCCGACGTAGGGAAGGGTGGCCACGATGCCGTCCATGGCGTGGCCGTGCGCCTCCACGAAGCCGGGGATCAGCACCTTGTCATCGAAGCTTCGGTCCACACGGTGGTCACCCCAGGAGGCGCACTCCTCGAGCGTGCCGACGGCGAGCACGCGGCCGTCGCGCACCGCGACGGCGGTCGCCTCCGGGTTCGCCGGGTGCATGGTCTCGATGCGCCGGGCGACGAAGACGGTGGTGTCAGGGGTTCCCATCGCGGGCCTCGCTCAGTCCTCGAACACGGGCTTGCGGCCCTCCTTGCGGGCTCGGATCGCCTCGTCGAAGGTCCTCGTCGTGAGCCGCACGTGGAGCTGGCTGCGGTTCTCGTGGTTGATCGCCGCCTCGAGGCTCGCGGTCTCGAGCCCGGACCACAGCACCTGCTTGGTGAGCTGGACCCCGACCCGGCTGAACTCCACGATGCGCGCCGCGGTCTCGTAGCAGGCCTCGAGCAGCTCGGCGTCCGGGACGACCTTCGAGACGAGCCCGATCCGCTCGGCCTCCCAGGCGTCGACGTCGCGGCCGGTGAGCAGGATCTCGAAGGCCCGTGACGCGCCGATGGCCCGGGGCAGCAGGAAGCTCACGCCCAGCTCGGTGGCGGTGAGGCCGTTGTTGATCCCGGCGGCCCGGAAGTAGGCGGACTCCGATGCGTAGCGGATGTCGGCGCCGAGGCTCAGACACATGCCGCCGCCCACCGCCGCACCGTTGACGGCGGCGATGACCGGCTGCGGCATGGCCCGCATGGCGGGCACCAGGTCGGAGAGGTACTCCATGGCCCGCAACGAGATGCCCGAGAGCTTCAACCCGTCGATGTTCGGCGGCGCCCCCGAGTCCTCGAGGTCCGCACCGGAGCAGAACCCGCGGTCCACGCCGGTGATGACGCAGACCCGGATGTCGTTGTCCCGCCCCACGGCCTCCATCGCCTCCCGGAACGGCACCATCACGTCGAACGACATGGCGTTCATCCGCTCGGGTCGGTTCAGGGTGATGAGGGCGACGTGGGGCCGCGGGCGGGTGATCTCGACGTAGGCCATGCCCGGAGCCTGCCACGAACGGCGGCCGCCGGGCGTCCCGGCGTCAGGCGCCCAGCGTGTTGATGGCCTGCGCCCAGAGGACGAACTTGTTGGTGGCGAGATCGCCGATGGTCTTGATGCCCAGCGCCGCGGCCAGGGCCTCGCCGTCGGCATCCGACACACCCTGCAGCGCAGCGACCGGCGCCTTCCGCAGCTCCGCGAACTCCATGCCCTCGTACGCCTTGTCGAGGAACTTGCTGACATCGGCCATGGCCGAACCTCCGGATCGTCGGCGGTGCCTCTCACCGCCGACGCGAGGTCTAGCAGACGGATGTCCGACCTTCGGCCGGTGGTCGAGGGTCAGCCCTCCAGCACGTGGCGGACCCCGGCGACGAGGCGGTCCACGTCCTCGTCGGTGGTGTCGAACGAACAGAGGAACCGGACCTCGCCCACCGCGGCATCCCAGGCGTAGAAGGGCGTCCACGCCCGCAGCGGGGCGATGGCGTCCTGCGGCAGGCGGGGGAACACGCCGTTCACCTCGACGCCCCGAGGCAGCGTCACACCGGGGATCGAGGCGAGCTCCCGACCGAGCCGGGCGGCCATGGCGTTGGCGTGCCCGGCCGAGCGCAGCCACAGGTCGTCCTCGAGCAGCGCCAGGAACTGGGCGGAGACGAACCGCATCTTGGAGGGCAGCTGGGTGAGCTGCTTCCGGAGGTAGCCCGCGTACCGGGCGAGCTCGGGCCGCAGCCACACGACGGCCTCCCCGTACACGAGGCCGTTCTTCGTGCCACCGAAGGAGATCACGTCGACTCCTGCGTCGAGCGTGTGCGCCCCCAGGTCGCCGATGGCCGCAGTGGCGTTCGAGATCCTGGCCCCGTCCATGTGCACCAGCATCCCGAGCGCGTGGGCGCGTTCGGCGATCGCAGCGATCTCGTCGGGCGTGTAGAGGGTGCCGAGCTCGGTGGACTGGGTGATGGAGACGACACCGGGCTGGCTGTGGTGCACCTCGCCCAGCACGGCGGCCGCGTCGTCGAGGTGCTCCACACGGACCTTGCCGTCCGCGCTCGGGTAGGCGACGAGCTTGGTGCCGAGCACCCGCTCGGGCGCACCGGTCTCGTCGACGTTGAGGTGCGACCAGGAGGTGCACACCACCGAGTGGAAGGGCTGCAGCACCGACTGCAGCGCGAGGAGGTTGGCGCCGGTCCCGCCCCAGACGAAGAGGGTCTCGACCCGGGCCCCGAAGAGGTCGCGGAACGCAGCCTCCGCTCGGGCGGTCCAGGGATCGTCGCCGTAGGCGAGCACGTGGCCGTCGTTCGCCGCCGCCATCGCCGCGAGCACCTCGGGATGCGCGCCGGCGGTGTTGTCCGATGCGAAGGACCGGTCCGGGGGCGGCAGGGGGATCATCGGCGCAGTCTCCCCCACGGTGCCGGTCAGGCCGCGAACCGGGTGCGCACGACGCGCCCCGTGCGAACCGCCGCGCTCGGGGCGAGGTCGGCCACGACGAACGCCCTCTGGAGCCAGCGGTCGGTGCCGTCGTAGCGCGCCGGGAACGGCGACCGTCCGTGCACCGCGACCGTGTTGTCGACCACGAGCAGGTCACCCGGCTCGAGCACCACCGAGGTGTGCGACGCCTCGACCAGCTCGGCGAGCTCGTCGAGCGCGGCCTGGGCCTCCGGGTCGGTGCCGGTCATCAGGTCGGCGTCGTACAGCAGCTGGGGCGCGGCCGGATCGCCCTGGAGGACGGCGACGGGGTGGCCGCGCCGCTCCGAGCGTGCGCCCACGTAGGACTCGTCGGCAGCGGTGCGGAACCGGGGCTCGGACAGGATCCGACGTGTCCGCAACGGCAGGGCGTCGACGATCTGGCGGATCGAGCAGAGCGTCGTGCGGGCGGCGGGCTCGCCGCGCAGGCAGAGCAACAGGAGGAAGCGTGGCCGGTGCGGGTGGAACGCGGCCTCGGTGTGCCAGGCGAGCGTGACCGCCGAGGAGGTCGAGACCTGACGGGCCGCACCGTCCGGCGTGGGGACGAGGTTCTGCACCACGTCGCCGCCGTGCTCGGGCAGGTAGCCGACGGGTTGGCCGAGGAGGCGGCCGGCG
>JBEIGA010000230.1:0-6695 GCA_040382135.1 Acidimicrobiales bacterium
AACCCGGCGCCGCTGCGCTCACCATGGCAGTCGCCGTGTTCGAGGCCACCAGCCGCTTCCGAGTCGCCCTCGGCTCCCAGGAGGTCACCGCATGAGCCGGATCACCCCGCCCCCGGGCGGCATGACGTTCTTCGACCACCAGCCCGGCCAGTTCGCCGCGTTCAACCGGTTCTACGGCCTGCTCTGGACCGACGGCGTGCTCGACGAGCCGACGAAGGAGGTCGGTCGGCTCCGCAACGCGCGGATCACCGACTGCGGCATCTGAAGGAACCTCCGCTTCGCAGGTGCGAAGCAGCAGGGACTGAGCGAGGACCTCGTCGAGCTGGTGGACGAGGGCTTCGAGGACAGCGCGCTCCCCGAGCGCATGAAGCTGGCCGTGCGCTGGGCCGACGTGCTGATCGGCGACCCCACCCGCGTGGACCCGGCGCTGCGGGCCGAGCTCGAGGCCACGTTCACGCCGGCGCAGATCGTCGAGCTCACCGCGGTGGTCACGATGGCGCAGGCGTTCTCCAAGGCCGCCATCGCCTGGGGCCCGCCGCCGACCATCCCCGTGATGGAGGTCCCGACCCCCACCCCCACCGGCACAGTCGCCTGAGTGGTCCGTTCCTCACCAGCGAGCGACGGCCGCGCAGTCGCCCATGTCGTTGTCGAGGCCGAACGCCCAGCGGTGTTGCGTGCAGAGGATCAGGTCGGGGTGGCCGAACTGGTCGACGAGGACGTCCTGCCAGGTGCGGAGGGTGGTGTCGAAGAGGAACGTCTGTCGAAGAGCCGGGTCAGGGTGAGACCGGAGGTCCACCGTTCGGGATCGGACCAGGAACTCGGGAGGTGCAGGTCGGGGAGGGCGAGGGTGCAGGGCACGTCGTCCTCGGGGAGCCCTGCGATGGCGAGGAGCTCAGCGGGGCTGAAGGAGAAGGGGCTGCGTCCGAGGTCGATCGTGGTGACCTCGCCGACCTTCGGTACCAGGTCCTCGGCGGCGATCCCGACCTGCGGGTCGCAGTCGAGGGCATGGAGGAGGCGGAGGTGCTCTGCGTCGAGGCCGAGGAGAGGGCGGAGGCCTTCGATGATGGGGACCTTGCCGATCCGCACGCGCCACCAGTCGGTGTCGGTCGGGTAGGTCACGGCGTCATCCAGACGGTCGAGTCGGCGTCACCAACGGGCGACTGCGCCGCTGTCTCCGTCGTAGTCGAGACCGAGCGCCCAGCGGTGTTGCGTGCAGAGGATCAGGTCCGGGTGGACGCCGTGGCCGATCTTGTCGATGAGCACGTCCTGCCATGCGTTGAGGGTGGTGTCGAAGAGGAACGCCTGGCCAACGCTGTGGGTGAGGACAAGGCCAGTTGTCCACGCCCGTTCGGGTTCGTACCAGGAGCCGTAGAGGTTTGGGACGGCGAAGGTGCACGGCACGTCGTCCTTGGGGAGACCGGCGATGGTCAGAAGTTCGACAGGGGTGAAGTAGCCGGGGTCCTGACCCAGCTCGATGGTCGTGACCTCTCCGAGTCTGGGGACCAGGTCGCCGATGTCGAGGAAGCCGTCGGGTCTCAGATGCAGCGCAGCGAGCGCTTTCAGCGTGTCGGCGTCGAGGCCGAGGAGAGGGCGGAGGCCTTCGATAATGGGGACCTTGCCGATCCGCACGCGCCACCAGTCAGGTTCGGACGGATGGTGCACGGCGTCATCCTCTCACGGCGGGATGAGGCGAATCAGATGAGTTCATGGGATGGAGGGTTGCACCGGATTCGGGTGACGGGACTGGTGTCAGTGATGGGCCGCCAGTTCCACCAGCCGTTGCCGTCACCGTCGATGTCGATCCGGTAGCTGCCACCTCCGTTCCGATAGACGCCGTCGATGCACCGATCGAGACGTGCGACACCGGTCTGCGTCGTGGCGTTCTCCACGTACCCGTTCTTCACCATGGTCGTCCCCACATCAACCCAGCGGTCACCGACCAGCCCGGTCGCCTGAGTGGTTCTGTGAGCCGAAACGCGTGACAATCACGCGATTCGCCTCACAGAACCGGGGGAGGGGCTGATGGTCCGGGGGATCGACGGGATCGACGCCGCATGGCTGACCGACGTGCTGGGCTCGGCGGTGGAGGCCGTCGACATCGTGGAGATCGGCGTGGGGGTCGGGCTCGCGGGCCGGATCTTCCGGGTGACGCCCACCTACTCGGGTGCGCCCGGTCCGGCGACGATGGTGCTGAAGCTGCCCACCGACGATCCCGGCGCCCGGTTCATGGCCGACACGTTCCGCTTCTACCCGCGGGAGGTCGGCTGGTACCAGCGGCTGCGGGCCGAGACCGGCATGCGGACCCCGGCCGGCTACTACGCCGAGATCGACCCGGAGAGCGGTGACTTCGTGCTGCTGATGGAGGACGTCGGGCACCTGCGCCCGCCGGACCAGATCGGCGGCATCAGCGCGGAGGAGGCCGACGCCGCGCTGGCCCAGCTCGCCAACCTCCACGCCCACTGGTGGGAGCACCCCGACCTCGGCGAGCTCGGTGCCGTCTTCATGCCGGTGAAGAACGACCTCTACCCGGTGGCGTTGCCGATGGCGTTCGACCCGGGCTGGACCGTCGCGAAGGCCGAGTTCCCCGACGTCATCCCCGCCGAGGTCATCCCCTTCGGTGACCGCTGGTCGAGCCTGATCCCCTGGCTGCTCGACGGGCTCAGCCACAGCCGCACGATCCTCCACGGCGACTTCCGGGCCGACAACGTCCTGTTCGACGAGGCGGGCGAGGCGACGATCATCGACTTCCAGGTCATGGGCATCGGCGCCGCGCCGTACGACGCCGCCTACCTGCTCAGCCAGAGCATGACCCCGGAGACCCGCGCGGCCGAGGAGCAGCGGCTCCTGCGGGCGCACTGGGAACGGCTCTGCGCGGCCGGCGTGACCGGGTACTCCTTCGAGCAGTGCTGGGACGAGTACCGCGTCGCCCTGCTGTTCTGCCTCGTGTACCCGATGACCGCCTTCGGCCACTACGACCTCACGAACGAGCGCACCCGCCAGCTGGCCATGACCATGCTCGCCCGTTCCACCCGTGCCATCGCCGAGACCGGCGCCCTGGACCTCCTGCCACCGGAGGCGGTGGGCTAGGAGCCTCCGGGGCGGACGTGGCGCCGTCGGCTGCCTCGGCGGTCACGCATCGTTGCCGAGGAGGGTCTGCAGGGTGCCGTCGCACCGGTCGTCGGCGTACGAGCGGAGCACGGCACGGCTCCAGTCGGTGAACAGCTGCGCGCCCGGTTCGGAGATCGAGGCCAGCGCCCGCTCATGGTCGTCGGCGGCCTGGGCGAGCACTGACGCATCGACCTCGTCCTCGGCGCCTGCGAGGCAGAGCGCTGCGATGCCTCGGGCGAGCTGGAGCGAGACCGGAGCGTCAGCGGCCTCCTCGCCGATCATGTCGCGCACGAACGAGGCTGCCGACGGGCCCGATGCCGGTTGGCCGGCGCACCTGGCGGCAAGGTCCCGCACCGCGACGTTGAGGATCCCGGTCGGCACCTCGGGCCACCCGTCGGTCAGCACCGGACACACGGCCTCGGCGGATCGGCGCTCCAACAGCAGCACGGCGAGCTCCGTGGTGGCATCGATGTCGGCCGGCGACAACGGGGAGGTCGGTGGCTCGGCACGGTCGAGCGCCGCCAGCACGAGCCGCTCGGTGGGGGTGAGGTCCGGAGCGTCTCCGTCGGCCCAGGACCTGAGCTCGGCGCGCGTCCCCGGGTCCTCAGCTCCGACGATCCCGTCGAGCAGCAGATAGCCACCCGCATCCCGCGCGGGGACCGAGAACGGGCCGCTGCGGCCGTAGGGGACCACCACATCGGTGAGCGACCCGCTCGAGAGACGCAGCCCGGAGAACCCGACCTGCACCAGGCTTGCGATCCCGGGCATGGCGTCCGCAACGGCAGCGCCGGATCGCTGCTCGAGCTCCTCCAGCGCGATCTCCTCCTCGGCGGTGTACTCGCCGGTGCCGACGATGCCTGCGGCGCGGAGGACATGGAGCACCCGCAGGTGGCGGAGCGAATCGGGTCCGGTGAGGCCCGACCGGAGCGCGTCGGCATCGAGGTCGGGATCCGCACGCAGGGTGCCCAGACATGCCTCGTCCTCGATGAGCCGTGCGTACTCGATCGCCGTCAAGCGTTCGTCCGGGACCGCGGTGCCGGGCTGAGCATCAGTTCCCACGGCCTCCGGGCAGACCGACAGCTCGGACAGCGTTGCGAGGAGCCGGGCGGCGCTCGCGTCCGCCACCGGCGAGAGGGTGTGCGCGAGCTGCGCCCAGGGCAGCAGGTCCGCTGCGGCGAACGGCCCTGCGAGGTCGAGGGTCGGCAGACGTGCCTGCAACGCGGCTCCGGCGCTCTCGAGCACCGCTGCAGGATCGATGTCGCTCGGCCAGGGCCCCGACGCCGTCAACGCCGCCGCAGCGAGCGCAGCGACGTACTCGGGCGGGGCCCCGGACTCGGGCCAGAGACCGGTGGTGGGGTTCCAGAGGCCGACGAGGTCGTCACGGAACTCCTTGACCGCTGCCTCCCGCTCGGACTCGTCGAGTCCTTCGGTGGTCGTCCCGGCAGCGACGAGCAACGCACGGGCGACCCAGACCGTGTCCGCAGCCACCTGGTCCGCTTCGGCGATCGCGGGGAACGGGTGCACGCCGACCGACACCCTGCCCCGGTACGCCTCCGCGGGCGACGGCACCGACCCACCCCCGCTCGGGAACCACCGGAGGCCGGCGAGCGCGATCGTGGTCACGAGCAGCGCCACACCGCCGAAGGCGGCGACGCGGCTCACGGGCGGGCCTCAGCCCGATGCCCGTTCCCGGCTGACGTCAGCAGCGCTCGCTCGTGACGCTGGACCGACATGCGCTGCACCACCATCCACCCCCGCGGGGGAGTCTGCAGGTCCGGGCACGGGACCCGCAAGGGCGACCGCATGGCCGAGGGCGACGGCGTTGGTCCAGGACCGTCGCAGGCGGCTGACCGCGGGGAGCACGACGAGCGCCGGCACGACCACGAGCGCAGCGACCGCGGTCGGCCACCCGAGCGGACCGTCCACCTCCACCAACGCCACGACGCCTGCCACGAAGGCCGTCGTCACCGTCAGCGCGAGCACCGGGCGCCAGGCGCGGACGGCGTTCCGGCCCATGTCGGCGGCGAGGAGCCCGACGGCGAGCAGGGGCTCGAGGGCGTACTGGTTCGCCTCGATCGCCGGCCCCCAGCCGAAGTGCGTGCCCCAGTAGAGGCCGGTCCACGCAGCGAGGGCGCCCAGGAGGAAGGCGGCGTGGAAGCGTTGCCGCGGGGTCAGGATCACCCGCGTGGCGAGCCGCTTGGTGAGCACCGCCGCCGCCGTCGCCGCCGCCAGCACGGTGACGAAGGCCGACAGGGTCAGGAACTCGGCGAGGAACACGGCACCGAGGAACCCCGCGGCGCGGACGCGGAACCGCAGCCGCACCGCCGACGCGAGCAGGACGGCCGCGAGCACGGCGATCCAGTAGCGGCCGTCCGGGATGGCACCGGCGACCTCGACCACCGTCACGTCGCCCTGGGGCGCCACGACGTTCGCGAACGCGAGCACGGGAACGGTCAGCGCAAGGGTGCCGGCGACGGCGGCGCCGAAGCCGCGGGCCGTTGCGGCGGACCCCTGGCTCGCGACGTCGTACGCGACCGGGCCCGGGGTCACGAAGGTCCCCACCACGATCAGGAGCTCGGCGTCGCCCGGCAGCCCGATCGGCCCGGTGGCGCGGAAGAGCACCAGCAGCGCCGACGTCGCCAGCGCGCTGACGACCACGAACGCCGTGAACAGCCATTCGGCGGTCAGCGCGACGTGACGGACGAGGAGGCCGCGGACCACGAGGTGGGTGGCGAGGGCGACCACGGCGAGTCCGGCGACGGCGTCGACCTCGCCCTGCAGGATCAGGAGGACGACGTAGGCGGCGGTCAGCGAGCCCGCGGTGGAGAGCCCGAACCGGGCGTAGACGACGGCGGCGGCGACCACGGACCCGACGAGCACGAAGCGCATCGTGTCGATGTCGAGCGCGAGGAGCCCCTGGCCGGTCATGCGGCCACCTCCGTGTCGGCGGGCCGTCGTCCCGTCGCCGTTGCGGCAACCGTCGTTGCGCCGCCGACGGCGATACCTCGCCGGAACGTCGAGCGGACGCAATCGGCGAGGGGTTCGTGCTCGTTCTGCAGCGCGACGACGAGCACCTCGGCGGCCGACGCGTCGATGCGTCGCACGAGCCGGGCGGTGCGCCGCTGCCAGATCGAGGCGAAGCGGTCGAACGGGCTCGCGACCACGATCCGTTCCGCCGGCCAGCCGTCGCGGAGCAGCTCCCGACGCACCCGGCGGACGGGACCGCCGGTCAGGACCACCCCGTCGAACCGGTCGCGACGGAGGCACCCGACGAACGCGAGGCTCCGCAGCGGGCGGTCCCACCGGCCGATCGCGAGGGCGACCCGGGGCACCTCGGGCGGCGGCCAGGCGAAGGCCTCGAGCGCATCGCCGAGGCTGGCGGGGTCGTTGATGGCGCCCAGGTCGGCGTAGGTGGCGGTGAGCGATCCGAGCGGGTGCCGCCAACGCTCGCCGGCGCCCGGCTCGAGGGTCGCCGCCGCCATGCCCCCGACGGCGACCTCGTCGTCGATGCCGAGGGATCGGGTCACGGCCAGCACCGTCGCCACGTTCGCCGGGTGCACGAGCGGCAACCGCTCGAGCACGTCGGG
>JBEIGA010000231.1:0-6693 GCA_040382135.1 Acidimicrobiales bacterium
ACCGTGACCGTCACCACCGGCGACCTCACCACCGACACCACCACCAGCCCCACACCCCAGACACCCATCACCGGACCCACGACCACCACCACCGTCACCGTCCGCGAACTCGTCACCGTCATCCGCTGACCCGCAGCGCCGCAGGCGATCCGGGCACGGGCGCGCAGCATCCGGGCGCAGCACGCACGCCCGGACACGGTCGGGGGGACGAGGTCAGCCCAGCAGGTTGTCGACGGCGACGGCGCAGGACACGAGGGCGTCGCGGCCCGCCTGCAGGTCGGCGTCGTCGTTGCCCGAATCGGTGACCACGACCACGGCATGGTGGTCGTCGATCAGGCCGAGGTGGATCGTCGCCGCCTCGGTCGTGATGAGTGCGGTGTCGACCAGGCCGAACAGCTCGTGACCGCCCACGGCGTCGATCGCGGCAGTGAGGCCCGCCACCCACGCTGCCGCGAGCCGGCCGATGCGATCGTCGTCGAGCGCAGCGAAGTGGGAGTGGTGGGCCACCGTGAGGCCCTCCGGGACGCAGACGAGGCTGGACGCCACAAACCCCGGCGCGGCCTCGGCGACGGCGAGCGCCAACTGCAGTCGGCTGAGCGCCGTCGTCGGCGGGACGGGGTCGATCGCCGCGGCCTCGGCAACCTCGCCGACAGCGGGGACGACACCCGGGGAATCAGTGGCGGCAGCGGTCACGACGGCCTCCGGAGGCTCGAAGTCGGGGGTGGGTTCGGCGTCGAGGGCACGGGTCGCCGAGGCCAGGAACGCGGCGCGCAGCGGATCCTCGGCGAGCCGCGGTTCGGCTGCCGGCTCGGTCCAGCCGAACGCCTCGGCGAACGCGGCCGCGACCTGCTCGTCGGGGACACCGTGTGGCCCCGCGCTGCCGTCCGACCGGCCCGGATCCTGGTTGTCGTGCGGTTGCCCGCGATCGGGAGCTCCCGTCACCGGCCTCGCTCCTCGGTCCATCCGACGGCCCGGGATCGGACCGCCTCGGCCGTCGACCCCCGGAGGAGGAGGACGACACGCACCCCTTCCATCGGCAGGAGCCGCCGTCGGCTTAGGGGATAGCGTGACCGATCGTGAGCGCGACCGCATCCCCCCCTGCGCGGCCCGCCGGTTCCCTGCCCGTCGACGGCGAGCTGCCCGTCGGTGAGGCCAAGGTGGCCGCGGTCCGGGACATGTTCGACCGCATCGCCCCCCGGTACGACATGGTCAACCGGGTCATGACCTTCCGGATGGACGTCGGCTGGCGTCGGCACACCATCCGCACGCTGCGGCTCCCCGCCGGGTCGCGGGTGCTCGACCTGGCGTGCGGGACCGGCGACTTCTGCCGGGAGCTCGAGGACGCCGGCCTCCGGCCCATCGGGGTCGACATCTCGTGGGGCATGCTCGCCAACGCCCGCACGAGCGCCCCGCTCGTCCACGGTGACGCCCTGCACCTCCCGGTCCCCGACGGCGCCGTCGACGGCGCCACCTGCGGGTTCGCCCTGCGCAACGTCGTCGACCTGCAGGCCTTCCTGGTGGAGCTCGCCCGGGTGACGCGCCCCGGCGGCCGCATCGGCCTCCTCGAGGTCTCCGAGCCCGAACGAGCCGTGGTGCGCATGGGCCACGGCCTCTACTTCAACCGGATCGTGCCGTGGGTGGGCGGGATGCTCTCGGACCGGTCCGCCTACCGGTACCTGCCCAAGAGCGTCGCCTACCTGCCGCCGCCCGCCGAGCTGGTCGCCATGATCCGCGCCGCCGGGTTCGTCAACGTCGAGCGCGAGCAGCTCTTCATGGGCTCGTCCCAGCTGTTCAGCGCCACCCGGGCCGGCGACGGGGCGTAGCATCGGGCCATGGAGCTCCTCGGTGTGCACCACGTCGCCGTCGTCGTCGCAGCCACCGACCCGTCGGTCGCCTTCTACACCGACGTCCTCGGGCTCGAGCGCATGGAACGGCCCGACTTCGGCAGCGTCGGCGGCGCCTGGCTGCGCGCCGGCGGCCAGGAGCTGCACCTGATCGAGCGGCCGGGCACCACCGAGCAGCGCGGCCAGCACGTGGCCTTCCGGGTCGCCGACGTCGCCGCAGCGGCCGCGGAGCTCACCGCCCGGGGCGTCGAGGTCCGCCTGCTCGACCCCATGGCCAACGGCACCCGCCAGGCCATCCTGCGGGACCCCGACGGCAACCTCGTCGAGCTGACCCAGCCCGGCGGTTGACCGGGCCGCCCCCACCGCTGGGGGTCAGCCGGAGAGCGCGAGCCCGACGGTGAGCAGCACGCCGTGCACGAGGTGCACCCGCGCGGTGGCGCCGAGCGTCGGGATCAGGTCCCGTCCGACCGCACCACCGAGCACCTGGCGGACCGGTGCGACGGCGAGGGGCAGGGCGAGCAGCCCGAGCAGGGCCCAGGGCCGGGACAGCGCGAGCAACGCCCCCCCCACGACGCCGCCGAGCATGAGCGCCACGTAGAACCACCGGGTGGCGGCGTCGCCCATGCGCACGGCCAGCGTCCGCTTTCCCGCGACGGCGTCGGTGGGGATGTCCCGGAGGTTGTTCACCACGAGCAGGGCGGTCACGTGCAGCCCGACCGGCACCGACGCGGCGACGGCGAGCCCGGTGAACCGCTCCAGCTGCAGGTAGGTGGACCCGGCCGTGGCGACGAGCCCGAAGAACACGAAGACGAACACCTCGCCCAGACCCAGGTAGCCGTAGGGCCGGGGGCCGCCCGTGTAGCCCCACGCCGCGAACACCGCGGCGATGCCGACGAGGATCAGCCAGGGGCTCGCCGCCAGGCTCACCGCGACACCGGCGACGCCGGCGACGAGGAACGAGAGCTGCGCCGCCCGCTTCACCTGGCGGGGCTCGGCGAGGCCGGCGGCGGTGATCCGCGTGGGGCCGGTCCGCACGGCGTCGGTCCCCTTCACGCCGTCGCTGTAGTCGTTGGCGTAGTTGACCCCGACCTGCAGTGCCAGCGCCACCACCATCGCCGCCGCGGCCCGCCACCAGATGATCCCGTCCCCCGCGCCCACGGCAGCCGCCGTCCCCACCGCCACCGGCACCACCGCCGCGGGGAGGGTGCGGGGACGGGCGCCGAGCAACCAGGGGTTCACGCCGCCGAGTCTGGCCACCTGTCTGTTCCACCGCCAGTCCGACGGCTACCCTTCGACCCCGTGCTCGATGCCCTGTCCCGTCCGCCCTGGTCCCGGGTGACCCTCGGGGCAGCGATCCTGGCAACCGTCGTCGGCTTCTTCGTCCTCACCGCCGGGCCCACCGACGACGCGGTCAGCACGGTCGGGGCGGTGTCCGACGACGCGGTCGACGCCGCCACCGACGCCTCGGCCGGCGCGGAGGGCCAGGACGCCACGGTGGCGGCGACGACGGACGGGGAGACGCCGGGGGCCGCACCCACCGCCACGGTCGCAGCCACCACGACCACCACGCTCGTCCCACCCGACGGCGCCACCGCGGCCGACCGGCGGCTCACCGAGGTCACCCGGATCGGCGGACAGATCTCGCCCAAGTCGGTGGTGTCGAACCAACACGGGCTCTTCTTCGCCCAGAACATGATGTACAACCACACGGTCACCGTGTACGACCGCACGTACACCCTGGTGAGGACCATCGACGACCGTGTCGACCTGCCGTCGTTCGGGCACACCTCCCTCCCCGGCGGCCACCAGGGCGCTCCGGTGGAGGCCGTGACCACCAGGGACGGCGCGTACGTGTACGTCTCCAACTACGAGATGTACGGGCCGGGCCTCCCCAACGGCGCCGGCGACGGCTGCGACGACAACATCTGGCCGGACTCCTACGTGTACCGGATCCCCACGGCGACGCTCGAGATCGACCAGGTCATCCGGGTCGGCGCGGTTCCCAAGTACGTGGCGCTGACCCCGGACGACCGCTACCTGCTCGTCAGCAACTGGTGCAGCTTCGACGTCTCGGTCATCGACACCGCCACCCAGACCGCGGTCGCCCGCATCGAAGTCGGCCGCCACCCCAGAGGGATCGCGGTGAGCCCGGACGGCACCACCGCCTACGTCGCGGTGATGGGGGCCTCGCGGATCTCGGTGATCGACCTCACCACGCTGTCCGAGACCGGCGCCATCCCCACCGGCAGGAGCCCGCGCCACCTCGTCATCTCGCCCGACGGCACGATCCTCTACCTCACCGAGAACGGCACCGGGAAGGTCGTGAAGATCGACGCGGCGAGCGGCAACGCGCTCGCCAGCGTCGCCACGGGGACGGCGCCGCGGAGCATGGACATCAGCGACGACGGCACGGCGCTGTACGTCGTGAACTACGAGAGCGGCACGATGTCGAAGGTCCGGACCTACGACATGGTCGAGATCGAGGAGCACCCCACGGGGTACCACCCGATCGGCATCACCTACGACCGGCCGTCGCGGCAGGTGTGGGTCGCCAACTACGGCGGCGTGATCCAGGTGTTCCAGGACGCCCTCGCCCCCTGAGACCCTCCTCCGAGCGTCCCGGCCCACGCGTCCGGTACGGTGCGGGACCGATGGCGGACGAGGACGCGACGCCGGGGTTGAGCCCGGCCCGGCAACGTGCGGTCGACGCGATCGTGCGCTCGGCCACCCGGCTCTTCGCCGAACGTGGGCCGGCATCGGTCTCCCTGCGGGAGGTCGCTGCCGACGCCGGCGTGAACTACGGCCTCATCCACCAGTACGTGGGCAGCAAGGACCAGCTCCTGCGGCTCGTCACCCGCCGCATGTCGGAGGAGACCGCCCGGCGGTACGCGGCGGCGCCGGACGCCGCCACCGCGCTCGACGGCCTCCTCCGACCCGCCGGGCAGCCGACGGACTACATCCGGATGCTGACCTGGGCGGTGCTCGAGGGGGACGACTCGCGGGAGCTGCTCCGCTCCTCGCCGGCGTTGGCCGAGCTCACCCGGCAGCTGCGGGCCGAGCACCCCGACGATGCGGACCAGGCCCCCTACGTGGTGGCGGCGGGCGCGGCCCTCGCGCTCGGCTGGCGGGTGTTCGGCTCCGTGCTGACCGGAGCGCTCGACCTCGACGACGAGGCCGGCCCCGAGCTCGACGCCCGCATCGCCGAGGTGGCCGCCCGCCTGCTCCAGCAGTGACCCGGGTCCCGCTCGCCCGAGCACGCTGCTCAGCGGGGCAGGCCGAGGACGCGCTGGGCGACGATGTTGCGCTGGATCTGCTGGGTGCCGCCGAAGATCGACTGCGCCCTCGACCACAGGTAGGGGTCCATGATCGTGGTCTCGTCGAGCACTGACGCTGCACCCCGCAGCTCGTAGAGGACCCGGCTCAGCAGCTGGTCCGACGTGGTCATCAGCAGCTTGTCGAGCGATCCCTCCGGACCGGGGACCGAGCCGTCGAGACGGTCGCTCAGCCGCCGCTGGACGTGCACCTGCAGGGCCCGCAGGTGGACCCAGGCCCGGGCGAGTGCCTGCCGCTGGACCTCGGTGGGCTGCAGGCGGCCGGAGCGGACGTCCGCCTCCGCGTCGGCGAGCAGCTTGGTGAGGCGGGCCACCCACCCGACGTCGGCCGGACCGCGCTCGTAGCCGAGCAGCGCCATGGCGATCGGCCAGCCCTGCCCCGGTGCACCGATGCGGTGCGACTCGGGGACCTCGGCGCCGTCGAAGAAGACCTCGGCGAACTCCCTCGCCCCGGCGGAGGTGACGATCGGACGCATCTCCACGCCGGGCGCCTCGAGCGGCACGATGAGCACCGAGATGGCGCGGTGCGGTGGGACGTCCGCCTCGGTCCGGGCGAGGAGGAAGCACCAGTCGGCCCACAGGGCCTCGCTCGTCCAGACCTTCTGGCCGTGGATCCGGTAGCGGCGCTCGGACCCCTCCCCCACCAGCTCGGCCCGCGTCGAGAGCGAGACGAGGTCCGAGCCGGCGCCCGGTTCCGAGAACCCCTGGCACCACCGCTCCTCGCCGGACAGCATCGGACGGAGCCAGCGCGCCCGCTGCTCCTCGGTGGCGTAGAGCCGCAGCGCGTGCGAGAGGTGGCCGATGGGCGGCGGCGGCGGGTGCCCACCGGCCCCGAGCTCGTCGTTCAGGATCGCCTCGAACGTGGCGGGCAGGCCCCGGCCGCCCACCTCCGCCGGGAACGACAGGCCGATGTAGCCGGCGGCGTACAGCTGCTCGTGCCAGGCGTGGCGCTGGGCCATCCGCTCGTCGGCATCGGACCCTGCCGGTGCGGGGGCGTGCTCGGCGAGCCACGCCCGCAGCTCGGCACGGAACGCGGCCTCCTCCGGGGTGTCGCTCCAGTCCATCAGGCGGTCACCCCCAGACGGGCGTCGGCCATGTGGGCGAGGTGGTGGCCCTCGTCGCCGAACCAGACGCGGTCGAACAGCCCCCGGCGGAGCCGGACGTGCGCGAGCTCCTCCCAGGTGAAGGCGATCCCGCCGAGGACCTGCAGCGAGGTCTCGAGCACGGTCCGGGCGGCCTCGGCGACGTAGGCCTTGGCCTGCCGTGCCGCCTCCACCGCGGCTGCGGGATCCAGGGCGTCGGCCGCCCATGCGGCGTGCCAGACGCAGGAGCGGGAGGTCTCGACGAGCACGGCTGCGTCGGCGAGGAGGTGCTGCACGGCCTGGAACGAGCCGATCGGGACGCCGAACTGGCGGCGCTCGGCGGCGTAGGCGACGGCGTCGTCCAACGCGGCGGCCATCACGCCCAGCGCGTCGGCGGCGACCACGACCGCGCCGGCGGCCTCGACCCACGCGAGC
>JBEIGA010000232.1:0-6683 GCA_040382135.1 Acidimicrobiales bacterium
ACTCGGCGCACGCGTCGGCGAGCACCTCGAGCGGGTACCGCCGGTTGATCGGGACGAGCTCGTCGCGGAGCGTGTCGTTGGCCGCGTGCAGCGACACGGCGAGGTTGACGGGGAGGCGCTCGGTGGCGAGCCGACGGATGCCGGGCACCACGCCGACGGTGGAGATGGTGAGGTGGCGGGCCGAGATGCCGAGGTCCCCGTGGAGCCGCTCGACGGCGGCCCAGGTGCGGTCGTAGTTGGCGAGCGGCTCGCCCATGCCCATGAACACGACGTTCGAGACCCGCTGTGGACGCGCCGCACGCTGGGCCCGCACGACCTGCTCGACGATCTCGCCGGTGCTGAGGTGGCGTTCGAACCCGGCCTGCCCCGTTGCGCAGAACCCGCACGCCATGGCGCAGCCGGCCTGGGTGGAGACGCAGACGGTGGCCCGGTCGGGGTAGTGCATGAGCACGGTCTCGACCTGGGCGCCGTCGCGGCAGCGCCACAGCCACTTGCGGGTCGTGGCGTCGGTGCTGACCGATTCGACCTCGGGCTCGAGCGCTGCCGGGAGCGCCTCGGCGAGGTGCGCCCGCAGCGCCTTGGGGAGGTCGGTGAGGTCTTCGGGATCGGCGAGTCGCTCGTGCAGACCGGCCCAGACCTGCTTCACCCGGTAGGCGGGCTGGTCGGCGAGGAGCGCGGCGAGCGCGTCGCGCTCCAGGTCGTAGCGCGAGGGTGTGGCGTGGGCCGCGGTCATGACGGCTCCACGGTGCGCTCGTAGGCACGGTCGGTGTGGTTGTGGCGGAAGCCGATGCGCTCGTACACCCGGTTCGCCGCGTGGTTGTCGGACTCGACGTAGAGCATCCCCTGGCGGAGCCCATGGTCGGCGAGCCACTGGAGGCCGGCGAGGGTCATCGGCGCGCCGAGCTTGCGGCCGTGGAAGTCGGGGTCGACGGCGATGGCGTAGATCTCGCCGAGGGGCGGTTCGTGGTCGGCGTGGACCTTCGTCCAGCAGAACGCGGCCAGCCGCAGACGTCCGTCGACGAGCTGGTCGTGGAGGAGGAAGCCGGCGGGGTCGTACCAGGGCTCGGCCTGCATGGCCCGCAGGTCGTCGATGGTCATGCCCCCCTGCTCGGGGTGCCAGTGGAAGGCCCGGTTGTTGACCTCGAGCCACGCCTCGGCGTCCGCGTCGGTGAAGGGTCGGACGGCGAGGTCGGTGGGTGCCGCGGGGAGCGGGCAGCGCAGCTGCCAGAGGTCGCGGTAGGGGCGGAAGCCGGCCGCGACCACGGCGTCGTCCTCGTCGGGCCGGACCTCGTGCCGCCACACCTCGAGCCGGCCGCCGCCTGCAGCGGCTGCCGCGTCGACGGCGGCGAGCAGCAGTGCGGTCACCGTGGTGTCCCGTGAGGCGGGGGGCAGGGAGCGGACCTCGGCGGGGAGCTCGACGACCCAGCCGAGGCGGTTCGGCTCGAGGCGGACGGTCCCGAGCTCGTGCTCGACGGTGCGGGGCGATGCGGCCACGTCGTCGAGGCTAACGGCGCCTCGGGCCGCTGGAGGAGGAGGGCGGTCCGGGGGCGGCTGGTAGGGTCCCGTCTCCCATGGGCAGGCCACGCACTCCGAAGGGTCGGGCGAAGGAGGTCCACCGCCGTCTCGCCGAGGAGTACCCCGAGGCGCTCTGCGAGCTGGACCACGAGACCCCCTACCAGCTCCTCGCCGCCACGATCCTGTCGGCCCAGTGCACCGACGCCCGGGTCAACATGGTCACCCCGGCGCTGTTCCGGCGGTACCCCACGCCGCACGACCTCGCCGGGGCCGACCTGGGCGAGCTCGAGGAGATCGTCCGTTCCACCGGGTTCTACGCCTCCAAGGCCCGCAACCTCCTGGGCATGGCGCAACGCCTCGTCGAGGTCTACGAGGGTGAGGTCCCCGGCGCCATGGAGGACCTCACGTCGCTGCCCGGTGTGGGACGCAAGACGGCGAACGTCGTGCGCAGCGTCGCGCTCGACCTGCCGGGCCTGCCCGTCGACACCCACGTGCTCCGGCTCTCGAACCTCCTCGGCCTCACCGAGCAGACCGATCCCGTCAAGGTCGAGCACGAGCTGAGCCCGATGGTGCCCGCGCAGGAACGGGGGGAGTTCAGCCTCCGCCTGATCCTGCACGGCCGCCGGGTCTGCATCGCCCGCCGTCCCCAGTGCTCCGAGTGCGTCCTGGCCGACATCTGCCCCAGCGCCGGCCTCCCCGGCTCCCGCTGACCGGAGGCGGCCCCGTCCAGGGCCAGGCAATCCCCGCAGATCGAACTGGCCGGGCGACAAGCACGTTTTCGTGCTCGCCACCCGGCCGGTTCGGGATGTGTGGTGTCCACGTGGGGTTGCTCGCCGGTCAGACCTGGCGCATCAGCGCGGCGAGCTGGCGGTTGGCGCGCACGAGGGAGCGCTCCAGTTCGAAGAGCCGGATCGAGAGGTCGTCCCTCGGGCCGCCCCGGTAGCGCTCGGCCATGGCGGTGGCACGGGTGACGAGCTCGTCCAGCGTGGTGCCCATCGTTGCCAGCTCGGCCCGGTCGTCGCTCACCATGTCCTCCTCGGCGTCGTCACCGTCCTGCTCGGGGTCGGTGCGGTCAGCCTGCCCCGAACTGGCGGCCGGGGTCACATCCCCGGGCGGGAAACGGTTCGTGGCCGCGCGCGGCGCACCGGTAGCGTTGCCGAGGTGCTCCGACGGCTCGACCTCCGTGGCGTCCCCCTGGACGAGATCCCCGGCGCCCTGCCGCGCCCCGAGATCGCGGGGGAGGGACCGGTGGCGGTGGTGCGGGAGATCATCGCCGACGTCCGAGCCCGGGGAGACGAGGCGCTGGTCGACTTCACCAGGCGGTTCGACCGGGTCGCCGAACCCCGCCTCGTGGTGTCCCGTGAGGAGCGGCAGGCCGCGCTCGCCTCGCTCGACCCCGCGCTGCGCACCGCACTCCAGGTGGCGGCCGACCGCATCCGGGAGTTCCACGAGCACCAGCTCACCCCCGACCACCGGGTCGAGCGGGACGGCATCGTGATCGACGCCCTGCACCGGCCGGTCGACCGCGCCGGGTGCTACGTGCCCGGCGGCCGCGCCGTCTACCCCTCCACCGTGCTCATGACCGCCGTGATCGCCCGGGTCGCCGGGGTGCGCGAGGTCGTGCTCGTGGTGCCGCCCGCCGCCGACGGCTCCGTCCCGGCGGTCACCCTCGCCGCCGCCGAGATCGCCGGCGTCGACGAGGTCTACGCGGTCGGCGGAGCCCAGGCCGTCGCCGCGCTGGCCTACGGCACGGAGAGCATCCGGCCGGTCGACGTGATCGTCGGACCCGGCAACATCTACGTCTCGATCGCCAAGCAGGAGGTCGCCGGCGTGGTCGGCGTGCCCTCCGCCTTCGCCGGCCCCTCGGAGGTCGTGGTCGTCGCCGACGCCTCGGTGCCCGCCCGCTTCGCCGCCGTCGACGTGGTGCTGCAGGCCGAGCACGGCCCGAACGGCCTCGCCTGGCTGGTCACCTGGGACCCCGCCGTGGCCGACGCGGTCACCGCCGAGGTCGAGGCCATCGTCGCCGCGGCGCCCCGGGCCGCCGACATCCGCAGCACCCTGGAGGCCGCCGGCATCGCCGCGCTGGTCGACTCGCCCGAGGCCGCCATGGTGGTCGCCAACGCCATCGCCCCCGAACACCTCGAGCTCATGACCGCCGACCCCGACGCGCTGGTGCCGCTGGTGCGCCACGCCGGCGCCGTGTTCTGCGGCCCGTGGGCGCCGGCATCGCTCGGCGACTACCTCGCCGGTCCCAGCCACGTCCTGCCCACCGCCGCCACCGCCCGCTTCGCCAGCGCGCTCACCGTCACCGACTTCCGCAAGGAGGTCCACGTGGTGCGGGTGAGCCGGGACGGGTTCGCCGCGGTGGCGCCCCACGTCGTGGCCATCGCCGAGGCCGAGGGGCTCGACGCCCACGCCGAGTCCGTGCGCCTGCGCGTCCTCCCGGAGGCACCATGACCGCGCCCCTCCGCGGCGGGCCCCGCCCCGCCGTCCGCGACGACCTCGCCCTGATGGAGGGCTATCACTCGCCCCAGGTGGCGGTGGAGGTGCGGCTCAACACCAACGAGTCGCCGGTGCCGCCGCCGGCCGAGCTCACCGCCGACCTCGCCGCCGCGCTGGCCGACGTCGCGTGGCACCGCTACCCGGACCGCTCGGCGAAGGCGCTGCGCGCCGCCATCGGGGAGGGCTACGGCCAGCCGGCTGCCCGGGTCTTCGCCGCCAACGGCTCGAACGAGGTCCTGCAGAGCATCCTGCTCGCCTACGGGGGACCCGGCCGGACCGCCGCCGTGTTCGAGCCCACCTACGCCCTGCACGGCCACATCTCCCGGGTCACCGGCACGCGGGTCGTGGAGGGGGAGCGGGCCGCAGACTTCTCGCTCGACCTCGCCGAGGTGCGCCGGGTCGTCACGGCCGAGCAGCCGAACGTGGTGTTCCTCTGCTCGCCGAACAACCCGACCGGCATCGTCGACCCGCCCGAGACCGTGGCCGAGGTGCTGTCGCTCGTCGAGCCCTACGGGGGCCTGGTCGTGGTCGACGAGGCCTACGGGCAGTTCGCTCCCTCGTCGGCGGTGGAGCTCGTGGCCGAGGACGTGCCGCTCGTGGTGAGCCGCACGTTCTCCAAGACGTGGTCCATGGCGGCCCTGCGCCTCGGCTACGCCATCGGTCCCGAGTGGCTGGTGGAGGACCTCGAGCAGGTCGTCCTCCCGTACCACCTCGACGCCGTGACGCAGCTCGCCGGCACCCTCGCCCTCCGCCACCGCGACGCCATGGACGCCCGCGTCGCCGCACTCGTCGACGAGCGCAGCCGCCTGGTGACCGGGCTGGCCGACCTGCCCGTGGAGGTGTGGCCGTCGGGCGCCAACTTCGTGCTGTTCCGGCCCACCGCCGCCGACGGCGACGAGGTCTGGCAGCAGCTCGTCGACCGCTCGGTCCTCGTCCGCAACTGCGCCTCGTGGCCACGCCTCGAGGGCTGCCTGCGCGTCACCATCGGCACCCCCGACGAGGACGACCGTTTCCTCGCCGCCCTCCGGGAGATCCTCACGTGAGCACCGCGCCCCGCACCGCAACCCGTCGCCGCGACACGTCGGAGACGAAGATCGCCATCGAGCTGTCCCTCGACGGTTCCGGCAACACCCGGTGCAGCACCGGTCTGCCCTTCTTCGACCACATGCTCGACCAGCTCGGCAAGCACGCCGGGTTCGACCTCGTGGTCGACGCCGAGGGCGACATCGAGATCGACGCCCACCACACGGTGGAGGACGTCGGCATCGCCGTGGGCGAGACGCTGCGCGAGGCGCTCGGCGACAAGCGGGGCATCCGGCGGTTCGCCAACACCCTCGTGCCGATGGACGAGACCGCCATCGAGGTCGCGCTCGACATCTCCGGGCGTCCGTACCTGCACTACGAGGTCGAGTTCCCCGGCGAGAAGATCCTCGGCACGCCGCCGTTCGACCCCCAGCTCGCCGAGGAGTTCTGGCGGGCGTTCGCCACCGCCGCAGGGCTCACCCTCCACGTCACGTCGCGGCGGGGGAAGAACACGCACCACCTGGTCGAGGCCTCGTTCAAGGCCGTGGCCCGTGCGCTGCGGGACGCCGTCCGCGTGGAGGGCGGGGGCGTGCCCTCCACCAAGGGCACCCTGTGAGCGACGGGCATCCTGTGAGCGAAGGGCATCCGGTGAGCGGCGCCGGCGAGCGGCCCCTGATCGCGGTGCTCGACTACGGCATCGGCAACCTCCGCTCGGCCCAGAAGGCACTCGAGAAGGTCGGCGCCGACGCCCGCCTCACCGCCGACCCCGGCCTGGTCCGTGACGCCGAGGCCGTCGTGCTGCCCGGGGTGGGGGCGTTCGGCGCGTGCATGGACGCCCTGCGGGACACCGGTCTCGACCGCGTCGCCGTCGAGGCCGCCGCGTCGGGACGGCCGTTCCTCGGCATCTGCGTGGGGCTCCAGCTGCTGTACGACTCCTCCGAGGAGAGCCCGGGCGCCCGCGGCCTCGGCATCCTCCCCGGTGCGGTCCGGCGCCTCCCCGACGAC
The DNA here is from genome assembly GCA_040382135.1 of Acidimicrobiales bacterium. GTDB lineage: Bacteria > Actinomycetota > Acidimicrobiia > Acidimicrobiales > JBEIGA01 > JBEIGA01. The sequence goes on from JBEIGA010000232.1 coordinate 6,046, forward strand.
GTCAAGCGGCCCCAGATGCAGTGGAACGTCCTCGAGGTCGACGTCGCGCACCCGTACCTCGCCGGCCTCGAGCACGACGCCTGGATGTACTTCGTCCACTCGTACGCCGCCGAGGACCCTGCGCACGCCGTCGCCTGGTGCGAGTACGGCGGGCACCGGCTCCTCGCTGCTGCGGCCCGCGACAACGTCTTCGCCGCCCAGTTCCACCCCGAGAAGTCGGGCACCAACGGGCTGCACCTGCTCGCGAACGTGGTGGGGTCCCTGCAGGGGGTCGCCGCGTGAGCCCCGCGCTGTTCCCCGCCATCGACCTGCTCGGCGGCAAGTGCGTCCGCCTGCTCCAGGGCGACTACGACCGGGAGACCGTCTACGGCGACGATCCCGTCGCCCAGGCACTGGCGTTCGTGGAGGCCGGGGCGACGTGGGTCCACGTGGTCGACCTCGACGCCGCCCGCTCCGGTGAGCCGGTCAACCGGGCGGCGATCGCCGCGGTCGCCGCGGCGGTGGCGGTACCGGTCCAGACCGGCGGGGGCGTCCGGTCCGTCGCCGACGCGCAGGCCCTGTTCGACGCCGGCGTCACCCGGGTGGTCATGGGGACCGCCGCGGTGGAGGACCCGTCGCTCGTGGCCGCCGTGGCCGCC
>JBEIGA010000233.1:0-6612 GCA_040382135.1 Acidimicrobiales bacterium
GGGGGGGGGGTCCCCCTGTGGGGGCCCCCCCGCGCCGGGCTTGCCGGTGCCGGTCACCACGAGGTCCACCTGCGCGAGGTCGCCCTGCACCCGGGCGGTCGCACGCGCCGCGCCCTCCCGGAACGGTCGGAGGTACCGGACCGACAGCGAGGTCATCACCGTGCGCGGGGCGACGGCGAGGATTGCGTCCTCGGCGGCCAGCGCCACGAGCCCACCCTGGATGGCGCCGGTCGCGTTGAGGTTGTCGGCCTGCCAGGGGATCTCGACGGTGTCCCGCCCGACCTGGCGAACCCCCACGCGCTCGGCGAAGGGCACCAGTAGCGGCCGGCGCTCGGGCCGGGGGTGGGTGAAGAACCCGCCTTCGGGGACCACGTGCTCCGGGTTCGGCGACGCCATGAACGACGCGGTGCCGATCCCGATCGGGTCGGCCTCGTCGTCCCGGTGGATCTCGACCGTGGTGAGCGTGACCTGACGACCGAGCTTCAGCACGGACGAGCGCAGGGTCAGCGCGCCGAGCCCCTCGATGGGCCGGTGCAGGTGCAGCTCGAGGTCCAGCGTGACGGTGATGGTCGGCTGCACGTTCAGCCCGGCGAGCAGTCCGAGGACCGAGTCCGCCCAGACCGACAGGATCGCCGTCCGCAGCGTGCGGGTGCCGGGGATCCACATCTCCGGCACGATCTCGGCGCGCCCCACGACGTGGTCGCCCACCTGCTCGCTCTCGAGCCCGAGCTCGAGCAGCGCCCCGCCCCGGTCCTCCAGCGGGATGTCGGCGAAGGAGCTCATGCCCGCCCCGCCTACTGGTTGGGGATGCGGGCCATGCCGCCGTCGACGGTGATGGTCTGGCCGTTCACGAACGACGACTCATCGGAGCACAGGTAGAGCAGGGCGCCGACGAGGTCCTCGGGCCGGCCGGCGCGCCGCACGGTCTGGCGCGCCAGCAGCGAGGCGACCTGCTCCGGCGGCATCTTCGCCGTCATCACCCCGGGGGCGATGCCGTTGACCCGGATGCCGTCCTCGGACAGCTCGGCGGCGAGCACGCGGGTGACGGCGTCGATCGCGGCCTTCGACACCGTGTAGGCGCCCGCCTCCATGACCGAGGCGTCGGACGACTGGTTCACGATCACGCCGCCGCCCCGGGCCGCCATGACCGGCTGCACGGCGGCGGCGAAACGCACCGCGGCGATCGTGTTGACGTCCATGATGAGCCGCCAGTCCTCGCGTGCGAGCGTGGTGCTCTCGTTCCACTTGCCCCGGGCGAGGCCGGCGTTGTTCACGAGGATGTCGACCCCGCCGAACGCGTCGACCGCGGCCTGGACCGTCGCATCGATGTCCTCGTCGGAGGTGACGTCGCAGCGCACGCCGATGGCCGAACCCCCGTCGGCGACGAGCGACGCCGCGACGTTCGCCGCAGCCTCCCCGTCGAGGTCCGAGACGACCACCGATGCGCCCTCGGCGGCGAGCGCCCGGACGTAGGTCACGCCGAGCCCGCCGACGCCGGCGCCACCTGCGCCGGTGACGATCGCGACCTTGCCGGTCAACCTGCCTGCAACCCTGCCTGCGTGCTCCATGGCCGGGGACTGTAGGGGCGTGTCACCGGGTCCGCCACGAGGTCGGGCGAACGGGGATCAGTCGGCGAAGACCGTGCGGGTCAGTTGTGCGAAGAACGAGTGGTCGTGGCCGGTCGCCGGGTCGGCCCGGTTGTAACGCGTCACGGTCGTGCCGTTCGGGAGGCGGTCCTCGGAGTAGATGGCGCCGACGGGGCAGACATCGGGCTGGTAGCAGGCGGTGCAGGACGTGCACTCGTCCACGTTGACGTACAGCAGCGAATCGCCGAACACGCTGATCGCGTCCGGCGCCGCAGCGTGGGAGTTGACGACACCGCCTCCCGGTTCGTCCTCGGAGAACAGGTGGCCGTCATGACGGCCTCCCGGTGCGATCCGCCTGTCGCCCGGCCGGCCAGGAGGGAACGGTCTCGGAGACGGCGGCGACGAGGTCGTCGAAGTCCGCCGCCCGCACGGCATCCCCGCGCGCGTCGAGCACGAGGCCTCCGTCGGCGCTCCGGTGGGCGCTGCTCACGAACGAACCGTCCGGATGGCGGATGATCCGACCGTGCCCCCGCGGCGAGGCCACGCTGATCCAGGTCGGCCCCCGGCGTCGCCCGAGGCGCATCGTGGACCCGGACTCGGCGCTCGCTCCGACCCGGTAGAGGAGCGGCGCCGCAGACCGAGCCAGGCGTTCGAACTCTGCCGCCGAGAGGGAGCGATCACCGGCCGGACGACGTTCGGCCACCTCGGCGTCCGCGAGCCATTCCGACGGCGACATCGCGTCCTCTGTGTCCGGGCGTGGTTCCATGCGGTGGTCATACCCGGATGAGGAGGGGCGCAAACCGATGCGGCGTCGGTCCGGGCGCCCCATGGCAGAGTGACCCCATGGCCGAACCCTCTGCCGTGTCCCTGTCGACCTTCTTCGCGGTGTTCGAGGCGTTGCCACGGCAAGGGCCCGGCAACCGTGCGTGCACGGCCCGTGCGCTCGCGCTGTGTGCGGGTCTGCCTCCGGCGCCGGCGATCGTGGACCTCGGCTGCGGCGCGGGGGCCCAGACCCTGGACCTGGCCGAGCTCACCGGCGGCACGGTGCTCGCCGTCGACAGCCATGCGCCCTTCGCCCGACTGTTGGCCGCCGGCGCCGCACGCCGCGGGCTCACCGGCCGGATCCGTCCCCTCGTGGTGGACATGACCGACGCCGGGCTGCCCGACGCGTGCGCGGATCTCGTCTGGTCCGAGGGCGCGTTCTACAACATCGGGCTCGACGCGGCCTTCGAGCTGAGTCGCCGACTCCTCCGGCCGGGCGGGTACCTGGCCTTCACCGACGCGGTGTGGCGCACGGACGATCCGCCGGGGCCGGCGCGCGAGGCGTTCGCCGAGTACCCGGCGATGGGGACGGTGCAGGACGTGCTCGATCGACTCGACGCGCACGGGTTCGAGGTGCTCGGGCACTTCCCCCTGCCCGAGTCGGCGTGGCGCGACGACTTCTACACCCCGATGCGGACCAGGGTCGCCGAGCTGCGCGCCGCGACCCCGGCGGCGGACGCCGACGTCCTCGTCGTGCTCGACGCGTGCGACGCCGAGATCGACCTGTTCGAGGAGCACGGCACGAGCTTCGGCTACGAGTTCTTCGTGGCCCGATGATCGCCTCGTCGGCCACGGACCAGCCCTGGCCGTCCTGTTAGCGTGCGCTCCATGGTGATGAGCGCAGCACGTTTCAACTGCATCCAGCCCGGTCTCGAGCCTTCCGAGATGGGGAAGCGGTACCAGGCCTTCGTCGAGATGGTCGGGTATGCCGAGGACAACGGCTTCTCGATGATCACGCTCGAGGAGCACCACGGTGCCGACAACGGCTGGAGCCCCTCCCCGCTGATCATGGCCGGCCTGATCTTCGGGAAGACCAAGCAGATCGGCGTCTCCCTCTCGGCCCTGCTCCTGCCCCTGCACGACCCGCTGCGGATCGCCGAGGACATCGCGGTGCTCGACAACGCGAGCGGCGGTCGTCTCACCACGATCCTCGGTCTCGGCTACCGGCCCTCCGAGTACGCCGCCCACCGCAAGGACTGGGCCGGGCGCGGCAAGCTCATGGACGAGTGCGTCGAGACGCTCCTCAAGGCCTGGACCGGTGAGCCGTTCGAGTACCACGGCACCACCGTGCGGGTCACCCCGCGGCCGTTCACCCAGCCGCACCCGGTCGTCCTGCTCGGCGGCACCAGCAGGATCGCCGCTCGTCGCGCCGCCCGGTTCGGCCTGCCGATGTTCGCCGCCGCCAACATGCCCGAGCTCGAGGCGTACTACTACGAGCAGTGCGCCGAGCAGGGCACGCAGGGTTTCTTCATGATGCCGGGCGAGGAGACGGTGATGCTCCACGTCGCCGAGGACCCGGACAAGGCCTGGGCCGAGCTCGGGCAGTACTTCTTCGAGGAGGCCGGCACCTACGCCTCCTGGCAGACCCCGGACATCTCCTCCGCCGTGCACTCGCACGCGTCCAACCCCCAGGAGCTGCGGGCCGAGGGCATCTACCAGGTGCTCACCCCGGACCAGGTCGTCGACCGCATCAAGGCCCAGGGCGAGATGGCGTTCGTGAACCTCCACCCGCTCGTGGGCGGCATGCCCATCGAGGAGGGCTGGAAGACCCTGCAGCTCTACGTCGACCAGGTCCTGCCCCGGGTCTGAGCCAGCCGTCCGGGCCCGGTCCGATGCTGCCCGCCGACGTCCGACCGGTCTCGGTCGACGACCACATCATCGAGCCGCCCCACCTGTGGCAGACCTGGCTCCCGGCACGATTCCGGGAGCGGGGGCCACGGGTGGTGGAGCTCGCCGACGGCACCGAGGCGTGGTCGTACGAGGACCGCATCGTCCAGACGTTCCGCGGCAGCACCCGCACGCTGGCGGGGTTCGACGACGAACCCCGGGGAGTCGCCCGGTTCTCCGAGATGCGGCCCGGCTGCTACGAGCCGACGGCGCGCCTCGCCGACATGGACCTCGACGGGGTCTGGGCCCAGGTGGCGTTCCCCGACTACTGCCGGTTCGCCGGTCACCGGTTCCTCGAGGGGAACGACCCGGAGCTGGCCGTCGCATGCGTCCGCGCCTACAACGACTTCGTCCTCGAGGAATGGTGCGCCACCGACCTCGCCCGGCTGGTCCCGCTCGGGATCCTGCCGCTGTGGGACGTCGGCGCCGCCGCGGCCGAGGCCCGGCGCATTGCCGCCCGCGGCGCCCGGGCGGTTGCGTTCTCGGAGAACCCCGCCGCCCTCGGCCTGCCGTCGATGTACGGCGACGAGTGGGAGCCCCTCTGGGCCGCGGTCGACGAGACCGGCATGGCGGTCTGCCTCCACATCGGCTCGTCGGGCCGGCTGATCCGCTCGTCCGACGACGCGCCGCCGTGCCTGGTGCTGCCGCACATGGGTGCGAACTCGATGGTGGCCTGCACCGACTGGCTCTTCACCGGCGTGCTCGACCGCCACCCGGCGATCCGGGTCGTGTTCTCCGAGGGCGGCGCCGGCTGGGTGCCCTACCTGCTCGAACAGGCGGAGAAGACCTTCGCCAACGCCGCCTTCCGCGACCAGTTCCGAGCGGTCCGCCCGCCGCGTGAGGTGTTCGCCGAGCACATGGTCGTGTGCTTCATGACCGACGACGTCGGCCTCCGGAACCTCGACCTGATCGGCGTCGACAACCTCACGTGGGAGTCGGACTACCCGCACGAGGACGGGTACTTCCCCCACAGCCGGAGCCGGCTCGAGGCGTCGATGGCCGATGTCCCCGACGACGTCGCGCGTCGGATCGCCGAGGGCAACGCCCGACGGGTCTTCCGGATCTGAGCGGGGCCTCCCGCCCTGGACGGTCAGTCCGGCTCGGCGGGGCCGTTCGACGGGGGGAACGTGCCCTTGGTGATGAGGAGCACCTCGCACCCCTCGGGACCGGCCCGCTCGGGACCGTAGGTGGTGCCGCCCTTCACCCAGCGCAGGTCGCCGACCTCGAAGGTCCCCTCGCCGTCCACGAGGAACGTGCCGCGCCGGACCAGGTACACGGTGTCGTAGGGGTGCGAGTGCACGACGCCCACGTACCCCGGGGGGAACCGGAAGGTCATCACCACGTAGTCACAATCGTCGGAGGTGAGCGGGGTGAGCCCGATCGCCGGCACCGAGCCGTCGGTGGTCTCGGCGGGGACGGCGTCGTCGATGCGGATCACCCGCTGGGGGCCGAGGGCGGAGCCGTCGTCGCCGCGGCGCCAGAGGGGAGGGGTCGACATGGTGCTGGGCTCCGGGCGGGGTCGGGTCGGGCAGGATCGGGGCGGGCAGAGTCAGGCGGGCGGTCGGGCAGGGTCAGTCGGGCAGGTAGGGCGGCAGGACGCCGCCGGCGAGGACGGCGTCGATCCGGCGGCGGACCGCGTCGCGCGACGGCGGGTAGGGGAAGACCGCGAACTCGCCGGACCGGATGGCGGCGAGGGCGAGGTCGGCGATCTCGTCGGGGTCCTGGGTGGTGTGGCCCCAGGCGCCGAGTCGGGCGGCGACCGACGCCGTGTACGCCGACGGCGTGGTCGCTTCGTCGAGGTCCGCAGGCCGGTTGCGGGCAGAGCTCCCGAGGGCGGTGCGCACGAACCACGGGGCGAGGAGGGTCACGCCGATGTCGTGGCCGGCCTCGCGCAGGTCGGTGGCGAGGGTCTCGGCGATGCCGACGACGGCGTGCTTCGACGCGTTGTACGCACCGAACGCGGGCTGGTTCAGGTAGCCGGCGATCGACGCCGTGATGCACACGTTGCCGGGCAGGCCCGAGGCGATGAGCGGCGGGACGAAGGCGTGCACGACGTGTGCCACGCCGAGGACGTTCACGCCGAGCACCCACTGCCAGTCCGCCGGGGTGACGTCCCAGACGGCGCCGCCGACCGACACCCCGGCGTTCGCGAACACCAGCTGCGCGGTGCCGAACGCGTGGTCGGTCGCCGCGGCGCGCGCGGCGACCGACACCGGGTCCCGCACGTCGGTGCGGACGGCGAGGCCCGTGCCGTGGCGCCCGGCGTCCTCGGCCGCCGCCTCGAGCGCGCCCGCCACCACGTCGGCCAGCACGACCC
>JBEIGA010000234.1:0-6567 GCA_040382135.1 Acidimicrobiales bacterium
AGGGCGCGAGCGTTCGCGCGTTCGATGTGCGCCGAGATGCACGCGGGCTTTCGCCACCTGCGCAGCGACATGACGATGTGCATCCGCGAGCGCGTCGACGTGCGGCCGTGGTCGCGCGACCTCGCGAAGGACATCGAGCGCGTGTTCACGCTCTGGACCGAGGCACGGCGCCGTTTCGGTGCCGGCGGCCCGTACCTCTTCGGCGACCGGCCGGGCATGGCCGACGCCATGTACGCGCCGGTCTGCACCAGGTTCCGGACCTACGGGATCGAGCTCGAGCCGCGGCTCGACGCCTACTGCGAGCGCATCCTCACCCTGCCCGCCATGCAGGAGTGGATCGCCGCCGCAGTGGCCGAGCCCGAGGCGATCGACGAGCTCGACATGGAGTTCTGAGCAGGCGGGGGACCCGACCATGATGGACACACCACTCAACCTGTGGTCGTTGGTGCGGGGCCTGGCCCGGCACCACGGCCGCGGCGAGGTCGTGACCCGCAGCGCCGCCCGGCCCACGCATCGGACCACCTACGCCGAGACGGCGGCCCGGGCCATGCAGCTGATGCACGCCCTCGACGGCCTCGGGCTCTCCCCCGGCGCCCGGGTGGCGACGCTGGCCTGGAACGACCACCGCCACCTCGAGGCCTACATCGCCGTCCCCTGCACCGGCCGGGTGCTCCACACCGTCAACGTCCGGCTCTCCGACGACGAGCTGGCCTACATCCTCGACCACGCCGGGGACGAGGCCGTCCTGGTCGATCCGGACTTCCTGCCGGTCGTCGAGCGGATCCGCCACCGGGTCCCGTCGCTGCGCCATGTCGTCGTCCTCGCCGACGAGGGCGCGGCGGACGCACCCTCCGCCCTCGTCTACGAGGACCTCATCGCCGGACAGCCGAACCACTACGAGCCGCTCGACATCCCCGAATCCGCGCCGCTCGGCCTCTGCTACACCTCCGGCACCACCGGACACCCGAAGGGCGTCGAGTACACCCACCGCTCGGCGTTCCTCCACACCCTCGCCTGCACCTCCGCCGCGGGCATGTGCATCGGCCCCGGCGACGCCGTCCTCCCCCAGGTCCCGATGTTCCACGCCAACGCCTGGGGCATGCCCTACGCGGCCATCGCCGTCGGCGCCAAGCAGGTCTTCTTCGCCGGCAACCTCGACGCATCGGCGTTCGTCGACACGCTGGTGGAGGAGCGGGTCACGGTCACCGCCGGCGTCCCCACCGTCTGGCTGGCGGTGGCCGACGAGCTCGCCGCCCGGCAGGTTGCGCTCCCCGACCTGCGCCACATCGTGGTCGGTGGCAGCCAGCCCCCGCGGGCGCTGATCGAGCGGTACCGCACGGAGTTCGGCGTCCCGATCGTGCAGGCCTGGGGCATGACCGAGACGTCCCCGCTCGCCTCCCTCGCCTGGCCGCACGAGTACATGCGGACCTGGGACGAGGACCGCATCACCGACGCCGCCCGCACCCGCGCCGGCCTGCCGCTCCCCGGCATGGAGATGACCATCCGCGACGAGGCGGGCGCCGAGGTGCCCTTCGACGGCGCCTCCATGGGGCAGCTGTTCGTCCGGGGACCGTGGGTCACCGACGGGTACGTGGGCGGCGAGGGGGCCGACGCGTTCACCGCCGACGGCTGGTTCGGCACCGGCGACGTCGCCATCGGCTCACCGGACGGCTACGTCGTCATCGCCGACCGCACCAAGGACCTCATCAAGTCCGGCGGGGAGTGGATCTCCTCCGTCGACATGGAGGCGGCGATCATGGCCCTGCCCGAGGTGGCCGAGGCGGCCGTGGTCGCGGTGCCGGACCCCAAGTGACAGGACCGGCCTCTCGCCTGCGTGGTCCTCCGACCGGGCGCCTCACTCGACCTGGCGCAGGTCCGCGCCCACCTCGAGACCGCCGGGTTCGCCCGGTGGCAGCTCCCCGACCGCGTCGAGTTCGTCGACGCCGTCCCGCGCACCGCGGTCGGCAAGTTCGACAAGAAGGTGCTCCGGGCACGGTTCACCGACGACGTGTGACCGTCACCTGATCTGACGCTGTGTCAGACACCACAGACCTTTTCCTTGCCCATCCAGGGGAAATACCGCAAAGTCCCTGGTCGAAGGCCTGAGCGAGGGAGCTGCCAGGGATGGCCCGCACGACAGCCGACCCACGCATCGACGCGGTGGGCGCGGCCTCGCGAGCCGAGGAGTTGATCGAAGCGCTGCTCGATCGCTCCGGGGTCGCGGAACAACCGATCGACATCGTGACACCGGCCCTGTTCGCCGGGTCCATGGCGAAGGCGGCGCGCGCCGCGGCGCGCCGTCCGACCGCCGTCGCCGGCGCCGCCGCCCGTCTCACCTCGGGCTCGCTCTCCGCCACGGCCGTCGCAGCCGGGCGACTCGTCGGCATGGACCTGCCCACGCCGTTGGTCCCGGCCAAGCAGGACCGCCGGTTCGAGGACCCCGTGTGGCAGGACAACGCCGCCTACCTCCTCCTGCAGCAGCTGTACCTCCTCCAGACCCGGTTCGTGGACGACATCGTCGACGTCGCCGGGCTCGACCCGCTCGAGGACCGCAAGGCCCGCTTCGCAGCCCGGTTCCTCACCGACGCCCTCGCCCCGACGAACACCCTGCCCGGCAACCCCGCCGCGCTCCGCCGTGCCTACGAGACCCGCGGGAAGAGCCTCCTGCAGGGATGGCGCAACTTCATGCACGACGTGCGCACCAACGGCGGCTGGCCCACGCAGGTCGACACCCGCGGCTACGCGGTGGGCGAGAACATGGCGGTCACGCCGGGCTCGGTGGTCTACCGGAGCGACCTGATCGAGGTCATCCACTACCGGCCGCAGACGCCCAAGGTCTTCTCGATCCCGCTGCTGTTCTGCCCGCCGTGGATCAACAAGTACTACATCATGGATCTGGCCCCCGGCCGCAGCCTGATCGAGTGGGCGCTGCGCCAGGGCCACCAGTGCTTCGCCATCAGCTACCGCAACCCCACCGCGGAGATGAAGGACCACTCCTTCGAGGACTACCTCCTCGGCGGCCCGTTCGAGGCCATCGACGTGGTCAAGGAGATCACGGGCAGCCCGGTCGTCAACACCCTGTCGGTCTGTCTCGGCGGGACGCTCACGGCCATGGCCATGTGCTTCGAGGCGGACGAGCCGAACCCCTCCATCAACACCGCCACGCTCATCAACGCCCACACCGACTTCACCCAGGCCGGCGGGCTCGGCGTCTTCACCGACGAGGGCACGGTCCGGGGGATCGAGCGGCGCATGGACAAGCGCGGCTTCCTCGACAACCGGGAGATGGCCCGCACCTTCGACCTGCTCCGGGCCAACGACCTCGTGTTCCAGTACGTCGTGAGCAACTGGCTGATGGGCGAATCGCCGCCCGCGTTCGACCTGCTCGCGTGGAACGACGACAGCACCCGGATGCCGGCGACGATGTACTCGGAGTACCTGCGCTCCTGCTTCATCGAGAACGCCTTCGCCCGGGGCGAGCTCAGCCTCGCCGGCAAGCGGCTCGAGCCGGGGGCCGTCCGCACCGAGACCTACATCATCGGCGCCGTCAACGACCACATCGTCCCGTGGACCTCCGCCTACCGGACCACCCAGGTCCTGGGCGGGCGGAACCGGTTCACGCTCGCAGGGTCCGGGCACATCGCGGGCATCGTGAGCCCGCCCGGCCCCAAGGCCAAGCACTGGACCAACCCGGCGACGCCGGTCGATCCCGAGGCCTGGCAGGACGGCGCCATGCTCCAGGAGCGGACCTGGTGGGAGGACTGGGCCCGCTGGGCCGTCCGCCGCGCCGGGCGCAAGGTCCCGGCGCCGCGCACCCTCGGCTCCGACCGCTTCCCCCCGATCGAGGACTCGCCCGGCCGGTACGTCCGCGAGCGGGCCTCCTGAACCCATCCCCCCCATCCCCCCGGAGAGACGGACCTCGTGAACACCGACCTCGTGAAGCTGACGACCGCCGCCCAGGACAACCTGCTCGGCCTCATGCGCATGTCCCAGGCCACGGTCGTCGAGACCGTCAAGACCGTTGCCGACAGCCTCAGCCGGATCACCCCGTCGCTCCCCGCGTCGGCGAAGCCGCTCGCCAAGCTCGTACCCACGCCGGAGCAGCGGATCGAGCTCACCTACGGCTTCGCCGAGAAGCTCGTGAAGAACCAGCGCGAGTTCGCCGAGGCGCTGTTCGAGGCGGCCCGACCCGAACGTCGTCTGTCCTCGGTGGCCTGAACCGACGTCGACCGGCTCGGCCCTGCGGGGACGGTGCGGGACGTCGTACGCTCACGCCATGTCCATCGCGATCACCGACGACCACCGCGCCCTCGGGTCCACCGTCACCGACCTGCTCGAGAAGCGGAACTCCCGGGCCGAGGCCCGTGCCCTGCTCGAGGCGGCCGATGAGGTCGCCCCACCGTTCTGGAAGGAGATGGCCGAGCTCGGCTGGACGGGCCTCCACCTGCCCGAGGAGCACGGCGGTTCCGGCTACGGCCTGCCCGAGCTCGTCGTCGTGGTCGAACAGCTCGGCCGGGGCATTGCTCCGGGTCCGTTCGTCCCCACGGTGATCGCCGGGGCCGTCCTCGCCGCAGCCGGCACCGACGAGTCCCGCTCCCGTTGGCTGCCCGGCATCGCCGCCGGCAGCACCACCGCCGCCATCGGCCTCGGCGGCTCCGTCGCCGTCTCGGGCGGCACCGCGAGCGGCGACGCCGGCGTGGTGCTCGGCGCCGGCCTCGGTGACCTGCTCATGGTCCCCGTGGGCGACGACGTCGTCGTGGTCGAGCGGGGTGCCGGTGTCTCCGCCACCTTCCCGAAGAACCTCGACCCCACCCGCCGATCGGGCCGCGTCACCCTCGACGGCGCACCTGCCACGGTCCTCCCCGGCGCCCGGCGCGTGCTCGTCGACCTGGCCCGCCTCGTCCTCGCCGCCGAGGCCACCGGCGTCGCCCGCCAGGCCACCGAGCTCGCCGCCGCCTACGCCAAGGACCGCATCCAGTTCGGCCGTCCCATCGCCATGTTCCAGGCGGTCAAGCACCACTGCGCCAACATGCTCGTGGCCGCCGAGCTCGCCACCGCCGCCGTCTGGGACGCCTCGCGGGCCGAGCCGGGCTCCGACCAGCTCACCCTGCTCGCCGCCATCGCCGCCGTGCAGGCGGCCGAGGCCGCGGACCTCTGCGCCAACCTGAACATCCAGGTGCACGGCGGGATCGGCTTCACCTACGAGCACGACGCCCACCTGTACCTGCGCCGCGCCGCCGTGCTCGGCTCCTTCCTCGACGCCGACACGGCCGCCACGGCCGTCACCGCGCTCACCCGCGCCGGCGTGAAGCGCTCCGGCAGCATCGACCTCCCCCCGGAGGCCGAGGCGATCCGCGAGGAGGTGCGGGCCTTCGTCGCCACCCTCGAGGGCCTCGACGCCGACGCCCGAAAGGACGCCCTCATCGACTCCGGCTACGCCATGCCGCACTGGCCGACGCCCTGGGGTCGCAACGCCAAGGCCGTCGAGCAGCTCGTGATCGAGCAGGAGTTCGCCGCCGCCGGGGTCAAGCGCCCATCGCTCGGCATTACGGGCTGGGTCATCCTCACGCTGATCCAGCACGCCACCGAGGACCAGGTCGCCCGATGGGTCCGCGCCGCCGTCCGCCAGGACGTCATCTGGTGCCAGCTCTTCAGCGAGCCCGATGCCGGCTCCGACGCCGCCGGCATCAAGACCAAGGCCACCCGGGTCGACGGCGGCTGGTTGATCAACGGCCAGAAGGTCTGGACCAGCGGCGCCCACCTCGCCGCCCACGGCTTCGCCACGGTCCGCACCAACCCGGACGCGCCCAAGCACCAGGGCATCACCACGGTGGTGATCGACATGCATGCGCCGGGCGTCGAGGTGCGACCCCTCAAGCAGCCGGGCGGCGGCTCGGACTTCAACGAGGTCTTCTTCAACGACGTGTTCGTGCCCGACGACGACGTCGTCGGTCCGATCGACGGCGGCTGGACCGTCGCCCGCGCCACGCTCGGCAACGAGAGCGTGAGCATCGGCGGCGGTGAGGGGGCGATGATCCTTCCGGGCGAGGTCATGATCGGCGCGCTCGACGCCCACCCCGATCGTCTGACCGGCGGGACGGCCCGGGTCGGTCGCTACATCGCAGGCACCCAGGCCATGGCGGCGATGAACCTCCGAAGCGCCCACCGCGCGGTCGCCGGCGGCGGCCCCGGCCCCGAGGGCAACGTCGCCAAGCTGCTCATCTCCGAATTCGGCCACGAGGCCGCTGCGGTGATGCACGCGCTGTCGGGCCCCGACGGCGCCTTCCTCGACGGCGACGGTGCCGTCGGCGGGAACATGACCCTCATGCACCGGGCGATCTCCATCGCCGGCGGCACCTCGGAGATCAAGCGCAACCAGATCGGCGAGCGGATCCTCGGTCTGCCGCGGGACCCGCTGATCAACTGATGCCACGCCGGTGGCGGGGGGGGGCCGCCGCCCCCCGCCACCGGCAGGCTCGACCGCTCAGCGGTTTCGCAGCGAGTCGCGGATCTCGGTGAGGCGCTCGACCTCGGTGGGGCCGGCGGGCTCCTCCTCGGCCGTCTTGG
>JBEIGA010000235.1:0-6516 GCA_040382135.1 Acidimicrobiales bacterium
CTGACCCTCGGCGCCGCTGCGTGCGGCGGCGACGACGCCGACGAGGTGGCCTCGGCCGGGGGGGACGAGGAGCTCACGCAGGAGGAGATGATGGAGGCGTACGCCGACATGCCGCTCCAGCAGCTCCTCGGCATGTCCGGCGACCCGGAGGAGCTGCAGGAGCAGTGGGCCGAGCAGGAGCGGGTCGTGCAGGCGGCGATCGCCGAGTGCATGGCCGCCGAGGGCTTCGAGTACATCCCGGTCGACACCAGCGGGTTCACCAGCTTCAGCTCCGACTGGCCGGGCTCGGACCTCACACCACGGGAGTACGCCGAGCAGTACGGCTACGGGATCTCCACCACCTACGAGGAGAACATGTCCTCCGCCCCCGTGCCGGAGGACATGCCCGAGGATCCCAACATGGAGATCGTCGAGGCCATGAGCCCCGGTGAGCAGGAGGCGTACTACGCCGCCCTCTACGGCGAGAGTCAGGAGTTCGACCCCACCGCCGAGGAGCAGGAGGTCGAGTACGAGGGGCCGCAGGGCTGCTACGGCGAGGCCTACGAGGCGACGAGCCAAGGCGGCGTCACCGCCGTGTACACCGAGTTCGAGGACGAGATCAACGACCTCTACGAACGGCTCGAGGCCGACCCGCGCATCGTCGCGCTCGAGGCGGCCTGGGTCGAGTGCATGGCCGACGCCGGCTACAGCTTCACGGAGCGCTTCGAGCCCTACGACGAGATCAACAGCCGCATGGAGCCGCTCTACAACGCCGGGATGGGCGGGATGGTCTTCGAGGGCGACGAGGCGATGGGCTCCAGCGAGATCACGGAGGAGACCGTCGTCCAGCCCGGGGCGCCGGAGCTGACGCCCGAGCAGCGGCAGCTCCTCGAGGAGGTGCAGGCCTACGAGATCGAGGTCGCCGTCGCCGACTACGAGTGCGCGAAGGGTGACATGGAGGTCTACCTCGAGGTCCAGCGGGAGCTGGAGCAGGCCTTCGTCGACAGCTACGGCGACCAGATCTCGGCCCTCGTCGAGGGCGACGGCGCAGCGGGCTGAGCGAACGCCGACCGCAGCTCGCGATAGGGACTCGAAGGGACAGGTGGTCGCCGTGCGGAACCGTCGCGCGATGGTGCTCGGAGCGATCGGGATCGCGGTGGTCGCCGCGATCGTCGGCTGGGTCGCAGGGAGCCGGATCCAGTCGCCGGACGCGGCGAGGCTCGAGGCTGCGGCGCCCGAGCCGTCGCTGATCACGGTGCCGGTGGAGTCGAGGTCGTTGGCCAGCAACGTGGTCGTACGTGGCGACATCGCCTACTCGGACTCCACCGAGATCCGGGCCGAGGCCGGAGCCGAGGGTGCGGCGTCGATCGTCACCGGCCAGGTCCCCGAAGTGGGTGACGAGCTCGCCGAGGGGTCGGTGGCCATCGAGGTGGGTGGGCGACCGGTGATCGTGCTCGGCGGCGAGCTCCCGATGTACCGGGCGCTCGCGCCGGGCAGCACGGGCGACGATGTGCGCCAGCTCGAGGAGGCGATGGCCCGGCTCGGGATCGATCCCGGGCCGGTCGACGGGACCTACGACCGGGCGACCGAGAACGCCGTGACCGCGCTGTACACCAGGGTCGGGTACGCGCCGAAGCCCCTCACCGCCGAGGAGCGGACCCAGCTCGACGCCGCAGAGGACGCGGTCACGGCGGCGCAGAACGGTCTCCGCGCCGCCGAACGTGCCGCAGCGACGGCGGGCGAGGGCGTCACCGAGTCGCAGCGCCTCCAGGCGGAGCAGTCGCTGCGCAGTGCCGAGCGCGCCGTCACCGAGGCGCTCGAGAAGTACACCGCCGACACGGCCACGCTCGGCGCCGCCGTCACCGCGGCGACCACCGCGCGGGATCAGGCCCAGAACGTCGTCACCTCGGCGAACCAGCGCCTCCAACAGGCCCAGACGGCGGCGACCACGGCCGCCCAGCGGTTGCAGCAGGCGCAGGGCGGCACCCATCCCGACACCGGCCTGCCACCCACCGCCGGGGAGCTCGCCGACCTCCAGGCGGCCAAGGCCGCCGCCGACGCCGACCTCGCAGCTCGGGAGCTCGATGCGGCCACCGCCCAGACCGACCTCGCCCAGAGGCAGGCCGCGCTGGTCGAGGCGACCACCACCCGCGACCAGACCCTGACCGCCAACGTCCGCGCCTGGTACGACGCCCAGGCGGCCCTGCGGATCGAGCAGGCCCGGTACCGCGAGAGCCTCCGCCCTCCGGACACGTCCAGCCAGTTCGAAGCGATCGCCGACGCCCGTGAGGCGCTCACCGAGGCGCAGGCCGACCTCGAGGAGCTGCGCGGCCTGCTCGGCGTGCGGATCCCCAAGGGGGAGGTGCTGTTCCTCGCCGCCCTGCCCCGTCGGATCACCTCCGTGAACGCGGTGCGCGGGCAGACGCTGAACGGCACCGCCATGACGGCCTCGGGCGCGGACCTGCGGATCCGCAGCGCCGTCTCCGAGGCGGACCGGCCGCTCGTGAAGGTGGGCGATCGGGTCAGCATCGAGGAGGAGAGCCTCGGCGTCGACCTCGAGGGCACCGTCACCCGCCTCGACGACGAGAAGGGCAAGAACGGCGCCCCCGAGGGCAAGTACTTCATGGAGGTCACCCCCGAGGGCGGTGATCCCCTCCAGTTGCAGGGCCTGAACGTCCGGATCACCGTCGGGATCTCCTCCACCGACGGTGAGGTGCTGGCGGTCCCGTTGGCGGCGCTGTCGGCATCGGCCGACGGCAGCAGCCGCGTGCAGGTCGAGCGATCCGACGGCACGGTCGAGTTCGTCGAGGTCCGCGTCGGGCTGGCCGCCGACGGGTACGCCGAGGTCGAGGCCGTGGACGGCGACCTGGCTGCGGGTGACCAGGTGGTCGTGGGGCGGGACGGCGGGTCGAGCCCCGACGACGAAGCCGACGAAGGCGATGAAGCCGACGGGCCCGAGACCGAGGACCCGGACGCGGAGTCGGAGGGATGACGCCGCCGGTCGTCCTGCTCGACGGCGTGGGCCGCACCTTCGCCGGCCCACCGCCCGTCGAGGCGCTCCACCCGGCCTCGCTCGTGATCGAGCGGGGTGACTACCTGTCGATCGTCGGCCCGTCGGGCTCGGGCAAGTCCACCCTGCTGCACCTGCTCGGGTTGCTCGACCGCCCCACCGCCGGGCGCTACGAGCTCGACGGCGTGGACACCACCGGCATGTCCGACCGCCACCGCACTGCCCTGCGCGGGCAGCGGATCGGCTTCGTGTTCCAGTCGTTCCACCTCCTCGGCCACCGGACGGTGGTCGAGAACGTGCTGCTGGCGATGCTCTACAACCGCACGCCGGCGAAGGACCGGCGCGATCGGGCGGTGGCAGCGCTCGAACGGGTCGGGCTCGGTCACCGGCTCGAGGCCACCCCCACCACGCTGTCCGGGGGCGAGCGCCAGCGGGTGGCCATCGCCCGGGCGCTCGTGGCCCGTCCCAGCCTCCTCCTCGCCGACGAGCCCACCGGCAACCTCGACAGCCGCACCTCCGCGTCGGTGCTCGACCTGTTCGACGAGCTCCACGCCGATGGACTGACCCTCGTCGTCATCACCCACGACCGCGACGTCTCCGAGCGGGCCCGCCGCCGGGTGCGGATCACCGACGGCATCCTCCGCGAGGAGGCGGCGTGAGCGGCACCGATCCCGCCGTCGTCCCGCCGTCCCGGTTCTCCCTGCGGGATCTGGCCTCCGAGTCCGTCGCCGGCCTCTTCGCCCGGCCGGCCCGCATGGTGCTCACCGCGCTCGGGACGGTGCTCGGCGTCGCCGCGCTGGTGGCGACGCTCGGCCTCGCCAAGACGGCGGGCAACCAGATCGTCTCCCGGTTCGACGAGCTTGCGGCCACCTCCGTGGCGGTGGAACCGGCCGACAGCGGCTTCGGCTTCGACGGCCGGCCCCGCCTGTCCACGCTGCCGTGGGACGCCGAGCAGCGGCTGACCCGGCTGAACGGCGTGGTCGCCGCAGCGACGCGGTCCGACGTCGACACCGGCGGCGCGCTGGTGCGCTCCGTCCCCATCGTCGATCCGCTCGGGCTCACCGAGCACCAGATCCCCGTGGTCGCAGGCTCGCCCGGGTTGCTCGCCGCCGTCCGCGGCGAGCTGCGGACCGGTCGCTTCTTCGACGCGGGACACAACGAGCGGGGCGACGCCGTCGCCGTGATCGGTCCGGGCGTGGCCGCCACGCTCAACATCGACCGCGTCGACAACCTCCCGGCGATCTTCGTGGGCGACCAGGCCATCGCCGTCATCGGCATCCTCGACGACGTCCGCCGCGATCCGGCGCTGCTCAACGCGATCATCGTCCCCGACGGCTTCGCCCGTGGTCGGCTCGGTCTCGACGCGCCCGCCAGCGTGCAGATCGACACCGAGGTGGGCGCCGCCCGACTGATCGGTGAACAGGCCCCGCTCGCCCTCGACCCGAACAGCCCCGAGCGTCTCCGAGCCTCGGTCCCGCCGGAGCCGCGGGCCACCAGGGCCGGGGTCGAGGAGGACGTGAACGCCCTTTTCCTCATCCTCGGCGGGGTGTCCCTGCTCGTCGGCGCGCTCGGGATCGCGAACGTGACCCTCGTGTCGGTCATGGAGCGCCGTGGCGAGATCGGCCTGCGCCGTGCGCTCGGGGCCACCCGTCGGCACGTCGCCACCCAGTTCGTGGTGGAGAGCGCCGCCCTCGGCCTGCTCGGCGGGTTGATCGGCACCAGCATCGGCATCCTCGTCACGGTCGGGTACTCGGCCACCCGCGACTGGAGCCCGGTCCTCGACCCGTGGCTCCCGTTCGCCGCCCCGTTGCTCGGCGGGGTGATCGGCCTCGTCGCCGGCCTCTACCCGAGCTGGCGCGCCGCGACCACCGAACCCATCGCCGCCCTCCGGTCGACCGCCTGAGTATCGGACCGGCGTCACCGGGTGCGAGGCTGCACCCATGCCGCGGCTCCTGCTCGTCCACCACACGGTCTCGCCCGCCACCCACGCCATGCTCGATGCGGTCCGCGCAGGGGCGACCGATCCGTCGATCCAGGGCGTGGAGCTCGTGGTCCGGCCGGCGCTCACGGCCACGGCGGTGGATGCGCTGGAGGCGGACGGCTACCTGCTCGGCACGCCGGCCAACCTCGGGTCGCTGTCCGGTGCGCTCAAGCACTTCTTCGACACCGTCTACTACCCGTGCCTCGACGCGACCGGCGGGCGGCCCTTCGGCGTGTACGTGCACGGCCAGAGCGACGCCACCGGAGCGTTGCGGCTGCTGGAGTCGATCACCACCGGCCTGCGGTGGAAGGCGGTCCGTCCACCGGTGGTCGTGACGGGTGAACCCGGACGGGCCGAGCTCGACGCGTGCTGGGAGCTGGGCGCCGTGGTCGCAGCGACGCTGGCCGGCTAGGGACGGCTCACGGGAGGCCGAGCAGGTCCACGGTCTCCGCGGCGGTGGCGACCGGGCGGCCGACCTGCGCGCACAGGTCCACGGCCTCGGACACCAGCTCGACGTTGGTGGGGGAGCGGTCCGGGTCCCAGAACTCCTCGATGCCCACGTGCAGGTGCCCACCGAGCTCCAGCGCGAGCCGGGCGACCGGCGTGGCCATGAGGTCCCCGCCCCACACCGACACCGACCAGGGCAGGCCCGTCCCCTCCACGAGGTCCAGGTAGGCGAGCAGGGCGTTGCGGGTGGGGGGCAGGCCGAAGGTCACGCCCTTGCCCCGCTTGGTGAGCCCCCACTCGTCGCCGAAGTACAGCTTCACCATCGAGCCCGCGGGGAGCCGCCCGGCGCGGTGCCAGGTGAGCACGCAGCGCAGGAACCCGGGCTCGTAGATGGCGAGCGCCGGCCCCCAGCCGTTGGCCTCGCACATGGCGAACCCGTAGGCGATGTCGGCGTAGGTGTTGGTGTAGGTCCCGCCGACGGGGAGCCCGTCCGGACCGGGCACACCGATGTTCGTCGAGCCGGGATCGACCACACCCATGCGGGTGGGGACCGCGGCGGCCACCATCGGGAGGTGCGCCATCTTCCCCTCGATGGTGGGAGCCGAGGTGAGCGTCGGGTACCAGAGGGTGTCGGGTCGGGCCTCGAGCACCGGTACCATCGCAGCGATGTAGGCCTCGGCGGCCTGTTCGCCCTGCCAGGAGATGTCGGCGTTGTGGGCGTGGATGATGGTGGCGCCGGCGTCGAGGCAGGCGGTGGCCTCGGTGGCGATCTCGACCGGCTCCTTCGGCGTGTGGGGGTTCTGCTCCTTGGACGTGACCCCGTTGATCGCGGCTTCGATGATGACCGGGACGGACGCGTCGGTGCTCATGGCGCGCACGCTAGTCCCGGGGTCGTCGACGCGAAGTACGGCGCGGTCGGGGCGGCAGCCTGACCGCGCCGCACGTCGCGGCGATCGGAGCGTTCAGCGCAGGCTGGACTCCATGGTCCCCTGCAGCTCGCTGGTGCCGTAGGCGGGCACGCCCATCTCGGTGATGTCGAGGCCGATCATCTCGTCCTCCTCGCTCGACCGGATGCCGCCCTTGGTGAGCTTGTTCTGGA
>JBEIGA010000236.1:0-6493 GCA_040382135.1 Acidimicrobiales bacterium
CACCGAGCACGTTTCCGTGCGCCCTACCCGGCCAGTTCGGAAAGCGTGGGGCGGGGCGGAGTGGCTCAGGCCGTCGCGGCGGCGACGGCGGCGGCGCCGAGACGCAGGACCCGCTGGTCGGCGACGGGAGTGCCGTCGACCATGTTGGTGACGAAGGCGACGGTGAGACCGATCGACGGGTCGGTCCAGGCGCCGGAACCGCCGAACCCGAAGTGCCCGAACCCGGCGGGCCGCACGCCACGGCTGGTGGCGCCCATGTGGTAGCCGAGCCGCCACCGCATGTTCATCCCGAGGGCCCGGTCCTTCTCCATGGTCTGCACCGCGGTGGCCTCCGCCACGGTGGCGGGCGAGAGGAACGGCCGGTCGGGGTCCGGGTTGATGATGGCGTCGTACGCGTGGGCGAGCGCCCGGGCGGTGAAGACGCCGTTCGCCGCAGGGATCTCCGCCCCGAGGACGTCGGCGGTGAAGCACAGCTCGAGGAAGCCCGGAGAGATCAGCGCCGCCCTCGCCTCCCGCAGCAGTTGCCGGTCGCCGTAGCGCTCGACGAAGCCGGCGATGCGCGCCGCCCGGTCGTAGCCGAGCAGGTCGGCGACGTCGGCGCGCTCCGACGCCACGGCGCCGATGGAGGCGCCGTACACCCCGAGCGGCTCGCAGACCTCATGCCGGAAGACCTCGTCGACCGTGGCCGCGCCGGTCACCCGTCGGATCACCTCACCCACGAGGTAGCCGAACGTGACCGCCTGGTAGGCCGGGTGGGTGCCCGGCGCCCAGACCGGGCGGGCGGCGGCGAGCCGTGCGGTGGTGAGCTCCCAGTCGAGCAGGTCCTCGCCGCGGGGCGCGATGCCCTCCAGCCGGTGCAGCCCCGCACGATGGCTGAGCAGGTGCCGGACCGTGACCCCCTCCTTGCCGGCGGCGGCGAACTCCGGCCACCACCGGGCGACGGGGTCGTCGTAGCCGAGCAGACCGCGGTCGACCAGCCGGTGCACGGTGGTGGCGACCATGCCCTTGGTGGTGCTGAAGCTCAGGGCCCGGGTCTCGCCGGTCCAGGCATCACCGGCGGCGTTGCGGACCCCGCCCCAGGCGTCGACCACGCGCTCGCCCCGGTGCAGCACCGTGACGGCCCCGCCACCGCCCCGACGGAGGGCGACCGCGAGGGCGCGCGCCACGCCGCGGAAGCGCGGGTCGACCTTCCCGTAGATCGCCGGGAGAGGGGATCTGCTCATGCGGGACCGGTGGCGGCGAGGAGCTCGTCGAGCACGGGTCGCACGGTATCGGCCATGTCCCACAGGTCGGGCACCAGGTCCCGGTCCGAGACGAAGCCGAAGTCGAGCATGCCGTTGGTGGACATCACCGTGACGTTCAGCCCGTTCCCCTCCCCCACCACCGACAGCGGGTAGTGCGACTCGATGCGGGCGCCGGCCAGGTACAGCGGGATCGGCGGGCCCGGCACGTTGGAGACCACCAGGTTGAACGGCAGGGGCACGCGCGGTCCGAGCCGCATGGAGACCACGAGCCGGGCGGCCAGCGCAGCGACCGCTGGCGGCGCCACCTGGGTGAGGTCGGTGAGCACCGACGCGGGGATGGCGCCCGCCTGCTCCTTCACCACCCGCATGCCCTGGCGGACCTCGGCGAGGCGGTCGAGCGGGTCGGCGAGGTGGGTGGCGAGGGTGCACACGGAACCCGTGATGAAGTTCCCCACCGAGCCGTCGTGGTCGGGCGGGCGGACCGACAGCGGCACCATCGCGACGAGCGGCTTCTCCGGCACGCCGCCGTTGCGCTCCAACCAACGGCGCAACACCGCGCCGACCATCGTGAGCACCACGTCGTTCACGGACGCACCCGCCCGGTCCTTCACCACCTTCACGTCGGCGAGCGGCACCGAGACATAGGCCCACCGCCGGTGCGGACCGCAGGCGGCGTTGAACGGCACGCGGGGAGCGACCGCCCCCGTCGGCGCCGACCGCCGCATCCCCGGCACGGCGCGGGCCAACCCCACACCCGCGCGTGCCATCCGCAGCGGCGTGGTGCCGAGCCGCACCGCCGCCCGGCCGAGCACGACGCGCTGGTCGACGTCGCCGCCGGCGACGACCGGCACCACCTCGTCGGGCACCGGCACGTCGGGTTCCAGATCGACGAGCGCGGCCAGGATCTCCTGCCCGGAGATCCCGTCGATCGCGGCGTGGTGGATCTTGGTCATCACCGCCACGCGGCCGTCGGGGAGACCCTCGATCAGGTAGGTCTCCCAGAGAGGTCGGGACCGGTCGAGCGGGCGGGCGTGGATCCGGGCCACCTGCTCGGCGAGCGCCTCCCGCCCCGACCCCGGCGGCAGCGAGATGTGCCGCAGGTGGTACCCGAGGTCGAAGGCGCGGTCGGCCACCCAGTACGGCCGGTCGAGTCCGAACGGGACGGTGGCGAGCCTCCTCGTGGTGACGGGGATCCGCTCGAGCCGCCCGGCCATGTGGCGGGTGAGCCGGTCGAAGGTCCACGGCTCCGCCGAGGTGGACGGGTCGAGCACCAGCACGCCGGCGATGTGGGCGACCGAGGTCGCGGACTCCAAGGCGAGGAACCCGGCGTCGAGGCCGGTCAGCTGCTCCATGCGGACTCCCACCGGACGGCTCGGGTGGTCCGGGGTGGGCCACCCCCGCCGGTGGTCCATGGTGCCACCTCAGCGGGTGGCGTCCCGCGCGTCCCCGGGTGTGGCGTCCCGTGCGTCCTCGCCGCGCCGCCAGGCGATCCAGGCCGTGTACCCGCCCTCGAGGTCCGTCGCCTGCGTCAGACCGAGCGCCTGCAACGACCGCGCCGCCAGGACCGACGAGTAGCCCTCGTTGCACACGACCACCACGGGTCGGGCGGGGTCGTCCGCCTCCGGGATCCGGTGGGCGGACGTGGGATCGAGCCGCCACTCGAGCACCGTGCGGTCGATGACCAGGGCGTCCGGCAACGCGCCGTCACGGGCGCGCTGCTCGGACGTCCGGGTGTCGACCACCAGGGCACCCGCCGCCAGCAGTCCGGCCAGCTCGTGCGGACGGACCCGGGGCGGGAGCCCTGCGATGGCCTCGGCCATCACGGCGTCGATGCGCGACGGCGGACCGTCGGCGCTCACGGAGCCTGGCTCAGACGGAGGCGGTGACGCCCATGAGCTGCATCATGTTGCCGCCCATGACCTTGCGGATGTCCTCCTGCGGCAGACCCTCGAGCTGGTCGACGAAGGTGATCGGGTCGGCCATGCCCTCCACGTGGGGGTAGTCGGAGCCGAAGATCACGTTGTCGGCGCCCAGCAGCTCGACGAGGCCGACCGGGTCGTCCTCGTGGAACGGGTGGATCCACATGTTGCGCTTGATGACCTCGACCGGGTGCTCCTCCCAGGCCTGCGGCATCCGCTGGTAGGCCCGCTCGAGGTTGGCCAGCACCGGCCGCACCCACTCGCTGCCGTTCTCGATGATGGCGACGCGCAGCTTCGGGTGCCGGGTGAGCGCCCCGTGGCCCACCCAGGAGATCACGGCGTCCTCGATGGCCCGGCTGTGCATGCTCGCCATCTGGAACAGGGAGATGTCGCCGAAGGCCTCCATCTCGCCGGTGCGGCCGTCCCACTCGTTGGTGAAGCGCTGGTAGCCGCTGTCGGAGGCGTGCATGGCGACGAGGACGTCGAGCTCGGTGACCCGCTTCCAGAACGGGTCGAACTCGGGGAGGGCGAAGGAGCGGCGGCCCCGGTAGCCGGGCACGGCGGCGGGCCGGATCAGCACGGCACGGGCGCCGCGCTCGACGACGTACTCGAGCTCCTCGATCGCCTTGTCGACGATGGGCAGGGTGATGATCGGCACCGGGAAGATCCGGCCCTCGTAGTTGAAGGTCCAGTGCTCGTGCATCCACTGGTTCAGGGCGTGGATGACCACGTGGGTGAGGTCCGGATCGTCGGCGAAGCGCTCCTCCACCAGGCTCGCGAGCGTGGGGAACATGGTGGCGTAGGTGATGCCCAGCTCGTCCATGAGCTCGAGCCGGGGCGCCGGGTCGAAGAACGCCGGGATGCCCCGCATGGGCTTCATGATCTCCTTGCGGGACTTGCCGTCGGGGTTGCCGACCTTGAAGAACTCCTCCTGGGCACCGGGCGACCCGATGACCTCGAAGGTGGGGTTCGGGATGTAGTTGCTGACCTGACCCCGGATGAGGATCTTGGTGCGACCCTTGTACTCGATGTAGTCGATCGCGCCCTTGTACTTGTCCGGCAGGAACTTCGTGAGCGCGTCGCGATTCTCGTAGAGGTGGTTGTCAGCGTCGAAGACCGGGAAGTCGAGGTTGCGTGACGGCACGGTGAGCCCCCTGGAAGGACGCGGTCCGGAGCCAACCGGCACCGCTGGTGTGTGACGCCCATGTTATACCTACGCCGCCGCGCGGCCCGGGTCCAGCGGGGCCCCGCTAGCGTCCCGCTCCCGTGAGCACGGCGACGCGCGACCGACCCGGGACCACCGGAACCGCGCGCCCTCGGACGCCTCGCCCCGCGGGATGGACCGTCGCGGTCACCGACGCCTACCGGCCCTCGCTCGACGGGCTCCGGGCCCTCGCCGTGGTCACCGTCCTGGTGTTCCACTTCTCCCCGGACGCCCTGCCGGGCGGGTTCGTCGGGGTCGACGTCTTCTACGTCCTGTCCGGCTACCTGATCACCCGGCTCCTCGCCGACGAGCTCGACCGCACGGGCCGGGCGGCCTTCGCCGCCTTCTCCGCACGACGGGTGCGACGCCTGCTCCCCGCCGCGCTCGCGGTGATCGTCGCGGTCACGGTCGCCACGATGGTCCTCGGCAACAGCCTCGACCGTGCCCTGGTGGCCGACGACGTCCTGCCCGCCGCGCTCGCCTGGACGAACTGGCACGAGATGGCGAGCGCCACCGACTACTTCGCCCCCACCCGGGAGCTCGCGCCCTTCGGGCACTTCTGGTCGCTCGCCGTGGAGGAGCAGTTCTACCTGGTGTGGCCCGCATCGACCGCCGTGCTCTGGCTCCTGGCCCGCCGGCTGGGCCGACCGGCGCGGACCGTCGGGCTCGTCGTCACGACGACGGGTGCGCTCGCCGGACTCCTGTGGTGGGTGCGGACGGGGACCACCGATCCCGTGGCCGCCTACTACGCGACCTGGTTCCGGGCCGCGCAGCTCGCTGCGGGCGCTGCGCTCGCCCTGGCCGACCCGCGCCGGCTGTCCGGCCCCGTCGCCGCCCGTTGGCCGGCCGGCACGCGCACCGCCGCCGGCGCGCTCACAGCGGCAGGCGTGGGCGGCATCCTCCTCGTCGCCTTCGCCTACCCGGCCGGCGACACCTACCCGGGTGGCTGGGGGCCGGCCGTCACCCTGGCCACCGTCGTCGCGGTCACCGGCGTCGAATGGTCGCCGGTCGGCGCGCCGGCGCGGCTCCTTGCGCTCCGACCGCTCGTCGCCGTCGGGCTCGTCTCCTACTCCCTGTACCTGTGGCACATCCCGGTGGAGGAGTTCGCCCCGCTGGTCGCCGAGCGATGGGACGTCGGCTGGGCGACCGGCTTCGTCCCGAAGACCATGGCCACCGCCGCCTTCGCCGTCCTGTCGTACCGGCTCCTCGAGTCCCCCGTCCGGCACAGCGCCCGGCTCCGGCGGGCCCCTGCGGGCGCCGTGGTGCTGCTGTTCCTGCTCGTGTTCGTCGCCGGCGCCCTGCTCGCGACCCTGGCCCTGCGGTCCCCCGGGTCGGTCGCGGTCCCCGACCTGAGCCCGGACGAGCTCCGCGCCGCCGCCGAGGACAGCCCCGACACGTACGCCACCGGCTGCCACGGCGGCCAGGCGAACGGTTGGACGGGCGGGGTCTGCGAGCGCCACCCGGACGTGCCCGGCCGGCCCACCGTGGCGATCATCGGCGACTCCCACGCCGCCAACTGGGACAGCGCGCTCGCCCGCCTCGCCGAGGAGGAGGACCTCGGCTACCGGTACGCCACGTACTCGGCGTGCCCGCCCGTCGACGTCGCCTTCGACGACCTGAGCCAGGCCGACGGCTGCGAGCGCTTCCGTGCCGCCGTCCTCCCCGAGCTCGCCACCCTCGGCAGCGACGACGCCGTCGTGTTGGCGCTCTCCTGGACCTCGCTCACCGAGGACCTCGCCGCCGCGGATCCGGCGGACCGGGAGGCGCTCCTCGCCGAGGCGGCCTCCGGCTTCGCCGCCACGGCCGACGCCGTCGACGCCGGCGGCGCGCGGGTCGTCGTGCTCGGACCGATCCCGATCCTCCCGCGCGGCGCGCCGAACTGCCTGGCCGACGCCGAGGAGGTCACGGACTGCGTCGTGGAGCTGGGCGCCGCCCCGTCCGCCCAGGAGGTGCTCGCCGCCGAGGTGCTCGGCCCGCTCGTCGCCTCGGGCGTCATCGACGCGGTGGTCCCCATCGATGGTCTGGTCTGCCCGGCCCGGACCTGCTCCGCCCTCGAAGGGGACGTCATCACCTACCGGGACCGGGAGCACATCACCCGCGACTTCAGCGCCGCGCTCGCCGACGAG
>JBEIGA010000237.1:0-6449 GCA_040382135.1 Acidimicrobiales bacterium
CTGCGCTGCTCGACGCCGATCCGTCGACGACCTGGACCTCCGAGCGGTACCGCACCGCCGACTTCGGCGGGCTGAAGCCGGGTCTCGGGCTGGTCGTGCGGGTCGACCCCTCGGTCACCGGACTCCGCATGACGGGTCCCACGCCGGGGTGGTCCGCCACGATCCACCAGGCCGATGCAGCGGGCGGGACCCCGGACACGTGGGGTGAGCCCGTCGGCGTGGTGACGAACGCGGGCGCCGAGGTCGTGGTCACGATCACCCCCGCTGCAGGTGACGTGCTCGTCTGGTTCACGGCCCTCGCCCCCACCGGCGACGGCTTCGAGGTGCACCTCGACGGGATCGCTCCCCTGCTCTGAGCCAGCCTGCCCTGCCTGGCTCCGGCCGACCGGAACCGCCCACTACCCTGCGCGCCATCGCACCGAGCCCCGACGACGCCGAGCTCGTCCGCCGTGCCCAGGCGGGCGATCGTCGCGCCCTCGAGGACCTGCTGCGCCTCCACCACCCCAGGATCCACACGGTGTGCCGCCGCATGTTGGGTCAGGAGGCGGACGCCCTCGACGCCACCCAGGACACCCTGATCACGATCACCATGCGCCTCCACCGCTACGACGGGCGGGCGGCGTTCGGCACGTGGTGCTACCGGGTGGCGGTGAACACCTGTCTGGACGAGTTGCGTCGCCGGGGGCGCCGACCCGTGGTCCCGGGCGATGAGGTCCTGCTCCAGGGTGCGGTCGGCGACCGTGGCTTCGCCGACCAGGTCGCCGACGGCATGGTGCTCGACGAGGCGCTGGCGCAGCTCGCTCCCGATTTCCGGGCGTGTGTGGTCCTTCGGGATGTCTGCGGCCTCGACTACGCCGAGATCGGCGAGACCCTCGGGTTGAAGCCCGGCACGGTGCGATCCCGGATCGCACGGGGCCGCAGCGCACTCGCCCGCACACTCGGGAACCAGGACGGTCCGCAGGACGTCCAAGGAATCGACGATGCGCACTCCTGACCACCCCCTCGACGAGCTCCTCACCGCCTACCAGGACGGCGAAGCGTCGACCTCCGAGCGCGCGCAGGTGGAAGCGGCGCTCGCCTCGGACCCCGAGGTCGCCGAACGCCACCGGCGACTCGTGGCCGTGGCGTCCCTCCTCGAGCCCCCGGTCCCCGCTCCTCCGGACGTCGTCGACGCGCAGATCGCCCGCGCGCTGGCCGCCACGGTGATCGACCTCGATGCCGCCCGCCGATCGCGACGACAGCCGGCGGTGTTCGCGGCGGCAGCCGCCATCGCCGTGGTGTTCCTGGTCGGCACCCTGCTCGCCACCCGCGGTGGCTCCGACGACGCAGAGCTCGCCGACGGCTCGTCCGTCCAGACCGCCGAGGCCGCACCGGGGGCCGTGCTCGAGGCGGAGACGGCATCCGCCGCGGTGACGGAGGCCGACGGCACCCTGAACACCGAACCGGCCGATCCACGCGATGCCGGCCAGGCCACCGAGGCCCTGGAGTCCGAAGACGTCGTCGCTGCGGCACCGGATGCCGCACTCGCCGAGGCGGTGCGCGGGCTGCTCACGGCGGACGACCCCTCCCCAGTCCCCCCCGACGCCGGGTGCGGGGAGGTCACCACGACCGTCGCCGAGCTCGTCGGGCCGGTCGAGCGGTCGGGGGCCGTCACCGTCGACGGGGTCCCGCTGGTGCTCTACGTCGGCCCCGAACGGGTCGCCGTCGTCGACCGGACCTGCGCCGTGCGCGTGGTGGTCCGCCCCGAAGGGTGAGCGCCCGGGGCGCCGCTCGAGACCGGCAGGGCGGGGTCGGGATAGGCTCCAGCGCCATGGCGACCTCTCCCCTCGACCCCAGCGACTGGCCCAGCCAGGTCACGGACCGGATCGTCGGACTGGTCGACCAGGTCCGGGCGAAGACCACGGACCAGGCCATCACGATCGCGCGGGCCCTGGTCTTCGGGACCGTCGTCGTCCTGCTGGTCGGCGTGCTCGTGGTCCTCGGCCTGGTCGGGGTGTTCCGACTGCTCGACGTCTACCTGCCGTTCGAGACCTGGGCGGCATACCTCGTGCTGGGCGCGATCCTCACCGTGGTCGGCGCCGGGCTCTGGTCGCAGCGGCGGCCCAGGTCTGCCTGATCACCGGGAATGCGGGAGGCGGCCGTCACGGTCGCCCTCCCGTCGCACCACGAGGAGCATCCAATGATCCGTGACGTCCTGATCATCGGTTCGGGCCCGGCCGGCCTGACCGCAGCCATCTACACCGCTCGGGCGAACCTGGCACCGCTCGTCATCGAGGGCGAGCCATCCTCCACCAGCGACCAGCCGGGCGGTCAGCTGATGTTGACGACGGAGGTCGAGAACTTCCCCGGGTTCCCGGAGGGAGTGATGGGTCCCGAGTTGATGGCGGACATGCGTGCGCAGGCAGCACGGTTCGGGGCCGACTTCCTCACGGCGAAGGTCAGCCGTGTCGACCTCTCGTCGAGCCCGTTCGGGGTCTGGGTGGGGGATCCCACCACGGTCGAGCCCACCTACCGGTCACGCGCGGTCATCGTCTCCACCGGCGCCCAGAGCATGATGCTCGGCCTCGAAGCCGAGCAGCGGCTGATCGGCCACGGACTGTCCACTTGCGCCACCTGCGACGGCTTCTTCTTCCGCGACCAGGACATCGTGGTGGTGGGCGGTGGCGACAGCGCGATCGAGGAGGCCACCTTCCTGACCCGCTTCGCCCGCACCGTCACCATCGTGCACCGCCGCGACGAGTTGCGCGCTTCGAAGATCATGCAGGACCGTGCCTTTGCCAACGAGAAGATCCGGTTCCTGTGGAACACCGTGGTGGAGGACGTCCTCGGCGATCACAAGGTCGAGGGCGTCCGGGTCCGCGACGTCCAGACCGGCGAGATCCGCGACCTCCCGGTGTCCGGGGTGTTCGTCGCGATCGGCCATCGCCCGAACACCGATCTGTTCGCGGGCCAGCTGGATCTGAAGGACAACGGCTACCTGATCACCCGTCCCGGCTCGAGCCGCACGAACGTCGACGGGGTGTTCGCCTGCGGCGACGTGCAGGACGACACCTACCGCCAGGCCATCACCGCCGCCGGTTCCGGTTGCATGGCCGCCATCGATGCGGAGCGCTGGCTCGAGTCGCTGCACGACTGAGCCACGCAGCCCCGGGAATCACCACCACGGCCCCGGCGTTCCGTCGGGACGGACCATCGAAAGGAAGATCCCATGGCCGGATCGATCACGAACCTCAGCACTGCGACCTTCGACGAGACCGTGCAGGGCTCCACCGAGCCGGTCGTCGTCGACTTCTGGGCCGAGTGGTGCGGGCCGTGCAAGATGATCGCCCCGATCCTCGAGGAGATCGCGGGCGAGCAGGCCGGCACGTTGCGCGTCGCCAAGCTCAACGTCGACGACGCCCCGGAGATCGCGCGTCGCTTCGAGGTCATGAGCATCCCGACGCTGCTCGTCTTCCGGGACGGTGAGCCTGTGAAGCGGATCGTCGGAGCGAAGGGCAAGGCCCAGCTGATCGAGGACCTCGCCGACTTCCTCTGATCCCCACTCGGCGAGGGGCGCATCCCTCTACGCTCCCTCACATGGCTGATCCCGTCGGGACTCCCCTCCGCCGCGGCTCGACGGGACCCGACGTCACCGACCTGCAACTCCGGCTCACCCGTGTCGGTCACGACGTCGGTGCGGCCTCCGGGGTCTTCGACGAGACGACCGAGAACCAGCTGCGCACCTTCCAGCGCGGCCGAGGGTTGGAACCGAGCGGCCTCTGCGACGATCCGACCTGGAGCGCGCTCGTCGAGGCGTCCTGGCGGCTGGGTGACCGTCACCTCTACCTCCACGCGCCCATGATGCGGGGGGACGACGTCGCGGCACTCCAGCTGGCGCTCGGTCGTCTCGGGTTCGACGCCGGCCGCGTCGACGGCATCTACGGCAACGGGACACACACGGCGGTGCTGGAGTTCCAGCGCAACTCGGGCCTGGTCACCGATGGGATCGTCGGTCCGGACACCGTCGACGCCCTCGCCCGCATCGGCGGACGTGCGGGCGCCGAGCCTGTGGTCTCGGTGCGGGAACGGGAGCGGCTGCGGGACGTCTCCGGACCCCTCACCGGACGCCTCATCATGGTCGGCGACCTCGGCGGGGCCGGGCCACTGACCACCCACCTCGCCCGGCTGCTGCGCGAGCGCGGTGCCCGGGGCATCACCGTCGAGCAGCAGGACCCCTCGGCCCAGGCTCGCCGTGCGAACGAGGCCAACGCCATGGCCTACGTCGGGGTGCACGTCGCCCCCTCCCCCGACCTCCTCATCGCTCACTTCGCGACCACCGGGTTCGAATCCCAGGGAGGACGTCGCCTGGGCGACGAGATCGCCCCGCCGATCGCCGATGCGGACCTCGGCACACCGGCGCGCGTCGGACTCCGCCTCCCTCTGCTCCGGGAGACCCGGATGCCGGCGGTCTACGTCAAGGTCGGCCCCGCCGGCGCCGTGGTACGCCGAACCCCGACCCTCGCGCTGAGCTTGACGGATGCGCTCGAGCGGTGGCTTCGTGCTCCAGTTGAGCGTGATACACAGGTTTCTCCACAGTCTGTGGAAAACTCCTGATTCTGGGTGTGCTCTTCGTCACATCCCGCGGTGGTTTCAATCACCACCAGTGGCCATCGCCCGGTAGATCCGCTCGAGGTCGTCCAGATCGGCAAACTCGATGATGACCTTGCCGTGGCGCTGCCCGAGCTCGACACGGACCCGAGTCGAGAGCTGGTCGGACAACAACTCCTCCAGCTCCAGAACACCGGCGTCCCGCGTCGATGGTCGAGCCTTCGGTGCCGGCCCTGCGGCACCACCTGCCGGCGCCGCAGGAGGGTCGGCCGTCAACGCGCGCGCCAGATCCTCCACCTGCCGGACCGTCAACCCGTCCTGCACCGCCCGCTGCGCAAGTCGCTCCTGCGCCACCCGATCACGCAGCCCGACGAGTGCCTTGGCATGACCCGCCGAGAGACGGTCCTCACCGATGAGCCGCTGCACCCCCGGGGGGAGTTGGAGCAGCCGCAGGATGTTGGCCACGCTCGACCGGCTACGGCCCACCCGCTGCGCCACCTGCTCCTGGGTCAGACCGAAGTCCTCCATCAGCTGCTGGTATGCCGCCGCCTCCTCCAGCGCGTTGAGGTCCTGTCGGTGCAGGTTCTCCACCAGCGCCTGCTCGAGGGCTTGGAGATCCTCGACCTCTCGCACGATGGCCGGGACGGTGGTCAGCCCGGCACGGCGCGCCGCACGCCAACGACGCTCGCCGGCGATCAGCTCGAAGCGATCCGGCTCCTCGGTGGCGCGCACGAGGATCGGTTGCAGCACACCGATCTCCCGGATGGACGCCGCAAGATCGTTCAGGCGCTCCTCGTCGAAGTGCTCCCGGGGCTGGTACCGGTTCGGTTCGATCGCATCGATCGCCAGCTCACGGAGGCTCTCGGACCCGACCCCGCCTTCGGGGGCCTCACCCGGGATCAGCGAGTGCAACCCCCGTCCGAGGCCGCTACGCCGAGTCACCGGCCACCTCCCGGGCGATCTGGCGGTAGGCCAGTGCCCCCCGCGACGTGGGATCGAACACGGTGATCGGCTGGCCGAAGGACGGGGCTTCCGAGAGCCGCACCGTCCGCGGCACGATCTGGCGACAGACGATGTCCCCGAAGTGGCTGCGCACCTCCGCGGCGACCTGACCTGCGAGTTTGGTCCGAGCGTCGAACATCACCAGCACGATCGTGCTCAGCGCCAGATCCGGGTTCAGGTTCTTCCGGACCAGGTCGACGTTGCGGAGCAACTGTCCGAGTCCCTCCAGCGCGTAGTACTCGCACTGGATCGGCACCAAGAGCTCCGACGCTGCGACCAGGGCGTTCACCGTCAGGAGACCCAAGGAAGGGGGACAGTCGATGAAGATGAACTCGTAGTCGTCCCGAACCTCGTCCAACGCCCGCTTCAGACGATGCTCACGGCTGAACGCCGGGACGAGCTCGATCTCGGCGCCGGCCAGATCGAGGTTCGCCGGTGCAACGAACAGGTTGTCGACCCCTGCACCTTCGATGATGTCGGTGAGCGGAACGTCGTGCAGCATCACGTCGTACATCGAACCGTTCAACTGCCGTGGATCCAGGCCCAGGCCGGTGCTGGCGTTGCCCTGCGGATCCAGATCGACGACCAGCGTCCGATGACCGAGCTCGGCGAGCGCCGCCGACAAGTTCACCGCGGTGGTGGTCTTGCCCACACCGCCCTTCTGGTTGGCAACCGCCACTACTCGGGTCACATCGTGCTCCCGTCCTCGAAACACGCTGATCCTACCGGCCGCTGCCGCCGAACTCGGGGATCCTCGTCGTGATTCCTCCTCGGAGCACCAGGGTGTCCCCCATCGGTGTTCCACGTGGAACAGCCATGGCGAGCCCGGCCCCGGGGGTGTTTAACAGGGTACCAACCCC
>JBEIGA010000238.1:0-6448 GCA_040382135.1 Acidimicrobiales bacterium
CGGCTCGCCGCCACGGGCGCGGTCCGGCCCGCCGGGCGGCGCGACGCCGTCGGCGCAGCCGGGCTCCCGGCCGGAGGCGGCCGGGGCACGGGCACCGCACATCACGCCGTCGCCGCGGGTGCCCCCGCATCGGGGATCGTGCTCGTGACCCGATTCCTCGAACCGGGGCTCGCAACGGTCCTGCCCAGCCTGTCCGGGCTGGTCGCAGAGACGGGCAGCGCCCTCTCCCACCTGGCCATCCTGGCCCGGGAGATGGGGGTGCCCACCGTCGTCGGCGTTCCCGACGCCGTGCGCCGCTTCCCGCCCGGGACCCGACTCGTGGTCGACGGTGACACCGGCGACGTCGAGGTGCTCCCCGAGCCGGCCGTCGTCGCGCCCGGCCCGATCCCCGAGGAGGTGGGATGAGCCCCTGGCGGGTCGCCCGACTGGTGACGATGGCTCTGAACGTCGTGGTGCTGGTGGTGTCGGGTGCGTACCTGATCCTGTACCTGTACCGATGGGAGTGGAACCGGGCGGTCGTCTTGGGGCTGTTCTTCGTCGCCGCCCTCGTGACCTTCAGCGCGGCGGTGATCCTGCGCTCGCTCGCCCGCCTCACCGATCGGCTCGACGACCTGGAGCGGGAGCGGACCCGCCGGGACGGGCTCCGGCGCGGCACGGGCGCCACGATCGCCGACGCGAACGCCCGGGCCGCGGGCGAGCGCCGCTTCGCCTGGTTGGAGCAGGCACCCGACGGGCCTGCGGTGTTCGTGCCCGTGCTGCTCGGCACCGGTGTCCTGCTCTCGTTCGTGGCCTGGGTGCTCGAGCGGCTGGCCGGCGCGTTCGCAGGTGGCACGCTCGACCGGCGCACCGCCGCCCTGCTCGCCCCCGACCTGCCGCTCGGGTCGGGTCCGGTGGTGTCCGCGCCCCGGCGCGCCGGCGCCGCCGGGGGGACGCGGCTCGGTCGCGTCATCGGCTGGACGGTCGCGGCGGCCACCGCCACCGTCCTGCTGGCGGGCGCAGTGGACGCCATCCGCGACGCCACCATGTCGCCGTCGGTCGACCTGGGCACCGCCGGGGCCACCAGCCTGGTCCTGATCGTCGAGCAGAAGGGTGAGGCACGCTCGGCGGACGTCCTGGCCGAGAGCCTCTGGACCGCCTGTCGGGTCCGGCTCCCCGAGGACGTGCAGCTCACCTCGATCGGCTTGGGTGTCAACGGGGAGGTGACCCTGCAGCTGAACGAGGCGCTCGGCGACCTCGGCCGCCGCCGGTTCTTCGGCTGCCTGGAGGACTTCACCCTCGACCTCGTCCGCGCCGACGTGCGCTCCTGGACGGTCACGCCCGGCTGAGCGGGCCGGGGAGGCTCAGCGGGGGAGCAACCCGAGGGCCTCGCGCGCCCGGGCGAGGGTGCCGGCGGCGATTCCCCGGGCCTTGTCGGCCCCGACGGCGAGCAGCCGGGCGGTCTCGGCGGGGTCGGCGGACAGCTCGGCGTAGCGGGCCTGGATCGGGCGGAGCAGCTCCACCACGGCCTCGGCGGTGTCCGACTTCAGCGGACCGTACTGGTGGTAGCCCTCGGCGCACTCCTCGGGCGTCCGGCCGGTGGCGGCGGCGAGGATCGACAGCAGGTTCGACACACCCGGCTTGGCGGCGACGTCGTAGCGGACCTCGCTCTCGCTGTCGGTGACCGCGCGCTTGAACTTCTTCTCCACTGCCGTGAGGTCCTCGAGCACGAGGACGCAGCCGAGGGAGTCGTCCTCGGACTTCGACATCTTGTTGTCGGGGTGCTGGAGGTCCATGACCCGGGCGCCGGCGCGGGGGATGGTGGCCTCGGGGACCACGAAGGTCTGTCCGTACCGGCTGTTGAAGCGCTCGGCGATGTCGCGGGTGAGCTCGAGGTGCTGGCGCTGGTCCTCGCCCACGGGGACCTTGTGGGCGTCGTAGAGGAGGATGTCGGCGGCCATCAGCGCCGGGTACGTGAACAGGCCGCCGGACACGAAGTCGGCCTTCTCCGACTTGTCCTTGAACCGGGTCATGCGGCGGAGCTCGCCGAAGCTGGCGGTGCACTCCATGATCCAGGCGAGCTCGGTGTGCTCGGCCACGTGGCCCTGCACGAAAAGGGTGCAGACCTCGGGGTCGAGGCCGACGGCCAGAAGGATCTGCGCGAGCCGCATGGTGGCGGAGCGCAGCTCGGCGGGGTCCTGCGGGACGGTCAGGGCGTGCAGGTCGACCACGCAGTAGAAGCTGTCCGCGGTGTGCTGGTCCTCGACCCAGTTGCGCAGGGCCCCCAGCAGGTTGCCGAGGTGGACGTCGCCCGTGGGCTTGATGCCGGAGAACACGCGGGACCGGGAGGGCTGGGTCATGCCCGGCAGGGTAGGGGAGCGGCAGGGTGCCGGACCCTCTTTTGCCCG
This sequence comes from Acidimicrobiales bacterium, assembly GCA_040382135.1. Lineage (GTDB taxonomy): Bacteria > Actinomycetota > Acidimicrobiia > Acidimicrobiales > JBEIGA01 > JBEIGA01. Next base: position 2,385 of record JBEIGA010000238.1, read on the forward strand.
GGTTCGGGCGAGCGCGGGTTCGACGGCTCAGGTACCGGCGAGCGCGGCCTTGTACGCGGCGAGGGTGCGGTCCCGTGCGGCCGCGTGGTCGACGATCGGGTGGGGGTAGGTGTCGCCCAGGATCACGCCGGCGGCGGCCAGCTCGAGGGGGCCTGCCTCCCAGGGGGCGTGGATCGCCTTGGCGGACAGGCCGGCCAGCTCGGGCACCCAGTGGCGGATGTAGTCACCGGCGGGGTCGTGGGTGCGGCTCTGGGCGACCGGGTTGAAGACCCGGAAGTACGGGGCGGCGTCGGTGCCGGTCCCGGCGACCCACTGCCAGTTGCCGGCGTTCTGCGGGATGTCGGCGTCGACGAGGAGGTGCCGGAACCAGCGCTCGCCGGCCCGCCAGTCGATCATCAGGTCCTTCACCAGGAACGAGCCGACGATCATGCGCACCCGGTTGTGCATCCACCCGGTGGCGGCGAGCTGGCGCATGCCGGCGTCGACGATCGGGTAGCCGGTACGGCCCTCCTGCCAGGCGGCGAGCCCGGTGGGGTCGTGACGCCAGGCGATGGCGTCGTACTCGGGACGGATGGCCGAGCGGGCCACGTGGGGCAGCTCGGCGGTGAGGTGGGCGTACCAGTCCCGCCAGGCGAGCTGGCGGCAGAACGCGGCGCGCCCGGGGGTGTGCTCACCGACCACCGCCAGGACGTGGCGGGGGGACAGCAGCCCGAAGCGGAGGTCGGCCGAGAGCGACGAGGTGCCGTCGACGGCGGGGGCGTCGCGGTCGTCGGCGTAGCGGTCGACCCGTTCGAGCCAGGCGGCGAGGCGGTCGAGTGCCGCCGCCTCGCCTGCGGGGATGGGCGGGGCGGCGTCGGCGGACGGCAGCGGCGCCGATGCCACACCGTCCGCGGGGTCGAGGACGCCGGCGCCGGGGTCGGGCCACGGGTCGAGCGGTGTGCGGGCCCAGGCCCGGTGGAACGGGGTGAAGACCCGGCTGAGCGTGCCCTTCCCGGTGAGCACGGCTCCGGGACGGTGGACGAGGGTGCCGTGCCACCGCCGGACCGGGACCGGCAGGGCGCCCGCGACGGCGGCGTCGCGGGCCACCGCGTAGGGCGACGGGTCGGCGTTCAACGCAACCTCGGCGGCGCCGAGCTCCTGGACGAGGGCCGGCAGCTCCACGGCCGGATCGCCGTGGCGCTGCACGAGGCGGCCGCCCTGGGCGCGCAGGGCGCGGTCGAGCTCGGCGAGCGAGGCGAGGTGGAAGCGGCGACGGTGCGGTCCGGCGGCGGCGAGGAGCCGGGGGTCGAGCACGTGGACGGCCACGACCCGCTCGTGGCGGCGGGTCGCGTCGGCCAGGGCAGGGTTGTCGAGGAGGCGGAGGTCGCGGCGGAACCACACGACGCCGAGGGTGGCCATGGCGGCGACCCTACCGGTCGTGCTGCGATCGTTCCCCGCCCTGCGGGCACCGGGTCGGGGCGCCCAGCCGCTACGGTCGGGTCCCGTGCCGTACGCCGTGCAGACCCCGGTGTTCGCCGGTCCCTTCGACCTGCTGCTCCACCTCATCCTGAAGCGGGAGGTGGACCTCTACGACATCTCCCTGTCGGAGATCGTCGACGCCTACCTTGCGGAGCTCGAGCGCCTGCAGGACGCCGGACTCGACCTCGAGGTCGCCACGGAGTTCCTCCTCATCGCCGCCACCCTCGTCCAGCTGAAGATCCGCCGCCTCCTCCCCGAGGACGAGCGTGTGGACCTCGACGAGGAACTTGCGCTGTTCGAGGAGCGAGACCTGCTGCTGTCGCGCCTGCTCGAGTGCAAGACCTTCAAGGACGCCGCCACCATCCTCCAGCAGCTGGAGGCCGACGCCGCCCGCAGCGTGGCCCGCCGGTCCGGTCCGGAGGAGCACTTCATGGGGCTGGCCCCGGACCTGCTCCAGGGCGTCACCCCCGAGCAGCTGCGCCGCGCCTACCTGCGCGCCACGGCCCCGAAGCCCGTGGTGAAGGTCGAGACCGAGCACATCGCCCCCATCCGGGCGAGCGTCGCCGACGCCCTCGAGGAGCTCGTCGACGAGCTCCCGCGCTTCGGGCGGGTCTCGTTCCGCCGCCTCACCGCGGACCTCACGGATCGCATCGAGGTCGTGGTGCGGTTCCTCGCAGTGCTGGAGCTGTTCAAGCAGGGGCTGGTCGAGCTGGAGCAGGTCGCCAACTTCGGCGAGCTGGCCATCCGGTGGACCGGTGGCGCGGACGGTGCCACCGTCGGCGAGATCGACGTGTACGAGGGCTGAGATGCAGGACATCGGCACACAGGACACGGGGACCCGGTCCGCGATCGAGGCGATCCTCACCGTCGCCGTGGAGCCCGTCCCGACCCAGCTGCTCGCCCAGCTGGTCGAGCTGCCCGTGACCGAGGTGGAGGCGGCGTGCCGGGCGCTGGCCGCCGCCTACGAGGAGGAGGGCCGGGGCTTCCAGGTGGCCCGCATCGCCGGCGGCTGGCGGCTGCAGAGCCACCCCGATCTCGCCGGGTACGTGGAGCGGTACATCCTCGACGGGCAGTCGGCCCGCATGTCGGCCGCCGCCCTCGAGACGCTGGCGATCATCGCCTACAAGCAGCCGGTGTCGCGCGCCCAGGTCGCAGCGATCCGTGGGGTGAACGTCGACGGCGTGATCCGCACGCTCCAGGCCCGCGAGTACATCGCCGAGATCGGCCGCGACCCGGGTCCCGGCAACGCCGTCCTGTTCGGCACCACGCCGCTCTTCCTCGAGCGCCTCGGGCTCGACTCGCTGGCCGACCTGCCGTCGCTCACCGAGTTCGTGCCCGGCGCCGACGTGGTGGAGGCCCTCGAGGCGGGTCTGCGCCTCGGCCCGGCGCCCACACCGGAGGAGGTCGAGGCGTCGGCCGCCCGCCCGGCGTCCGCAGTGGCCGACGAGTGGCTGGGCCTCGCCGAGCCCGTTCCCGAGCCCGAGCCCACGGCCGAGCCGGATGCGTGACGACGGCGAGCGCCTGCAGAAGGTGCTCGCCCGTGCCGGGTTCGGCAGCAGGCGGGTCTGCGAGGACCTGATCGCCGACGGGCGGGTGCTCGTCAACGGCGAGGTGGTCGAGCTGGGCGCCCGGGTGGACCCCGAGGCCGACACCGTGGAGGTGGACGGGGTGCCCGTCGGGGTCCGGCCCGGCCTCGTCCACTACCTGCTGAACAAGCCCGCCGGGGTGGTCACCACGGCCCACGACCCGCAGGGTCGCCCCACGGTCGTGGCGCTCGTCCCCGACGACCCGCGCGTGTTCCCCGTCGGTCGCCTCGACGCCGACACCGAGGGGCTGCTGGTGCTCACCAACGACGGCGAGCTCACCCATCGCCTCACCCACCCCTCGTTCGGCGTGGAGAAGGAGTACCTCGCCGAGGTGCGGGGGACGCCGAGCCGGGGCGCGCTCCGGGCACTCCGCGACGGTGTCGAGCTCGACGACGGGCCGACGGCGCCGGCGAAGGTCGCCCAGCCGGCGCCGAACCTGCTGCGCATCACCATCCACGAAGGGCGGAACCGGCAGGTGCGTCGCATGTGCGAGGCGGTCGGCCACCCCGTCGTGCGTCTGGTGCGGGTGCGCATCGGGCCGCTCGCCGACCCCGACCTGCGGCCGGGTGCGTGGCGGCCGCTCTCCACCGACGAGGTGCGGGCGCTCGAGCGTGCCACCGGCCCGGCGCCGCGCCCCCCGGGACCGCCCCCACGGCGCCCGGCCTCCGGTGCCGGCGGGGGCGCCCGGTAGCATCGGCTGCCGTGCCGATCGCCTTCCGTGCCATCCGCGGCGCCACCACCGTGGACGCCGACGACCGTGAGCAGGTGCTCGCCCGCACCGGTGCGCTCGTGCAGGAGATGCTGCGTCGCAACGGCCTGACGGCCGACGACCTCGTCAGTGGCATCTTCACGGCCACGCCCGACATCCGGTCGGCCTTCCCTGCGCTCGGCGCTCGCCTCCTCGGACTGGACGACGTGCCTCTCCTCGGCGCCCAGGAGCAGGACGTCGAGGGCGCGCTGCCGCGGTGCATCCGGGTGCTCCTGCACGTCCAGACCGCGCAGCCGCGGGCGGCGATCGCC
>JBEIGA010000239.1:0-6376 GCA_040382135.1 Acidimicrobiales bacterium
CCGCGCCACGGATCCGGGTGGCGGCGCCGGTCCCGTCGGCGCCCCGCGCGAGCACGTTGCCCCCGGCCACCCCCAGCTCGCGGCCGCGCCGCTCCACCGGGAGCGGCTCGGGAACGGGCCTGCCCAGCCGTCGGGCTCGCCCGAGCCCGAACACGAGGCCCGCGACGGCGAGGAGCGCGAGCCCCCAGCGCACCCCGCTGCCCACCAGGCCCCACAGCGAGGTGTCGCCCGCACCGACCCCCGACGAGAGCGGGAACCCGTCGACGAAGACGAACCGGGTCCCGGGCTCCGGCACGAGGAGGGCGGCGACGAGCACGGCGTTGTCGGCGCTGCCGAGGGACGCGTTCAGGAACGGATCCGGCGACCCCACCGAGACGAGGGTGCCGGCGCCGATGGACCGGGCCACGACGTAGGCCGACGATCCGGCACCGAAGCAGGAGCGGTCACCCGACGCGACGGCGTAGACACCCGCCTCGGGAACGAGGAGATCCCCCACCGATGTCAGGGCGGCGACGTCGCAGACCCCGGGCTCGAGGACGAGCCAGTCCTCCTCCGAGGCGTCGAACGGGGCGGCGTCGAACCCCACGATCGGCGGCACCTGCAGCGAGGAGGGGTCGGCGATCACCAGCCGGCCGCCGTCTTGCACCCAGTCGAGCAGGGCGTCGGCCTCCTCGTCGACGGCGCCGTCGTCGAGTACGAGGGCCGTGTCGGCGTCGGCAGGGGGTACCCCGGGCAGGATGCGGACGTCGCCGCCGAGCGCCCCCACCAGCTCCACGGTCGCCCGAGCACCCGCCGGGTTCGTGCCGCGGGGGTCGAGGTAGCCCCCCCGTTCGTCCCGTCCGAGGACGAGCAGCCCCACGACGAGCGCCGCCGCAGCGACGAGGAGCCAGACCACGGGCGAGGACCGCCTCACGACCGGCTCCCGGCCGGCTCGACGGCGGCGAGGACCTCGCCGGTCAGGTGGCGCACGGCCGCTGCGTCGTCCGGCCCGACGGGGACGTCGCCGTACCAGGCGTCCTCGAAGATGCGCACGCTGCGCCCGAAGGGATCGGCGGCCGCCGGCCGGAGCTCGGCCAGCGCGCGGTGGTACTCGGCGGCGGTGCGCCCGGGCACGGCGTCGAGCACGCCACCGGCGACGAGCTCGGCGACGAGCACGGCGAAGCGGAGCCGGACCGCGTCTCGCCACCGACCCTCGGCCTCGGCCGTCGCCGCCCGCTCGCGCCAGCCGGCGGCGTCAGGACGCGACGTGATCATCACGCGAGGCTCGTCCCGGTCGGTCCGGTCGTGGCGGGGACGCCGCCAGTCGGCACGGAGCAGCACCCGGATCAGGAGCGCGACCGCGACCCCGAGGATGACGTACGCAACGATGGTCCCGACGCCGCCCCCGCCCCGCCGAGGCCGCCGATCACCGACTCGAACGGGGCGAAGAGGTCGTCGAGACGGTCGAGGATCCAGTCGATCACCCGCTCCAGCGGTGCGGGGCCGGGGGGCCGGTAGGCGCGGTCGGCGAGGATGCGGTCGGCGGTGTCACGCACGGCCTCGGGGTCCTGGTCGAGCGGCGGGAGCTCGTCGAACCGGGCGGCGAGCCCGAACCACCGGCCGGCCGTCACGGGCGGACCTCCAACGGCTCGAGGTCGATCCCGTCGGTCCGCACGAGGAGGTCGAGGTACCAGAGGGCCGTCGCCGCGCCGACCATCGCCGTGGTGAAGGTGCTCGCCGCCACTGCGGTGACGCCGACGAGGATCCAGAGCGCGTCCTCACCGACGGCGAACGCGATCACCTGCGGCAGGGCGCCGAGGACGGCGCCGAGGAGCAGGGCGACGAAGCCGGAGAGGAGCGCGAAGCCGAGCGACGCCCACCAACGCCGGCGGGTGAGCTCGAACGACCGGGCGATCGCCCGGAGCGGCCCGGCGTCCTCGGCCGCGACCACCGGCACGGCAACGAGGCAGAAGGTCATGGAGGCCAGAACGCCGACGCAGAGCGCGGCCAGGCCGACGAGCCCGAGCACCCGCACGCCGGCCCACACCACCAGGAGCACCCACGAGCGGCGGGCGAGCCAGGCCAGCGACTCGCCGAAGGAGGTCGCGGTCCCCCGGTACCAGCCGAGCACGATGCGGGCGACGCCGGCCGCGGCGAAGGTGTGGGTGAGCGGCCCCAGCAGGAGCTGCAGGGTGGAACCCGGGCCCAGCCCGCCGTCCTCGGCAAGGCCCGAGGCGAGCGGCGTGGTGATGGGGCCGAAGGACTCGCCCAGGATGCCCCGCTGATACCAGGCGACGAGCAGGGCGTAGGGCGCGACGAAGAGGGCGGTGACGCCGAGCAGCGACGCCGGCGACCGTCGGACCGCCTCCACCCCGCCGTCGAGGACCTCGAGGAGCGTCAGTGGCCGGAAAGCGGCCGGCAACGGTGGAACGGCGGGTGCCGCCCGCCGGGGGGAACCCGGAGCCGACCCAGGACCTCCGGTGGGGGTGGTGGCACCGGGGCGAGGGCCGTCGTCCGGCGCGGAGCCGGGCGCCGCCCACACGTCGCTCATGCGCCTCCTCCACCCACGGTCCCGACCGCCACGTCCGATTCTCCCCCACCACCCGGAACGATCCCGGGATGCCGCGCCCCGCCCTCGGCTGCGACACTCCCGTCATGGACGGATCCCGCACCGGCGACCGCGTCACCCCTGGAGCGTCCACGCCGGGCGTGTTCACCCCCGGCACGTACGGCGAGAGCTTCGTCGACGTCTACGACGACTGGTACGCGGACGTGTCCGACATCGCCGGCACCGTGCGCACCGTCGCCGGCTTCGCGGCCGGTGGGCTCGTGGTGGAGCTCGGTGCCGGCACGGGCCGGCTCGCCCTGCCAATCGCCGAGGCGGGCTGCCCGGTCGTGGCCCTCGACGTGTCGGCGGCGATGCTCGGACGACTCGGGGAACGGCTCGAGGGGACCGAGGGCGCCCCGCCGGCGCTCCCCCTGGTGGCCGACATGACCGAGCCGGCGCTGCGACCGGGGTGCGCGTCCGTGGTGCTCGTGGCGTTCAACACCCTCTTCAACGTGACCGATCCCGACGACCAGCAGCGGGCGGTGGACCGGGCCGCCGATCTGCTCGAGTCCGGCGGCCGTTTCGTGGTCGAGGCGTTCGTGCCGCCGGATCCCGACGATGCCCCGCGGTCGGACGTCAGCGCCCGCAGCGTGGAGGTGGACCGCGTCGTCCTGGTGGTGGCGCTGCGGGACCCCGCCGCCCAGACCATCACCGGCCAGCACGTGGAGCTGACCGAGGCCGGCGGCGTCCGCCTGCGGCCGTGGAAGGTCCGCTATCTCACCCCGACCCAGCTCGACGCGGCGGCGACCGCTGCCGGCCTGGTACTCGAGCAGCGGTGGTCCGACTGGGACGGCGCCCCCTTCACCGGGCACAGCACGCAGCACGTCTCGGTCTACCGCCGGCCCTGAGCGACCGGCTCGGTCAGAGCCCGCCGCTGCGCAGCAGGGGCAGGTCGGGCCACTCGCGCCGGGTGCGCTTCAGCTCGGAGAACCCCTGCCACCGGCCCAGGGTCACCACGGCGTCGAACAGCTCGAGCGCCGCAGCGCCGCGCGGCACCCGGCTGATCACCGGCCCGAAGAACGCCGGCCCGTCCGGGGGATCGAGCCCGATGATCGGCGTGCCGACGTCATCACCGGTGCGGGCGAGCGCGTCCTCGGTGTCGGCCCGCAGCGCGGCATCGTGGGTGGGGTCGTCGGCCGCGGCCGCGAGCTCGGTGGGCAGCCCGAGCCCGGTCAGCACCTCCCGGAGGTGCTCGTCGGTGCCGGACCGGTCGAGCGGCGAGCCGGCGTCGGTGCGCTCCTGCTCCCAGATCGAGGTGCCGAGCGCCGTGTACAGGGGCCCCATCAGCTCCCGGCCGTGCTCGGCCCGCACGGCGGCTGCGACCCGGGACATGCGCCGCCCCCGCTCGTGGAGATCGAGGTAGCCCTCGGGGAAGTCCTGCCCGTAGTCCCGCCCCTCGTTCAGCAGGCGCAGGTTGATGAAGCGCCAGTCGATCTCCATCGGGCGGAGCGTCGCGACCTCCTCGAGCCAGCGGGAGGTGATCCAGGCGAAGGGACAGATCGGGTCCCAGAAGAACTCGACGTCGGCCATGGTCGTCTCCTCGGTAGGTCAGAAGAACGGGTCACGCCACTGGGCCGCAGCCACGAGGGCCAGACCGAACAGCACGAGCGACAGTGCGGCGACCGCCGCAGCCCCGTTCCAACGGGGTCGCTGTTGCCGCGCGACGGCGTCGAAGACAGCGGCCGCAGCGAGGCCGCCGAGCAGCCCGCCGACGTGGCCGCCGAGCGAGATGTTGCTCAGCGACACGCTCAGCACGAGGTTGATGACGATCAGGCCACCGATCCCCGACTGCCAGACGTCGATCCCACGGGCCCGTTGGTGCACGACCATCATGCCCATGAGGCCGAAGACCCCGCCGGAGGCACCGACGGTGGGTGCGGTGGGCTCGAGCAGCAGGGCGCCGGCCGCACCGCCGATGACCGCTGCGAGGTAGACGAGCCCGAGCTCCAGGTGCCCCTCCCGGCGCTCGAGCTGGGAGCCCAGCATCCACAGCAGGAACATGTTCATGCCGAGGTGGATGATCCCGTCGTGGAGGAACGCCGAGGTGAAGACCCGGTACCACTCGCCGGCGTCGACGCCGAGGGGGATGCCGGGCAGGATGCCGCCGAACAGGGCGTAGTCGCGCAGGAGCTCGGGGCTGACGCGGAAGAGCGTCCCACCCTGGGTCAGGCCGAGCAGGAAGACCAGCACGTTCAACCCGATGAGCACCTGGGTGACGATCGGCTCACGGACGACACCGAGCGTCGCCATGGTGCGCACGACCTGCTTGCCGTTGCGGACGCACTCCGGGCAGTGGAAGCCCACCGACGCCTGGTGCATGCAGCTCGGGCAGATCAGCTTGTCGCAGCGCTGGCAGTGGACGCCGGCGCGGCGATCGGGGTGGAAGGCGCAGGTCTCGGGGCGGGTCGGGGTCCCCGGACCGTCCGGCAGCGTGCTCAGAGGGACACCGCCACCCCGTCGTCGGCGACCTCGCCGACGTTGACCACCTCGGTCACCCCCGGCACGCGGTCCTTCAGGATCCGCTCGACGCCGGCCTTCAGCGTCTGGGTAGACGCCGGGCAGGTGACGCAGGCACCCAGGAGCTCGACGGACACCACGCCGGTGGCCTCATCGACGTCGTGCAGGACGATGTCGCCGTTGTCGGCCTGGATCGCGGGACGCATGATCCCGATGACCCGCTCGACCTCGTCACGCACGATCAACCTCCCGGTCGGGAACCCCGTCGCCCACGAAACCCTGTGGGCCTCGAGAGAGTGTCGCACCGACTCCTGTCGAAGGAAACCTCCAGCAGGCCGTCCTGCTTCCCACCCGGCCCGCAAGGGTCCCTACGATGGCCCCGTGTCGAGTTGGCTGGTGGCGCACCAGGGTGGGTGGGACGAGTTCCTCCTCGTCGCCGCGCCCCTGGCGCTCATCGCCGGGGTCCTGTGGCTCGCCAACAAGCGGGCCCGCGAGTTCGCCCGTCGGGCCGAGGAGGCCGAGCGGCTCGAGCTTGAGGCACAGGCCGAGGCGCCGTTCCCGGACGGCCCGGAAGCCGGCCCCGAGCGCGACTAACCGTCCAGGCGCTCCACGTCGGCGCCGATCCCGCGGAGCTTGCCCACCAGGTCCTCGTAGCCGCGGTCGAGGTGCTGGGCGTCGGAGACCACGGTCTCGCCCTCGGCGCGCAGCCCGGCGATGACCAGCGCGGCCCCGGCCCGGATGTCCGGGGCCTTGACCGGAGCGCCGGAGAGCCACTCGCGCCCGCGCACCACGGCGTGGTGGCCCTCGGTGCGGATGTCGGCCCCCATCCGCTTCAGCTCGTCGACGTAGCGGAACCGTCCGGAGAAGAGGTTCTCGGTGACGATCCCGACACCGTCCGCCAGGGCGAGCATGGCGACGAGCAGCGGCTTGTAGTCGGTGGCGAGCCCCGGGTACGGGAGGGTCGAGACGTCGACCGACCGCAGGCGCGCCGACGCCATCGCCCAGAGCCCTGCGCTGTCGGGGGAGGTGCGCAGGCCCATGTCACCGAGCTTCAGCCGGAGCATGTCCATGTGGTCCGGACGGGCGCCCTCGATGAGCAGCTCGCCGCCGGCGACCCCGAGCGCCGCCAGGTACGTGGCGGCCTCGATGCGATCCGGGATCACCTCGTGCTCGGCGGCGTGCAGCTCGTCGACCCCCTCGACGGTGATCGTGGCGCTACCTGCGCCCCAGACCTTGGCCCCCATCCGGTTGAGGTACGAGGCGAGGTCGGCGATCTCCGGCTCCCGCGCCGCGTTCTCGATGACGGTGGTGCCCTTGGCCCGCACGGCGGCC
>JBEIGA010000240.1:0-6366 GCA_040382135.1 Acidimicrobiales bacterium
CGACCGCGGGCCTTGCCAGCCTGATGCGGTGGCGGAAGCGGCGAATGGCAGAGCGCACAGTCTGAAGCGACAAGCACGCGGTGAACGCTCAACTCAACCGGGCAGGGCATCTCATGGTGCTCTGCCCGGTGGTGTTTCTGGAGCGGGCCTCGGGGCCGAGATGCCGAGCAGGGCCGCTGCGCGGCCGTAGTGGCCCGAGGTGGCGACGAGCGCCCGCCTCACAGCGTCGAGACGCAGCTCGTCGAGGTTGAAGGTCTCGGGCCTCGCCTCGGGCGTCGGAGCCGGTGCCGCCGCGAGCGGCACGGCCGGCCGCAACGCTTCCATCTCATGGAGGATCTCGTCGAGCCGGTCCTCGAAGATGGCGATCCGCAGGACCGTCTGCCGCAGTTCGCGGACGTTGCCCGGCCACGAGTGGTCCACGAACCGCCGTATGGCCTCGACAGGGAGCGTCCAACCCGGCCGGTCGAACCGCTCGGCGCAGTCCGCGGCGAAGTGGGCGGCGAACAACGGGATGTCGTCGCGGCGGTCGCGGAGCGGCGGCACGGTGACGTTGATCGTGTTGAGCCGGTAGAGCAGATCCTCCCGAAACCGGCCGGCCGTGACCTCGCGATGGAGATCGCGGTTGGTGGCCGCAATCACCTGCACATCGACCTTGACGGGCCGCGTCGCCCCCACGGGCACGACCTCCCGTAGTTCCAGAACCCTCAGGAGTTTGGGCTGCAGGTCGAGCGAGAGTTCGCCGATCTCGTCGAGAAACAGGATGCCCCCGTCGGCGGCCCGGAAAGCACCCGTCGTGGAATCGTCGGCGCCCGTGAACGAGCCCTTCTCGTGGCCGAAGAGCAGGCTCTCGGCGAGCGTGCCAACGATGCCGGCGCAGTTTATCGCCACGAACGGCCTTGCGGCCCGCGCCCCGGCGGCATGAATCGCCCGGGCCACCTCGTCCTTACCGGAGCCGGTTTCGCCGGTCACCAGCACGGGGCAGTCGACGGTTCCTACCCGCGAGATCGTCTGCTCCACGCGCTGCATCGCGGGCGATTCGCCGACGATCCGCGACGTACGGTCGCCCGTGGACAGGATCGCTGATTTGGAAGAAAGGGTGGAATTCATTTGGAGCACCTTACCAAATGATCACCAAGTTGGTGAGGAGCGGTCGCGGGATCTGACTCCGGAAAACCAGGAATTTTCACGCGGGCTGCCGGCGCCAATCGCGGGTTTCACCGGGATTGAAAGGCGATTGTTCCCTGCGGAGGCGGACGCGGGAGGAGCCGCCGGCGGAGGCGGCGACCCGCGGCGGCGCCGACGATGCGGCGGCCCGGCCCTCGGGATCGACCTGGAGGAGCTCGATCCAGCGGTCCTCCTTCTGTCCGGGCTGCCGGTCGACCTTGGCCACGAACGCCGGCTCCCGACGGGTCAGCCCGGCCAACGCCGCCTCGACGGCCTCGTTGGTGCCGAAGGGGTGGAGCCGCTCGGTGCGGGTGCGGAGCTCGTTGACGGTCTGGGCCCCGCGCAGCAGCAGCACGCAGAGGAGCGCCCGCTCCGCGTCGTCGAGCCCGAGCGTCTCCTCGGCGACCTGGCGGTACTTGGTGGCCCGCTCGCCGGCGCCCGGGTGGACGATCCGCGCCAGCTTCTTGGACTTCAGCGCGTGGACGGTGGTCTCGACCAGCTGGGCCGGGTAGTCGGTGATCGGCTCACGGTTGCTGGACTGGTTGCAGGCGGAGGTGAGCGCGTTGAGGGTGAGCGGGTAGCTGTCGGGGGTGGTGAGCTGCTTCTCCATCAGGGCGCCGAGCACGCGGGCCTGGGGTGCGGTGAGCTCGAGGGGATCGGCGGGGTCCATGCCCGCAGGTTCCCACACGCGGGAGGGGTCTCAGTCGGCGGGGGCGAGCCCGCGCATGAGGGCACCGAGCACGTGGTCGACCATGGTGTCGAGCGGCGGCCACGGGAAGTGCTCCATCCCGATCACGGCCGAGGTGACGCCGTGCAGGCTGGCGAAGAGGGTGCAGGCGACGACGTAGGGATCGTCGTCGCGGAGGACGCCGGCGGCCTGGGCGCGCACCACGTTGTCGAGGAGGTGGCCGAAGGCGCTGGCACCCGGGTCCGCCTTGTCGTCGGGCCAGCCGTCGCTGCCCTCCCATGGGAGACCGTGGTCGTCCTCCATGAAGAGGAGCTTGTAGGCCTCGGGGTTGGCGAGCCCGAACTCGATGTAGGCCTTGCCGCGCCGGCAGAGCTCGTCGGCGGGGTCGGCGACCCCGGCGGCGGCGGCCTCGAGGTGGGCGTCGAGCGCGGCGAACCGGCGGGCGCAGACCTGGTAGAGCAGCTCGTCGCGGTCGGTGAAGTGGCGGTAGAGCGTGGGGGCGGTGACCCCGACCGCGCCCGACACCGCCCGGATCGTCACCGCCGACGGGCCCCCGCCGGCGAACAGCAGCCGATCGGCGGCGTCGAGGATCTCCTCGCGGAGCAGCACCCCCTCGCCGCGGCGCCGACGGGTGCGGCGGGGCGGCGAGGGGGCTGCGGTGCTCTCGGCGGTGGTGCTCTCGGCGGAGGCGTCGGCGGTCATCGACCGCCGACCGTACCGGACCCGACCGGCTCGACCCCGGCGAAGCCGTCCCCGACCGGCCCGCCCCCGTCGTAGCCGACCGGCGGGAACTCGTCGTCGAGCTCCTTCTCGGCGAGCCCGAGCCGCTCGTACAGGCGGCGCAGCGGCCCCGGTGCCCACCAGTTCGCCTCGCCGGCGAGGCGCATGAACGCCGGCACGAGCAGCCCGCGCACGAGGGTGGCGTCCATGAACACGGCGAGGGCCAGGCCGAGCCCGAACATCTTGATGAAGGCGATGTCGCTCGTGGCGAAGGCGAGGAACACCACGCCGAGGAGCAGGGCGGCGGCGGTGATGATCCGGCCGGTGCGCTCGATGCCGGCGGCGACGGACCGCTCGTTGTCGCCGGTGCGGTCGTGCTCCTCCTTGATGCGGGAGAGGAGGAACACCTCGTAGTCCATCGAGAGGCCGAAGGCGATGCAGAACATCAGGATCGGCATGGTGATCTCGAGGGTGCCGGTGGGGGTGAACCCGAGCAGATCGGCGAGGTTGCCGTCCTGGAAGATCCAGACCATGGCGCCGAAGGTGGCGGTGAGGCTCAGCAGGTTGAGCACGATCGCCTTGAGCGGCACGAGGATGCTGCCCACGAGGAGGAACATCACGACGAAGGTGACGACGGCGATGATGCCGAGCGCCAGCGGGATGCGGGAGAAGAGCGAGTCCTTCGCGTCGACGAGCTCGGCGGACGGGCCGGCGACCAGGACGTCGAACGGGGCGTCGAGGGCGCGGACGTCGTGGACGACGGCCTCACCCTCGGGCGAGAGCGGCTCGACGGCGGGGACCACGGAGAACCAGGTGTCGCCGTCGCCCACGAACCGATCGGTGAGCTCGGGGGCCGCCTCGGCGGGGAGGGCGAGGGCACCGTCCTGGTAGATGCCGGTGGCGGCGTCGACGCGGGCGACGCCGTCGACGGCGGAGAGGGCGAGGGCGAAGGCGTCCACGCCGGCTGCGTCGGCGACGGGGTCGACGCCGAGCGCCACGACCTCGAGGGCACCGGCCTCACGGGTGGAGAAGTTGGCCCGGATGTCGTCCTGGACCTGCCGGCTCGCCGCGTGCTCGGGCAGCACCCGGTCGTCGGAGAGGCCGAACTGCACGTGCAGGAAGGGAGCGCCGAGCAGCAGCAGGAAGGCGAGGACACCGAGGGCGTAGCGGACGGGTCGGCGCATGACGGACATGGCGAGGCGGTGCCAGAAGCCCTGCTCGAGCTCGGCGGCGGTGCGCTGCTCGGGCCTGCGCAGGGCGAAGCGGTCGATGCGGGGGCCGAGGACCGCCAGCGCGGCGGGCAGCACGATGATCGACCCGATGGCGGCGAGGGCCACCACCGCCATGCCCGCCCAGGCGAAGGACCGCAGGAACGCCAGCGGGAACACCAGCAGGGCGGCCAAGGAGACGGCGACGGTGAGACCCGAGAAGAGCACGGTCCGGCCCGCGGTCTGCAGGGTGCGGGCGAGGGCGTCCTCCTGCGACCAGCCGTGGTGCAGCTCCTCCCGGAACCGGCTGACGATGAACAGCGAGTAGTCGATCGCGAGGCCGAGTCCGAGGGCGGTGGTGAGGTTGAGGGCGTAGACGGAGACGTCGGTGAAGCTGTTCACCAGCTGCAGCACGGCGAAGGTGCCGAGCACCGAGACGATGCCGACGCCGAGCGGCAGGCCGGCGGCCACCAGCGAGCCGAAGATCAGCACCAGCAGCAGGAGGGTGATGGGCAGGGCGATCAGCTCGGCCCGGACGAGGTCGGACTCGATGGTCTCACCGACCTCGGCGAAGACCGCGGCCTCGCCACCGATGCCCACGCGAATGGGGCCGTCGTCGATCGTGTAGCGCTCGACGATGCCGACCACGGCCTCGTCGACCGCGCCCTCGTCGCCGAGGATGCGGCCCAACGCCAGGGCCTGGGAGCCGTCACCGGACCGTAGGGGAGGGGCGTTGCCGAGCGACCAGTACGACACGATCCCCTCGACCTCGGGCTCGGCCTCGAGGGCGGCGAGCACCTCGCCGGCGGCGGCGGCGACCGCGGGGTCGTCGACCGTGCCGCCGTCCGCCGCGGTGACGAGGACGACGAGGTTGGTGTCGCCGGTGCCGAAGCGGTCCTCGAGCTCTGCCGCCGCCCGGCTGGACTCGGCGGCGGGGTCCTCGAACCCGCCGGTGGTGAGCTGCGACGCCACCCCGCCGCCGTAGACGACGGCGCCGACGAGCAGCACGAGGGAGGTGACGAGCACGGCTACACGTCGGCGGTGCAGGAAGCGGGCGAGTCGTGCGAGCACGGGGACCTCCGGTGGCGGCGGGCTAACGCCAGTAACGTATCGGCGTTAGCGTAACGACGGTAACCAAACCACGCTCGTCGGGATCCGTCAAGGCGACGGCGGTCACAGCCCGCGTAGGATCCGGGGCATGACCACCACGGCGCCGGCCATCAACCTGCTCGACCCCGCCTTCTACGTGGACCCGTGGGACGCCTACCGCTGGCTCCGGGCCAACGACCCCGTGCACTGGGACCCGGTGCAGCGGATCTGGGGCATCAGCCGCTACGCCGACGTCGTCGCCATCGAGAAGGACGCCCGGCGGTACACGTCCTGGAACGGCTCGCGCCCCAAGATCGACCAGCGCGAGGACTCGTCCATGATCAACAAGGACGATCCCGAGCACCAGGACCAGCGCCGCCTCGTGGCCCGCCGGTTCACGCCCCGGGCGGTGAAGCAGCTCGAGGACTACTTCCGGGGCATCGTCACCGAGCTCATCGACGCCGTCGCCGCCAAGGGCAGCGCCGAGGCCGTCATGGACCTCGCCGCGCCGCTGCCCGCCATCGTCATCGGCGAGAAGCTCGGCTTCGACCGCAGCCAGTGGGACAAGTGCCGGGAGTGGTCCGAGGTCACCATGCACCACGCCGGCCAGACCGCCCCGGACGGCGGCGATCCCGAGCGCTCCCCGGAGAGCGAGCAGGCGATCGGCGAGTTCGCCATGGCGATGATGGAGCTCATCGCCGCACGCCGCGCCGAGCCCCGCGACGACCTCGTCTCCGTGTGGTTGCAGGCCACCGAGCCCCACGGCCGTCCCTGGACCGAGGCCGAGATCATCTCCGAGGCGATCCTCCTGCTCGACGGCGGCGCCGAGACCACCCGCACGGTGATCGGGGCGATGATCTACGAGCTCGCCCGCAACCCGCAGCAGCGGCAGCTCCTGCTCGACGGCGCCGACATGACCGTCGCCGTCGAGGAGATGATCCGCTGGGTCACCCCCATCCTCAACATGCGCCGCACCGCCACCGAGGACCACGAGCTCCACGGCCGGCAGATCAAGGCCGGCGACGAGCTGCTGCTGATGTACTCGTCGGCCAACCGCGACGAGGACGTCTTCGACCGGCCCGACGAGCTCGACCTGACCCGCCAGCACAACAACCACGTGGCGTTCGGGTTCGGCACCCACTTCTGCCTGGGTTCGTCGCTCGCCCGCATCGAGATCAAGGTGATGTTCGAGGAGCTGCTGCGGCGCATCCCCGACTGGCGCATCGCCCCCGGCGCCGAGCCGAAGATCATCCCGGCCACCTTCACCCGCGCCTACGACGCGGTCCACATCGAGTTCACGCCGGCATGACCTGGCTCGCTGCGTCCGCACCCGGCGACACCACGCTCGACCGCACCTTCGGCCTCCTGCCCGAGGCGTACGCGTCCTACCGCGAGTTGGAGGCGCAGCTCTGGGACGCCGGCCTCGACCGGGCGATGCTCGAGCGGGTCCGGGCGCGGATCGCCACGATGGTCGGCGACACCGAGGGCGCCGACCCG
>JBEIGA010000241.1:0-6351 GCA_040382135.1 Acidimicrobiales bacterium
CCTGGACCCGGGCGCCGACCGGCTCGACCGCCGGCTCGGCCACTGACGACCCGGTGTCGGACGTCACACCAGCGGGGCGGGTGGATCCGGACGTCGCCCCGAGCGCGGGGCCTACGGTGGTCGGCGATGCACGGGGGACGTGAGCGGTGGTTCGTGCTGGGCGCGGTCCTGGCGTCGATGCTCGCGTTCGGCACCACCAACACCCTGCTCGGCGCCGCCCTCGAGACCGTGGCCGACGATCTGGGCACCACCACGTCGGCGCTCGGCTGGACCATGACCGGCCCGTTCCTCGCCATGGGCATCGGCAGCCCGATCTTCGGTCGGCTCGGCGACGTCCGTGGCCACCGGCCCGTCTTCCTCGCGGGCGGGGCGCTGTTCTCCGTGGCCACCCTTGCCTCGTTCGCCGTCGGCGCGGCACCCCTCCTCGTCGCGCTGCGGTTCATCGCGGGCATCGGCGCGGCGATGGCGAGCCCCAACGGGATGGCCCTGATCTTCGCCCGCTTCCCCGGCGACGACCGGCCCCGGGCGATGGGCTGGTTCAACCTCGTGAACACCGGTGCCCCGGCCATCGGCCTCGCCACGGGCGGCCCGCTCATCGAGTGGCTCGGCTGGCGGACGGTGTTCGTCGCCTACGGCCTGCTCGCCACCGTCGCCGTCGCCGCATCGGCGTTCATCATCCGCGGCGAGGAGGAGAAGAGCCCCGGCACGGTCGACGTGCGCGGGGGCATGGTGCTCGCCACGGCGTCGCTCGGGGCGATGCTCGGCCTGCAACTCGGTGGCACCCGGGGCTGGGGCGATCCGGTCACCCTCGCCGTGCTCGCCGTCGTGCCCCTGGCGCTCATGGGCTTCGTGATGGTCGAGCGCCGCGTCGCCCACCCGCTCGTGCCGCTCTCCTTCTTCCGGATGCCGAACGTCTCGGGCCCCCTGGTCGCCTACTTCCTGCTCAACATGGCGTACATGGGTGGCCTGGTGCTGACGCCGATCCTGTTGCAGGACGTGTTCGGCATGGCCCTCGGCACGCTGACGTTCCTGCTCGTGATCCGGCCGGGCACGTTCAGCCTCGTCTCGCCCATCGGCGGCGCGCTCACGGCGCGCCTCGGCGAACGCTGGGCGGGCCTGGTGGGCGGTTCCGCGATGCTCTTCTCGATGGTCGCCTTCCTGCTCGGCGCCCGGACCGAGACGATCGGGCTCGTCGTGGTGGCCCTCGCCCTCTCGGGCGCCACGTTCGGCATCTGCGCCCCGGCGGGGAGCACCGCCGTCTCCAACTCGGTCCCCCAGTCGAGCCTCGGTGTCGCCACCGGGATCCTGCACACCGCAGGCGCAATCGGGACCGGCGCCGGCATCCAGGTGGCCTTCGCCCTGCTCGGCGACAACGACCCCCACGTGCCGGCCGACTTCACCGCACCCCTCGTGGTGCTCATCATCGGCGCGGCCCTCGGCGCCGCGGCCATGTACGTGGTGCGGCCCACCGTCGGCCGCTTCGCCGTGGCGCCCCCGCCACTCGGTGAGGAGCGGGCCGCGCTCGACGCGGCGCCGGCCTGAGCGCGGCAGGGCGCAGGGGGGGACGAGCGATGCGGCGGACCGCGGTGGCACCGGGTCGGGTGAACCTGATCGGTGACCACACCGACTACACCGGCGGGCTGGTGCTGCCCATGGCGATCCCGCTCGCCACCACGGTCACCGTCGAGGTCGGCGGCGACCGGATCGTGCTGCGTTCCGCCGACGAGCCCGATGCCGTGGACCTCCCGCTCGTCCCCGAGGACCCGGCCGCCGTGCTGCCGGTCTGGGGACGCATCGTCGCGGCGGTCGCGGCCGAGGTGCGCCCCGCGGCCGGGGTGACGGGCACGGTCACCACCACCGTCCCCATCGGCGCCGGGCTGTCCTCGTCGGCGGCGCTGGAGGTCGCCGTGGCGCTCGCCCTCGGTCATCCGCTCGACGCGCGCCGGGAGCGGGCGCTCCTCGGCCAACGGGCGGAGCAGGTCGCTACGGGGGTGCCGTGCGGGATCATGGACCAGCTCGTGGTCTGCGAGGCCGAGGCCGGCGCAGCCCTGTTGATCGACTGCCGCAGCCTCGAGACCGCCCCCGTCACTCTGCCCGAGGGGCTCGCGGTGCAGGTGGTCCACTCCGGGGTGCCGCGGACGCTCGCCGGGTCCGCCTACGCGGCCCGACGCGCCTCGTGCGAGGCCGCCGAGGCGATCGTCGGCCCGCTCCGCGACGCCTCGCCGGCGGACCTCGACCGGCTGCCGTCGGAGCTCCGGCGCCGCGCCCGGCACGTGGTCGGGGAGAACCGGCGGGTCCTGGACTTCGTCGCGGCACTCGCCGCGGCCGACGCCGCCTCCGCCGGCCGCCTGATGGACGAGAGCCACCGCAGCCTGGCCGAGGACTACGAGGTGTCCACGCCTGTGCTCGACGAGCTGTGCGACCGGCTCCGGGCGGTGCCGGGGGTCCACGGCGCCCGGCTCACCGGCGCCGGCTTCGGCGGGTGCGTCGTTGCCCTCGTCGACGCCGAACTGCCCGCCGAGCGCCTCGGCGGCTGGCGGTGCGCGCCGGCGGCGGGCGCCACCGTGTGGGTCGACTGAGGGTGCGGAGGCGGGCCGGACCCACTGGTAGGTTCGGACCCATGGGCGAGGACACCTACCGGCTGCACCCGCCGACGGCCCGGTGGACCCACATCGCTCTCCGGGTCCGGGACATCGACGCGTCGATCGCCTGGTACACCGAGTACACCCCGCTGGAGCTGCTCGACCGTCGCCAGGACGACCTCGGGTTCGGTGCCTGGCTCGGCATGTCCGACCAGCCCGACACCCCCTTCCTGCTCGTGCTCGCCCAGTTCCTCCCCGAGACCGACCCGTTCAAGGGCGCGCCGCAGGAGGTCCTCGCCCCCTTCGCGCACCTCGGCATCGAGGTCGCCGAACGCGCGGAGATCGACCGGATCGCCGAGCGAGGTCGGGCTGCGGGTTGGCTCGGGATGGCGCCCACCGAGATGCCCGCGCCCATCGGCTACATCTGCATGCTGCGGGACCCGGACGGCAACACGGTGGAGTTCTCCTACGACCAGGGCGTTTACACCAAGGCCCGGGAGGTCTGGGGCTGAGCCCGGGGCCTCGGCGGGTTCACGGACGCAGGACGAGCTTCCCGAAGACGTCGCCCGACTCGAGCCGGGCCTGCGCCGTCGCCGCCTCGGCGAGCGGGTACTCCCCGTCGATCACGACCGGGAACCGCGCGGCGCAGAAGGTCTCCCACACCGGTCCGAACTCCTCCGGCCGGTAGGCGTCCGACCCGAGGATCGACAGCCGCGCGTGGAACAGCTGCCCGAGCGACGGGATGGTGGCGGTGTCCCCGGACGTGTTCCCGCAGGTGACGAGGCGACCGCGGACGGCGAGCGCGGCCAACGACGCGCCGAACAGCGCGGAGCCGACGTGGTCGAACACCATGTCGACGCCGCGCCCGTCGGTGGCGGCACGGGCGAAGGCGGCGACATCGCCGGTGCGGTTGTCGCCGGTGCGGTTGTCGCCGGTGCGGTTGTCGCCCACGTGGTCCGCGCCGAGGGCCAGCGCACGCTCGAGCTTGTGGTCGCTCCCCGCGGTGGCGAGGACGGTCGCCCCGGCGTGCTTCGCAAGGAGGATCGCCGCGACCGACAGCCCGCTGCCCGCGGCGTGGATCATGACCGTCTCGCCGGCCCGCAACCCTCCGACGTCGAACAGGGCGTGGGCCGCCGTGAGGAAGCAGGTGGGGAACGTGGCCGCCTGCTCGAGCGGCAGGTCGTCCGGGACCGGGTACACGTGGGTCGACGGCACGAGGCAGAGCTCGGCGTACCCGCCGGGCACGGTGCCACCGATCACCGCCGGCTCCCCGTCCGGGCCGGCCCTGTCGGCGAGCCGTGACCCCTCCGGCACGCCGGCGAGGGAGGGGTCGACGACGACCCGGTCGCCCTCGGCCACCGCGGTGACCGCCGAGCCCACCGCCACGACCTCGCCGGCCACGTCCATTCCGGCGATGTGCGGGTAGGTGAACCCTGGCAGCTGGAACCACCCGTTGCGTTGCACGATGTCGAGCCGGTTCAGCGCGCACGCCGCGACCCGGACGACGACGTCGAGCGGTCCCGGCTCGGGGTCGGGGACGTCGACGAACCGGAGGACCTCGGGTCCTCCGGCCTCGTGGTGGAGCACGGCCTTCATCGGCACCCCTTCTCGCATCGCATCAGCGCAGACCCCGGACGAACGGGAGGGCGAGGGCCTGCGGCCGGCGCACCCGGCGGGCGAAGAGCGCCATCGCCAGGATGGTCACGAGGAACGGCAGCGAGGACAGCAGCTCGGTGTTGAGCTCGTAGCCGAGCGCCGGCAGGGTGAGTCGGAACGACAGCACGGTGCCGAAGAGCAGGCATCCGAGGATCGTGCCCCGCAGCGTCCAGCCGCCGAAGATCACCGCGACGACCGCGATGAACCCCCGTCCAGAGACCATGCCGTCGTCGAACCGGCCCACCTGCCCGAGCAGGAGGTAGGCGCCGCCGAGCCCGGCGAGGGCGCCGCAGAGGAGGATCGCCTGGCGGCGACGGAGGTTGACGTGGATGCCGGAGACGTCCGCCGCCTGCGGGTCCTCCCCGACCGCCCGGACCTCGAGGCCCCAACGGGTGCGGTACACGAGCCAGAAGGCGGCGGGGATCACCGGGTAGAGCAGGTAGAGCGGCCAGGACTGGGCGAACAGGGCGGGTCCCACCAGGGGGATGTCGAACAGCAGGGGGATCTCGACGACCGCGGCGGTGCGGCTCTCCGGCTGCCGGACGCCGGCGAGGAAGCCGACGAGGCCGAGCACCAGGATGTTGAGGGTCAGCCCGACGACGAAGGTGTCGGCCGTGAGCCGGTGGCTCATCTCCGCCTGGACGAGGGCCACGACGGTGCCCAGCAGCATCCCGAGGACCAGCCCGGCCGGGATGCTCGTCGTGGCGTCGTAGCCCATCGCCGCGCCGAAGGCTCCGGCGAGCATCATGCCCTCGACCGAGATGTTGAGGGTGCCGGCACGTTCGGCGATCCACTCGCCGATGGCGGCGAACGCGAGGACTGCGGCGAAGCGCACCGCACCGGCGTACGCCGACTCCGCCGTGAGCACGTCACCGATCGCCGAGAGCAGCTCGCCCACGCCGCCCCCTTCAGACCTTCGTCCGATCGGCGGTGGCCGACCGGCGTCGGTCCTGGAGGAACAGGCTCGCCGGTGGGATCAGCAACGCCAGGACGAGCAGGGCCTGGACGACATCGGTGATGCGACGTTCGACGCCGGTGGCCGCCAGGAAGCCGGATCCGGTGCGCAGCGCGGCGAACACGAGCGCGACGCCCACGGCGACGAGCGCCCGTCCTCGGGCGACCAGCGCCACGAGCAGGCCGGTCCAGCCGATGGAGACCGCGAAGCCGGGGACGAGCTGGTACCTCCCGAAGTCGCCGCCGGCGAGCATGACCGCCCCGGCGAGACCGGCGAACGCTCCTGAGGCGAGCATCGCCCCCATCCCGTAGCGGGTCTCCGCGACGCCGACGCGCAGCGCGACCCGAGGGCTACGGCCAAGGACGCGCAACCGGAACCCCCAGACGGACCACGCGAGCACGGCGCCGACCGCGGCGGCGAGCACGACGGCCAGGAGGGCCCCGGAGGACAGCTCGTTGCCGAACAGCTCGAGCCGCGGGAGGCGGACCGAGGGGTCCAGCTGCTCGCTGATCTGGTCGCGGTCGGCGCGCTCTCCCGCGGGGCCGAGCAGCAGCCACTCGCGCTTGAGCCCGTAGCCCACGAGGTTCGCCGCCACGGTCACGAGCAACAGGCTCGTGAGCACCTCGGGCACGCCTCGGCGGTAGCGGAGCAGCCCGGGGACGCCTGCCCACAGCGCACCCCCGATCGCTCCCGCCGCGAGCAGGGCGACCAGGACCAACGGGCCGGGTCCGGAGAGGCGAACGCCGACGAACGTGGCGCACGCCGCGCCCAGGAGGAGCTGACCCTCCTGGCCGATGTTCACGAGACCGGCCTTCGTCGACACGATGGCGCCGAGCGCCACGAGGAGGATCGGCGCGGCGACGTTGACGGTGTCGCCCCATCGGCCCGGGTTGCGGACGCTCCCGTCGAGCAGGGCCTCGACCACGGCGGTCGCCGAGCCACCCGTCCCCACGATCAGGAGGGCCGACAGCACGAGGGCGACGCCGACGCTGACGGCGTAGAGGGCCGGCGCCTTCACGCGGCCCCCTCTCCGGGCGATCCGGGCTCCCCGCCGAGCAGAAGGCCGAGACGGTCGCGGTCCGCCTCACGGCGGGACAGCTCCCCGATGATCCGGCCCCGGAACAGCACGACGATCCGGTCGGCGAGCTCGAGGATCTC
>JBEIGA010000242.1:0-6312 GCA_040382135.1 Acidimicrobiales bacterium
GGTCGGCCGCCTGGACCGGTCGCGAGGTCGCGCACGGCGACCGGGGCGCGGTCGCCCGGGCCGGCGGGAGGGGCGGGCACCGTGGACGCGGTGGTCGTGGTCGCCGTGGTCGCCGTGGTCGCCGTGGTCGCCGTGGTGGTCGTCGTGGCTCCGGTCGGGAGGGCACCCGCCGGCGCACCCGCGAGGGGGGCGGCCGTCCCTGCGGGTGCCGACGGCGCCGTCGTCTCGGTGACCGCGACATCCGTGCCGGCCGCCGCAGCCTGCGGGGTGATGGGCGCATCGGCAGCGGCCTCGACCGGCGCGGGCGGCTCCTCGACGACCATGGCCGCGGCGGCCTCGGTGGCCGGCGCGTCGGGCACGGTCAGGGGCAGCGACGGGACGGCCACGGCGGCGGCGGCGATGGTGACGGTCGCGAGCGAGGCCGTGGCGGTGTTCGACGCCACCTGGGTGGCGACCTGACCGACCGAGCCGGGCAGGTTCGGCAGCCAGGACAGCAGGCCACCGGCGAACCGGGTCCGGCTCTGCCCGATCCGGAGGAAGGCCTTCACCATCGCCGGGTCGAACTGGCCGCCGGCGCAGCGGGCGAGCTCGGCCCGCGCCGCTGCGGCGCTCATGGGCTTCTTGTAGCTGCGGGCGCTGGTGATGACGTCGTAGGTGTCGGTCACGCAGACGATGCGGCCGGCGAGGCTGATCTCGGTGCCCGCGAGGCCGCGGGGGTAGCCGCCGCCGTCCCAGCGCTCGTGGTGCTCGAGCACGGCGAGCGACCACGGGCCGAGCCACTCCCGGAGGGGCTCCACGAGCTTGTAGCCGGCGGCCGGGTGCAGCTTGATGACGGAGAACTCGTCGTCGGTGAGCCGCGAGGTCTTGTTGAGGATCTCGGTGGGGACGACCAGCTTGCCGATGTCGTGCAGCAGCGCCGCCCACTGGAGGCGGGAGCGGTCCTCCCGGCCGAGCCCGAGCTCGACGGCCATGAGGTCGGTGAGCACGCGGACCCGTTCGCAGTGGCCGCGGGTCATCCGGTCGTGGACGTTCAGGGCGGCGACCAGCTCGAGGAGGCGCTGGGTCGCCTCGGTGGGCGTGGCCCCCAGCCCGTGCTCGGCGAC
The DNA here is from genome assembly GCA_040382135.1 of Acidimicrobiales bacterium. GTDB lineage: Bacteria > Actinomycetota > Acidimicrobiia > Acidimicrobiales > JBEIGA01 > JBEIGA01. Next base: position 1,104 of record JBEIGA010000242.1, read on the forward strand.
GTCGCGGATGCGCTGGCGCAGCTGGGCGTCGCTGCCGGTGCGCAGGGCGATGCGCAGCCGCGAGGGCCGCTCCGCCGGGAAGATCAGGCTGAGCTTGAGCATCGTCGACAGCGGGCTCAGGCGGCGGACGAGCCGATCGGTGGCGGCGTAGACGCTCACGGACGCCACCACCAGCAGGGCGATGCGCGCCACCCGCCCGACGGTGTCCGAGGACGGGCCGAGGGCCTCGCTGAGGACCCGGGTGACCCAGAACGCGAGCAGCATGGGGGTGCCGACGATGAGCACCTTCACGCCGAGCGCGACCCAGGGCTTGGGTCGCCAGACCTGTTCCTCGGATGCGCCGGTGGACTGGCTCATGAGTCGGGTTGTCGGCGCCGCGTTCCCCGGGCTTGAGCAGGCGTTTCGCGAGCCGCGTCCTCGCGGGGCGGGGTCGGGCATAGCCTCCAGGCGTGCGTCCTCCCCGCCCCACCCGATCCGGCTGGATCGGCGCGGTCGTGACCGGGTTGGCGCTGTTCGGCTCGGGGGCCTGCGGTGCCGAGGACGCTGCGGCGCCGCCCTCGTCGACCGTGCCCGCCACCGTCCAGCCCGCCACCGTCCCGCCCGGCACGGCCGAGCCCGAGCCCGTGGTCGTCGGCGCGGTGCTCGACCTCTCCGGAGCGGACGGCACGGCGGCCGCGTCCGAGGCGGCGTTGCGGGCGGTCGTCGCCGATCTCGACGACCGCGGGCTCCTCGGTCGGCCCGTCCGGCTGGAGGTCCGTGACGGCGGCGCCGACCTGGACCGCACCGTCTCCGCCGCCGAGGACGTCCTCGCGGCCGGCGCCGCGCTGGTGGTGCTCGGCTGCCGCAGCGACCTGGCCGCTGCGGGCGCAGCCGTGGCGGAGGACCGTGACGCCGTGGCGATCTCCGCCTGTGCACCGACCGCCGAGGTCGGTGCCGTCGTCGGACCCGCCACCTTCAGCCTCGGGGTGCCCGCGGACGTCGAGGGGTTCGCGCTCGCGAACGCCGCCGCCGGTTGGGCGACGACCGCCGTGGCGGTCACCGACCTCGCCCTGCCCGGTTCCATCGCCCGGTGCGAGGCCTTCGCCGAGCGGTTCGCCGCGCTCGACGGGCAGGTCCTGGTCACCGTCGACCTCCCGGGGGACGATCCGACCGCGGACGGCCCGACGCCGGCCGACGCGATCGTGGCCGCCGTGACGCAGGCGGCGGGTGCCGTGGTGTCCTGTGCGGGGGCGCCGAGCACTGCGGCCCTCGTCGCGGGTCTGCGGGCCGCCGGTTGGGCCGGTCCCGTCCTCGTCGGAGCCGCCGCCGAGGACCTGCTCGGGACGGATCCCGGCACCGTCGGTCGGGTGGCGGTCGTGGGCAGGATGCCGGGACCGGACCGCGCCGATCCCGCAGCGCCTCGCCGAGCGGCGCTCGCCGCTGCCGCCGGCACGTCCCTCGACGAAGCGGCGTTCGCCGCCGCTGCCGCCGTGGAGCTGTACGCCGCCGCCGTCGAGCAGGCGGGCACGACGGAGGCCGCCGACGTCGCGTCGGCGCTGGCCGACGATCCCGTCGACACCCTGCTCGGCACGATCGCCTTCGACCGGACGAACCGCCCGGCGCGCCCGGTCGTCCTCCACCTGCGGGTGCTCGATGCCGATGGCCTCAGGACCGAGGACATCCCGTGATCCCGCACCCTTCGTCGTCCCTCTCCTCGTCGCCCCTCTCCTCGTCGCCCATCCTCCCGTCGACCTCGAACAGGAACCGGTCATGACGCCCACCGAGCCGCCCCTCCCGCCGCTTCCCCCGCTCCCGCCGCCGGGCTCCCCGCCGCCGGCGCCCCCGTCGCCCGCTCCCGGGTCGTCCGGGCCGGATCGCCGGAAGGTGCTGCTCGGCGCGGGCGTCGCCGTCGCCGTGGCCGTCGTGGTGGCCCTCGTCGCGGCACTGCTCGGCCCGGACGAGCGGGTCGAGTCGGCGGGATCGACCACCACGACGACGACCCCGGCGTCGTCCACCACCGGAGCCCCCGGTGACACGACCACCACGGTGCCGGACGGCACCACCACCACCACGGCGCCCGACACCACGACGACGGTCCCCGAGGACGGCGACGCCATCCAGGCGATGGTCGACGAGCTGATGGTGTTCGTCGAGGAGGCGCGCGGGCTCGAGTTCCTCGAGCGGCCCGAGGTCGTGGTCCTCGAGGGCGACGCGTTCAGCGCTCGCTACCGGGAGCTCCTCGAGGAGGACTTCGCCGAGCAGGCCGAGCTGATCGAGCACTTCACGGGCATCTACCAGGCGCTCGCCGTGCTGCCCGAGGGTGTCACGATCCCGGACGCGTACGCCGCGTTCGGCGACGGTGCCGTGGGCGGCTTCTACGTGACCGACACCGGGGAGCTCGTGGTGCGCGGCGGCGCGGTGACGCCCTTCGTGAGGGTCGTCGTCGCCCACGAGCTGGTGCACGCCCTCGACGACCAGCACTTCGAGCTCTTCCGACCCGAGTACGACGACCGTGACGACGAGGTCGGCTTCGGCCTCCAGGCGGTCACCGAGGGCAACGCCCGTGCCATCGAGAACCGCTACCGGGCCACGCTCTCGGCCTCGGAGCGCCGAGAGGTCCAGGCCGAGGAGCTCGCGCTCAGCACCGGCATCGATCTGTCGGTGCTCTCGTACACCTTCCTGCAGCTGCAGCTCCTGCCCTACGAGGCGGGGGAGCAGCTCGTCGGCGTCCTGCTCGACGCCGAGGGGCAGGCCGCGCTCGACGCTGCGTTCGAGGAGCCGCCGGTGACGAGCGAGCAGGTGCTCGACCCCGAACGCTTCCTGGCCGGCGAGGGGGCCGAGGAGGTCGCCCCACCGCCCGCCGACGGCGCCGTGGTCGAGGACGGGCTGTTCGGCGTGGGCACCCTGTTCGTCCTACTGACGGAGGCCGTCGGGCCGGGCGACGCCCGGGACGCGATCGACGGCTGGGCCGGTGACTGGTTCGTGTCGTGGGACGACGGCGACTCGACCTGTGTGCGCGCCGATTTCCTGATGGACGACGATCAGGACGCCGACGAGCTCGAGGACGCCCTCGACGCCTGGCTCGACGGTCCCGCCGACGGCGAGCTCGACCGCACCGCGGACGACACGATCCGCCTGACCGTCTGCAGCTGAGCCTGGGCCGCCGGGGACCGTGCCGCCAGGGTCCGTCAGGTCTCGAGCGGCTGCAGCTCCTCGGCCAGGACCCCGAGCTCCTCGTGCCAGTCCGGGGGCTCGTCGAAGGGGAACACCACGAACTTCGACGCCCCGGCCAGGACGAACCGCTCGATCCGCTCCCGCAGCCCGCTCGGGCCCGACACGATCACGTCGCCGACGTCGGTGTCCGGCGCCCGGAGCGCGACCACGGCAGCCAGTCGTTCCGGGACGGGGCCGCGCACGTAGGGGAGCAGGACGCCGAAGTGCTCCGGGTCGATCTCCCGGCCGGCATCGTGGGCGGCGCGCTGCACCGTGAGGATGCCCTCGCGGACGAGCGCTGGGGTCGTGAACGAGGGCAGCCAGCCGTCGCCCAGCCGGCCGGCACGCCGGAGCTCGGCCGGCGCGGCCCCGCCGAGCCAGACGTCGAGGTCCCCCTTCACCGGTCGGGGCAGGACCTGCACGCCGTCGAGCGGGAACCGCGGGCCGGGGTGGTGCACCACCTCACCGGTCCAGAGGCGGCGCATGAGCGGTAGGGCCTCGTCGAACCAGGGCGCCCGATCCATCCGGCCGACGCCGAAGGCCTGGTGCTCGGCGGCGTTCGCCACACCGAGCCCGAACGCGGGCAGGAGCCGCCCGCCGGAGAGACGGTCGAGGCTGGCGAGCGCCTTCGCCAGCACGACCGGGTTGCGCCCGGGCAGCACCATCACGGACGCGCCGATCTTCAGGCGGCGGGTCCGGCTCGCGGCGGCGGTCATGGCGACCAGCGGGTCGAGGGTGGCCGAGTTGAGCCGCTCGGTGACCCAGAGGCTGTCGAAGCGGAGCCGCTCGAGCTCGTCGACCACCGTCGAGAAGCGCTCGAGGTCCGGGGTGAGCGCGGTGTCGAAGCCGAAGCCGATCCTGATCTTCACGCCGCGTAGCCTGCACCACCGTGCCGGCGCCCACCACCACCGAACGGCTCGCCCACGCCCTGACCCCCTGGGAGTGGCGGGGCCGGAACCTGGCCCTGCTGATCGTGGCGTTCGCCGTGGTGGCCGCGGTCACCGTGGCCCAGCGGGCGCTGCTGGCCGAAGGGGCCGTCGGTTGGGTGTGGGTCGGGGCCCACGGCGCGATCGCCTTCCTGGTCGTCACGGCGCTCAGCCGACGAGCGGTGCGGAACTGGCGGGCGGTGCAGGCCGAGAGGGCCGGGCAGGCCGGCGAGGGGCCCGATCAGCCGAGCGCCGGGGTGCCCTCGTAGGGGAGGGGGTCGCCGGCGGCGGGGATGGTGGGCCGCGGCCAGCGGGTGAGGCGGAACAGCGCCTCGGTGACGTCACGCCAGGCCTCGGGCGTCCAGGACTCGGCGGCCGCGGTGACGTGGCCGTCCTGGCGGATGAGCACGAACGCCGGGAGCCGCTCGAGCCCGAGCGACGACACGAGGGCACGGTCCGGATCGACGAAGACGAGCAGCTCGTCGGCCAGCGGGCCGAGGAACGTGGCGGCCTGCTCCTCGGGGGCGCACACCAGCCAGCACGGCCGCACGCCCGCACCCGTGTAGGTGGTGAGGATGCGCCGGGCGGTCTCGAGGATCCAGCTGCTCTCGTAGGTGTACGGGTCGAGCACCACCATCGCGAGCGGGAACGTGGTCAGCCACTCCTCGAGGGGCCGGGCCTCTCCGCCCAGGGGCTGCAGCGCGACGTCGAGCGCGGGGTCGGTTGCCACGGCCGGGAACGGTAGCGCACCCGCCCTGCGGGCGGGCGCATCGGGCCGATGGGCGGGGCTCCGTCGATGCGGCTGCGGATAGGGTCGCGTCCATGCATCCGATGGAGCGGCTGCGGGCGGTGGCCCGGGCGGGCGACGCCCCCGAGGACCTCGTGCTGCGCGAGGCGGCGGCGGCGTTGGTCGCGGTGGCGTCCGATCCCCGGGCGTTGCGGACCGCCTGTCGTCGCATGGTCGGACGCCAGCGGGACGCGGCGGGCGTCGTGTGGGTGGCGGCGCGCATGCTGACGGCGCTCGACGCCCGCGTCGAGGCGAGCCGCATCCTCGACGAGCTCCGCCGGGACGCCACCGACCGGGAGCTCAC